>DASXUI010000001.1:0-42052 GCA_036504955.1 Armatimonadota bacterium
GCGCGTGCCCCAGACTAAGCTCCAGTCCCTTCTGTCCCCCGGGAGGCCGACATGAGAAGAGCCTTCACCCTCATCGAGTTGCTAGTAGTCATCGCCATCATCGCCATCCTGGCTGCTATCCTCTTCCCCGTCTTCGCCGCCGCCCGAGACAAGGCGCGCGCGGTACACTGCCTCAATAACCAGAAGCAGCTCGCACTGGCCTTCCAGAGCTATGCCCAGGAGTGGGATCAGGCCCTGCCTCGCACCTGGACTTCCACGGGCGGCCCGAAGCGTCCGGCAACCGCCACGGAAGACCACTTCCTGGGTCTCCCCTGGGGGCAGCGCGACTGGGCTACCGACACCTACAAGTATGTGGGCAGCGTGGGGGTGTACCGTTGCCCCAGCCGGTCGCTGTACCGGGGCTTCGGCTACAACGCCTGGTTCGCTGGAGGAGGAGGCCTGGGCAACGAGGACCTCGTCTACGAGTCGGACATCCCCTACCCCACCCAGACCTGCCTCTTCGCGGAGATCATCGGAATCCATGGCAGCGAGAACGAGATGGACTTCGTGGACCGCTCCACGCCGAACAACTGGCCGGTTGATAACCGATTCTGGTTCCACGCGCGGCACCAGGGCGGCGCGAACATGGGCTTCGCCGACGGGCACGCGAAGTGGATCAAGAGCAGCAAGTACACGGAGTGGCCCAAGGGCCAGGCCGGCGGTACCCTCCCCTCCGGCACCTACTGGTGGCCCACAGCCGGCTCTCCTTCATAGGATCGTGGGATCGCCGAGGGCATCCCCGTCGGGCACTTGAAGGCAAGGGATCGCCCGCGCCATATGGTATGAGGAAACAGACTGGCCCTCCGGGTGGTTACTCACCCCGGAGGGCCGCGTTCATCATGAGGAGGCGCCATGTCGAGCCAAGCGGCTTTCAAAGGGGTGTACCCGATCGGCGATACGGATCCGAGCGCCTTACCGGTGAAAGCCATCGGTCCCGCGGCGGAGTTCTATCAGAAGGTGCTCGGCTTCTCGGTGGTCACGAGTGACCCGACGAGGGCGGTCCTGGGGCGCGACCAGGTTCGGATTGGGCTGATCCGGAAGGAAGACCACGACCCCGGCCAGGCCGGCTCCTGCTACTTCGATGTGAGTGACGTCGACGCGGTTCGCCTGGAACTGGAGAGGAACGGGGGCAACCCAGGCCCGTGCGGAGTTCAGGTCCACGAGGGCAAGCACTATCGCGCCTTCTTCCTGCGTGAGGACGAGGACGGCTACTGCTTCTGCATCGGCCAGCCGGCGTAGGGCCCCCTCGGTCCTTAGTCGGTGGCTAGAGACTACCTCACCACCAAGACAGTAAGGCACCAAGAGAACCTTAGCTTGGCTCTCCTCTGTGTCCTCTGCGGCTCTCTAGTATGGCAGTTCTGGAAGTATCGTGCGCTCGCACTAGACTATTCCGCGCAAGCGCACGACTCCTGGTGGTGAGGCTGTCCCTGGCCGCCGTCTTAGTTCTCTGGTGTCTCTTCACCCAGGAGGTGCCGCGCCGAGTACATCTGCCCCGTGTGATAGGCGACGTGGAACGATGCGTACTTGAGGACCGCGCCGTACGTGAAGCCGGGAGGCCACCCTGGAACGGGGCTCTCAAGGTCGGGACTCAGCGTTCTGAAGTGTGCAACCGCCTCCCGATGCACCCGCAGCAGCTCCTCGCGGACCTGACCTGTCGTCATCGCCAGTTGCTGCTCCGAGAGCGGAGTCGCGGTGAGCGCCGGGTAGTATCGGAAGCGCCGGTCGATCAATGGTCCCGCCACCCGGCAGTTCGCCAGGTCCGACCCCGTGCCGCCGCCATCGCCCGCTAGCTTCACCGCCTCCCAGTAGGCGATGTGCCCCGCCAGCTCACCCACGGAGAGCAGCCCCTCCGCGGGCCGCCTCCAGACGTGATCGTCCTCCAGACCCTCGAACGCGAACCCGACCTCGTAGTAGGACTCTTCCAGCAGCTCAAGAAACGTTTCCAGCATCGCGGCTCCTCAGGCCCTCATCCATCCTGCCAGACACGCCAGACCGTACGCGGTGGCCTGGTGGTTGGCCCAAGGCGTGGATAGCACATGACCCCGCGGCAGGACCACCCATGGCCGGCCCACCACAGTGCCGGCCGGTATGGAGGTACGTCCCGAAGGCAACCGAGGCTTGGCGGAGACGGTGAGCGGCTGAGCCCGCTCACCGAGGTTCCCGGGGTCGTGAACCCGGGAGATCAGGTCGCGGAGAGCTACCGGGGGACGGAGCGCCCAGGCAGTGGTCCGCCTCCCGAAGCCGCGCATCAGCACATCACCTACGCGTCTGGGGGTGGTGGGGCCGGACTCGGGATCGGCAGGCTCGGAGTGACCGGTGCGGGAAGGGTCGCGGGCACTGGAAGGCTCCGCGTCTCCTCCAGCGCGGCCTGGATTCGCTCAAGGGATAGCAGCATCGGGCTGCCTCTCTTGGCCCCTCGCGCCAGGCGCCGCAGCACCGGCAGGGCCTCCCGGAGGCGGGGCGTGGGGCTGGCGAACGCGAGTGCCTCGAGGACCTCGATGGCGGCGTAACGCTCCTCCTCGCTGCCCTGCTGAAGAAGCCGGCAGAGCGGACCAACGGCGGGCGCGCCGAGGTTGACCAGCGCCGCCTTGGCGGTCCCGCACACCCACCAGTCAGCGTCTCGAAGCGCCTTGCACAGGGCGTCCGCAGCTTGGGGATCCGCAAGCTTCAGGAGCGACTGGACCGCGGCCCGCCGCACGCCCGAGGCCCCGTCCGCGAGGGCCTCGCACAGGGCGCCGGTTGAATCAGACCCCATCCCTCCAAGCGACTCCGCGGCGGCCTGGCGTACCGACGCGTCCTCGTCTCGCAGGGCTGCCCGGAGAGCCCCCGCTGCCCCGGGATCCCCGATCTCACCCAGCGTCCGAGCCGCCGCCTCTCGCGCCCGCTCGTCCCCGCCCTTGAGCAGGCGGCAGAGGGGCTCCAGCGCGGCCGGGCCGGTGGCTCGGAGCGCATCCGTGGCACGGCGGTGTACCTGCCAGTCCCCGTCCTGAAGCCGCAGGATCCATTCCTCTACGTCATCCATGCAGCGCATGCCTCTATCAATCGTGTGCCCATCCAGTCTGGGTGCATGTCTAGCGGCACTAGCGGCGGGACACGAGCGGCGATGCACGAGCGGCTGAACCCGCTCGCTGCGCGGCCCTTGGCCGGCGGCCCGCCTTCGCGGGCCGAACTGCCGGGCGTCTCCGCCGACGGTCCGTGGCTACCATCCGCGCCCGCGAAGGCGGGCGCCTGTCTTGTCAGCGAGCGGGTTCAGCCGCTCGTATCCCGCCGCTCGTGCCTTCCGCCGCTCGTGCACCCATCGCCGTTCGTGTCCCACCCCCGCTCATCGCCCCCCCGCCCGTCACCCAACCGGATGCACCAGCGGATTCGCCTTCGTGTAGGCGCGGTAGGCGCGGACCACGTTGCTCAGCGCAAGGCTGCCGTCCGCGCGGCGGCCGAAGAGCTCCCGGCCGGGGTAGTAGTTCGAGTGCATCCCGAACTGGTCGAAGACGCGGAAGAAGTCGTTCATCAGCGTGAGCTGTGCCAGCTCCCCGTCCGTAGAGCGGTCGAAGCCGCCGAACTCCCCGCAGTGCATCCCCGTGCCGTGCTGGATGGCGAAGCGGAAGGCCTCCGTCCACTTGCGGCAGATGCTGGAGAGGTCCTGGTTCACCGTCGGCCACCGGTCCGAGGGCTTGAAGAGCCGGAAGTTGTAGTCGTGGAAGCTGTAGAGGGTGAGCGGGTCGCCGGTGGGCTCAATGAGCTTGAGCTGCTCAATGGCGCCCCAGGCCTCGCAGGGCTCGACGTAGAGCAGGTGAGTCGGATCGATGGCACGTACCCGCGCGGTGAGGGTCTTCATCGCCTCGTTGTACGGCCCGTGCTGGTGATCGAAGGGCTCATTCACCAGGTCGTAGGCCACATCGAGGAAGGGCCAGGCACGGAGCTGCCGCGCGATCCCCTCGTAGTGGCGGGTCACCCGCTCCATGAAGGCAGGGTAGTCCTGCTGGACCACCTTGCGGTCGTCGCCTAGGGTCTGGTCGATGTTGTTCATGTAGTTCATGCCGGCCTTGCGGCAGTAGTCCGCCAGGACCTCGACCCGCGTGCGCCGGCTGTTGGGGCCGTAGAAGGGGCTGACCTCCGTGCCGAAGTTGTGCTGGGGCCGGTAGGTGTTCGCGCCGGTGGTCGCCAGCACCTCCACCTCACGGGCGTTCCCCGGCACGCCGGAGTCGGCGTAGCTGAACATCCAGGAGGTGAAGCCCGTGAGCCGGGGATAGGGCTCGATGGGGTAGGAGTAGGCGACCCGGTCGGCGCCGCGAACCACGCGGTAGGGGGCCAGCAGGCCGCCGTCCTGGGCCACCTCCGGGCGCGCGCCCTTGAGGTCCAGCCCCCGGAAATGGCAGTCCATTCCGTAGGAAGCCAGGGCGGGAAGCGGCGCCACCGTCAGCGGCCGAGTGCCCCACTCATCCTTCAGTGCCACGTAGTCGTAGACGATCTCGTGGCTCAGGGTGGGGCCGGAGGGAACGTTCGTCACGCCGAACTGGAAGCCAGGCGGAGGGCCGGGCTTCACCGTGCGCGTGACCTCCACGTAGCCCACCGGCACCCGTAGCGCCGCGCGCCGCCAGAAGTCGATCCCTCGCCAGATCGCGGGCGACTCAGGCTCCGGCACCTGTCTCACCCAGGGCCGAACCGCCACCACGCGGGAGCCCGGCGCTCCGAGGCTGATGCTGATGAAGCCATCGTGGATCCCGATCTCCGTGGGCTGCTTCTCGAAAACCAGCAGCAGCGGGCGGTCCGGCGACTTGCCGTCCTTGGCCTTCATCCAGACCAGCGCCCAATTCTGGGACATCCGGCCGTGGACGGTGGGCCGGTAGGAGCCGCCCTTACCCACGGAGAGCAGCTTGGGGTGGCCGGAGTCCCGTCCCGCCATCGGCAGCAGAATGGCGGAGGGCCCCGGTTGGTGGCGCTCCGCCCAGCCGTAGAGATGGATTGTGCTGCCTGGCTGGCCATGCTCCGTGGGCGTCAAGATGACGGCTGGCGAGAGCGGCGTCGACGTGACCTCCGCCTCAGGTACGATGGCACGGCGGTCCACCATCAGGTCTGGGCAGCGCACCTCGAAGCTGCCGAACAATCCAGGATTGGCACCCGGCTCCCGGACCTCCAGAGCCAGCACGTTCTGCGCCCCGTAGCGAACCGCTTGC
This sequence comes from Armatimonadota bacterium, assembly GCA_036504955.1. Lineage (GTDB taxonomy): Bacteria > Armatimonadota > DTGP01 > DTGP01 > DASXUI01 > DASXUI01. Next base: position 5,214 of record DASXUI010000001.1, read on the forward strand.
GGCGCGAAGGTGAGAGTGTGGCCCTTGGAGCCCGGCGTGTCCTCCGTGAACTGGTCGTTCAGCCACGCGCGCCATCGGCCCGCCGCCTGGAACCGAACCTCCACGGGATGGCCGTTCCACTCCTCCGGCACCTGGAAACGCGCGCGGTACCATGCCGTGCCACGGTAACCAGAGGCCCCCGGGTAGGTGGTCCTGCTTGCGGGCACCTTCACACGAGGCCACTGCGATTCGGCGTTGTAGCCCATGGTCTGCCGCTTCTCACCCTCACCCTGATCGCCGGGGTCCGGGCTGAAGCGCCACTCCATCTGCTCCGGCAGCACGTAGGGCCGGGACTCCATGGGTCCCGCGTAGAGACCCCAGGAGCGAAGCTGACCATCCACCAGGTCGGGATGCGGCAGCCAGCCCAGACGGTCCCGACGGCTCTCGTTGAGCACGTTCAGGGTGCCGCCCAGCACGCGCTCCAGCGCCCTCCTCCGCGTGGATAGCCGAGCCTCCAGGGACTGCAACTCCGCCATGCCGGCTGCGGCGCCGACCCGCTCTGCCGAGATGCCCGGAGGCAGGGAGACCCTCCCATAGGCATGCACCAGCCTCCCGGCCAGTTTCTGCGCCTTCACCTCGTCCAGCAGCCACAGCCGCTGAGAAAGCAGCGCCATCCGCGCCGATTGGGCCTCCACCTGGGTCAGTAGGTTGATGGCCTGCGGACCAGTCGCCTGAGCCTCCCGGCCTCGAAGCGATGCCACCCACACTCCGATCGGGCTTCGCGGCGCCAGAGATGCCGACAGTGAGGTGAGGGTAGCGCGGAGCGCCCCTGGGTTGAGTCGCGCCTTGTACAGCGCGCCATAGGCGGAGGCTCCATGCAGCACCAGCCCGCGCCGGGTGAGCAGCCCCAGGCGCCACACGGTGTCGTCGTAGAGGGCAACCGCCCTCTGCGCCCGTGACGCCGCGACGAGGCGCAGCAGTCTTGACTCCGGAACGCCCGAGCCGCCAGCGGGAGCCTCGCGGAGCGCAACCGGCGCGCCTTCCTGGCCCCCGCCGAGCCGCAGCCAGGACTGGTCCTCAAGGATCGTCGTGGGAGCGTACCGGCGCACCCGCCAGGCGGCATCAGTCTGAAGCGGCTCCGCTCGGCCGGAGTACCTGAGCATACCGTCCAGCGAGAAGCCCTCGGCCGGGGCGCTCACGACCAGAGCGTGGCGCCCGGGCGTCAGGAAGGGGGTCAGGTCCAGCCGGTGAGTCAGGCTCGTGTCCGCCTTCTCACCCTCCTTGGGCCCGTAGCTGTAGGCGAGTCGGCCGTCCACGAAAGCGTACAGGTAGCCGGAGCTCCGTGCCTCCGCCGCCGCCCATCGAAGCCCCTGCCCCACCATCACCTCCCGCCGAAAGGCGTAGGGAGTCTCCTTCACCTCGAACCAGAAGAGCGGCACGGGCTTGAACCCGGACTCGCCGCCTAAGACCGGCGTGGCCTGGATCCATCCGGCCGAAGCAGCGGCTCCCTTGGGGAGAGACAGACTAAGAGCCACCAGGAAGAAGCAAGTGAGGGCGCGGCGGGGCAAGCAGGGCATAGGGGTACTCCAGGGGCGTAATGCTGGGGTCAGTGGTCCACAAGGCAGCCACTGAGCCCACTGCCGGCGCAAGGGAAGCGAACTACGGGACCTCCTGGGGCCTTCGTGACAGACCACCAGTGGCAGGGCGCGACGGGCGCAAGCCGCCAGGCGGTGTGGGCCCGCCGCTTCGCCAACCACGTGCGAAGATCCAGGGGCCGCCACCCAGCGGCGGAACGGGCGGGCGGCGCTCAGCCGTGGTGGTTCTCGTGGCAGGCGAGGTCGATGACCACCGCGCTGGCGAGGATCAGCACGGGGTCCTGGCCCTCCTCAACCTCCACGCCGTAGGTATCGGTCCAGGAGAGCCACTGCTTGGTGACGGCCGCCACAGGCCGGCCGGAGCGGGTGAAGGTGTACTCGTGGTCGAGGAACTCCCCCCGCGCCTCGAGGTCATCCGGGCCGGGAACGTCCACGGTGAACCGGCAGTGCAGCAGCGTGAACAACGCCTTCTTGACGGTGGCAACGAGCTCGCCGCCGTGGTGGATCTCGTAGGTCGGCCCGAAGGAGAGCAGCCTCTGGCGGATGAAGGCCAGCTCCCGGCCCTCCATGTCCTGGAAGGAAAGCTGCTTGCCCAGGCTGAAGACCCGCCCCTCGACGCGGTAGACCTCCTGCTCCTGATCGTCGCGGATCACGAAGCTGTCCGCCCAGGAAAAGAGCTTCTGAGTCATGACGTAGCGCATGGCCACCTCCCAAGCGCTTCCGACCCCATAGGGCCCCACGGACGGCCAAAAGCAAGCCCAAGACAGCCGGCTTCAGGAGAGGCCTGTCTCGTCAGGGCGCCTGCAGGGGGGAAGCTATAGGGACTACTACGAGGGCGGCCCGGTGAACTCCTGGAGAGAGCGAAGGGACTGAGGGGCTGAGGGGACTGAGGGGGCTAAGGGGACTGAGGGGACTCAAGGGACTGAGGAGGACCGGGGGGCTAGGTAGTTCCCCTAAGCCCCCTGAGCCCCTTCAGTCCCCTGAGCCCCTTAGCCCCTCAGCCCCTTAGCCCCTATCTTCTACTGCTCGGTGGGGAACTTGTCGATCAGGCCCGCGAGCTTGCGAAGCATCATCACGACGTCGGAGATGTTGAACTTGCCGTCGCCGTTGACGTCCGCGACCAGCTTCTGAGCGTCGGTGAGGTTGGTAAGGCCAGCCACGCCGCGCAGAGCCGTCACGATGTCGGTGATGTTGAACTTGCCATCGCCGCTCACGTCTCCGGGAACGGAGGCGGGAGGATTGGGGATGGCGCCGATGCTGGAGGTCTTGGAGAGGATCACGTCATGGATGACGAGCGGACCGCCGGCGGCCTCCACGTAGAAGCTGGAGCCCATGGCGAGCATGTTCAGGAAGTCCGGATCGTCAATCGTGAAGAGGTGGTTTACCCACTGGTTGGTCTTGCCCAGCGTGACGGTGTCCGCCGCGGCCTTGGCGTAGCGCCCCATGTCCGAGGTGGTCATGTCAGAACTGGTGTAGTGCAGCGTGAAGGTGCCCGTGCCCTGGTCCAGGTAGCGCACCTGGATGTAGGCGGGGCCGCTGGCAGTGAACTGCTTGGCGAAGCTCGGGTCAACGCGGAAGTACATTCGGCCGGCGGCAGGGATCTGTCGGGCGGACTCATTGACCGCGGTCGTCACCTTGGTGACGCTGCTGGTGGTGTTAGCGCTCTCAACCTGCTTCAGGCCGCTCTCGTAGTTGCTGGCCTGGGTGCGGCTGAAGACCTGAGAGGGGCTAGCCGCCAGCGCCGGGATAGTGGCAGCAACGGTCTGGCCCGCCGCAACGGTAACGGTGGCGGTAGCGCCCGCCAGGCCGGAGCCCGCCGGAGCAATCACGCTCAGAGCCAGGGGACCCGTGGGCGCGTTCGCGATGGTGAACTTGCCCTGGGCGTCAGTGGCAACCTGACCGAAGCCGGCCAGACTCACAACCGCGTTAGCCACGGCGCCGCTGGCGCTCGTAACGGTACCGGTAACGGTGCCGGTCTGCGGGGCGTCCAGGGCCTCCAGGGTCATCGCCCAGAGGTAGCCAAGCTGGTTGTTCCAGTCGCCCTTGTGAGGCGGCAGGGTGATAGAGGTCAACACCTTGGCGCTGCTGATGGGCAGGGTCTCGGTGAAGATCTTGATGCGGGCGCCCTGGTTGGCGGCGGGATCGGTGGGGCTGTGGCGGTGGTCAACCACGATGCCTTCCTTCTCCTTAGCGCCGGCAGCGCCGAACCAGTCGGTGAAGCTGGCGGAGACGGTCTGCGTGGAGCCGTCCGCGAAAGTCAGGGTGATGGGCCCGGACATGGTGCCCCAGCCGCCGGACTCCGCCAGGTGGATCGCGGTGTAGTGAGCGGCGGGGATCGGGAGGGTCTGGCCGTCAACGTAGAGCACGTTGTTGGCGCCATCCGCGGTGCTGGGCCAGGTGAACTGGAGGTTGTTCAGCGTGGTGTTGCCGGCCGCGGGAAGCTCCTCAGCCGGGTAAGCGGTATCCGCGCCGTTGTAATCTCCGGGGTTCTCATGAGTGGAAGCCCAGTCATGGGTGTAAGCCAGAGGATACTGAACGAACAGCGGCTTGGCGCTCAGGGCCAGGGTCACGGTCTGGGTGCCACCGGCGGTCAGGTTGACCTGCTGGGTGACCGGCGCGAAGGTGCCGGGCACGAAGGCTGTCACGGCGTAGTTACCGGCGGGCAGGTTCGGCAGGCTGAAGGTACCGGTGGCGCTGGTAGCCAGGGTGTAAGGGCCCACGGTCACGGTCGCGCCGGACAGAGCGCCGGAGGGGCCGTTGACGGTGCCGGAGATCGTGCCGAACTGAGGCAGCGCGGCCAGGCTCTCCAGGGAGATGGCGAAGGCAAAGGCCTGGACGGTGGTGGGAGAACCCGCCTGAGCGTCCGAGAAGCCGAAGGAGACCAGGTCCTTGGTGGAATCCACCGGGATCTGGCTCTGGAAGATGCGGATGTTGGAGCCGTCGTTGCCGTGCCCATTGGCGTTCAGCCGATAGGTGACCAGGATGCCCTCACGCTCACCCGCGGCCGGGGCGGCAAACCAGTCGCTCACCCGGAAGGGGACCTGCTGGCTGGAGCCATCCGCGTAGTTCAGGGTCACGGTGCCGATGTAGGGGCCAGCGCTGGCGGAAGCCAGAACGTTGATGGCCGCGTACTTGCCGGCGGGCACAAGGAAGGAAGTGCCGGGGATGACAATCACGTTCTTCGCGCCGGTGGCGCCGGAGCCCAGAGCGAAGGTGACGCCGTTGATGGTCGCCGGGCTAGCGGGCATCAGAGCGGTCGGGAAGGCGTAGTCGAAATTGGGGCTGTAGTCCGCCGGCTCCTCGTCGGTGGCAAGCCAGTCCGCCGTGAAGTACGGGAAGGCGAAGGGCGTCACCACCGTGGGAAGGGTGAGGGCGATGTCCTGCGTCACGGTCTGGCCGGAAGCGGCCGTGACAGCCTTGGTCACTGGCGCGAGCTTGCCGGACTGGAAGGCGGTCAGGGTGTAGTCGCCGGGCAGAAGCCCCGCGAAGGAGTAGGCACCCTGAGCATCCGTCGTCGCGGTGGCGCTGCCAGTGGTTCCCGCAAGCTGCACCACGGCACCCTGCAGGGCACCGGAAGGACCGGTAACCTTGCCGGAGATAGTGGCGGTCTTCTCCGCATAGACGCCGACCTCCCACAGGGAGTAGGTGGCGTAAGGACCCTGGGTATGCAGGCCCACCGCCAGGCTGCGACCGCTCACGTTGCTGAGCGAGATTGTCTCAACGCCGCCCTTGCCTTCAGTGGTCTCGAAGACCGTCTTCCAGCTCGCGTCGTTGATGTCCACGGTGGTGGCATCGGTGGGCAGAGCGCTCTGGCTCACCCGGATGTCGTAGCCCGCCGCGTAGGCGGCTTCCCAGGACAGTCTGACCGTGTTGATGGTCTGGACCGACCCAAGATCCACGGCCCAGAACTGCTCGCCGGCGGCTCCGGAGCCCCAGCGGGTGCTTGCGTTACCATCGTTCGCCTGGGCGGGAGGCAGGCCGTTCTCGATCGCGGAGGCAATCGAGGGCTTTCCCAGCGCCAGGTCCACGGGCCCCTGCGACTGCGATCTCGCCGGCATCGTCGTCACTACGGCGACGACCGCGGCACCAATCGCAAACAGGGACGCGAGAGAACTGCGGTACTGCATGAGGTTCTCAGGTCTCCTAGCCCTGTGGCACCACGAGGCGCGGCTCCGCTGTGCCAAGAGGCGGCAGCGTGGCTCGCGCTGTAGGAGCTCACTCGGGCTCTGTCAGTGTGGAAGCGATAAGTGGTGAGCTCCACTCACTCTCCGGTGCGGCAGTCCCCCAACCCGCGCGAAGCCCAAAGCGCTCGCGCACCATCCCCACCCTGAGCACCCGAGCCCAGGCAGGTACCGCCTGGGTCGGGTGTATCGTTGTGAGGCTACAGACCTACGCTTGCTTGAGACACCAAGGAGCAGCCTAAGCCAGCTCAGGTCCTGCTGGACTGCCAGGAGAGTTAATACGTGGAGCCTACCGGATTGCTAGGGCCCTGCCCATTCCACCCAGGCTTGGATGGGTATGGCTCAGAGCGTTGACAACTGGGCTGCGGAGAACGCCCAGTGGATCGATCCCCGCGAACCTTCGAGGCCAAACTCCGGTACGAGGTCGCGGAGACGCAGTAGAAGTTCCCCTTCTGATAACTGCATAGTGTTTAGACGCCCTTGAGTTGCCGAAGTTGCATCCGACCACGGCTCGATCTGGTACACCTTGCCCTTGCCGAGTCCCACCCCCTCCCGGCGCAAGGACCCAGGCTACCAGGGCGGCGGGGCCAGATCTGGCCGCCTCTTGCCCTGAGGCCGCTCGACCTGCCAGCATAGGGAAGGCAACCACGACTAGAGAGGCGACGGAAGATGCTAAGGCGCAGGCTTGGAAGATCGGAGCGCGAGGTCTCGGTGCTCGGACTGGGGGGGCATACCTACCCGGTGGGGGACGGAGGATTCCGCACCCCAGACGAGAGGGCAGAGCTGGTCGCGCGGCTGGTAGAGGGCGGCGTCAACTACTTCGACACCACCTTCTTCAATGAGGTAGAGCTTCTGGCGGACTCCTTCCGACGCGCGGGCGTGGGAGAAGGCCTCCATGTCTCCCTGCAGCACGTGGACGGCATTAGCGACCCACGATGGCGGGAGCGCCTGAGGGGGGAACTGGAATCCCGGCTGAAGGTGATGGGCTACTCTCGGGCTCCACTCTTCATCATGGGCGTGGGCAACGGCTGCCCCCCGCAGGGCGAGATCACCGCGGCCCTGGAGGCTCTTCACGCGCTGAAGGCGGAAGGGCTGATCGAGCACATCGGCCTGAGCTGCCACGAGCTCACGCGCTTCACCATGGTCGCCCAGGCACTGCGGGAGACTCGTGCGGCCGACTACCTGATGCTGCGCTACAACCCGAAGTTTCCCCAGGCGGCCGAGGAACTGCTGGGCGTGGCCCAAGACCAAGACGTGGGCGTGGTGGCGATGAAGGTCTTCTGCTGGGACTGCGGGCCCGACCAGTGGGGCCGGCGCATCAGCGTGTTCGACCCTCTGGTGCCCGAAGGCCGGATCCCCAACCCCGGCACCCCCACCGCCGCCGAGAACAGCCTCCGCTGGGTGCTTCGCCATCCTGCCGTCTCGGCGGTCGTTCCCGCCATGAACGCGATGTGGGAGGTGGAGCAGAACCTACTCTCCATCTCGCGCCTGGAGGAGACCGTGGACGAGTCCCTCTTCGCGCCCTACCGAGACCGCCTCTGGGAACACGAGAGCCTGCGCCAGCTCTCACACCACGCCGAAAGCGCCTGCATCCGAGACCGCGCCGCGGCACTCCTCGCGGGTGGCCAACTGCCGGGCTGACGAACCGCCTCACCACAGAGGCACAGAGGACACAGAGAAGAGACCGAGGGGGTGAGCGGGTGAGAGGCCGCGCTTGCGCGGTCTTGGTGAAGGGGTGAAAGAGCCTTAGGAGCTTGCCTGTGGGTAACCGCCCCCATGGAGTGCGGCGACTCCGGCCGGGGTCCTGATGCGTGCCCTGGCTCGTCACCCGTGCGTCGGCAGCGTGTCAGCGGCTACGTGATAGCCGCTGGGCTCGCGACTGGTCCAGGACCTCGCGTACCTTCAGCGCCAGGTCCTCCGAGGAGAAGGGCTTCTGGAGGAAGCCGGTGTCCGCCAGGCCAAGACGGCCCGGCAGGACATCGGCGGTGTAGCCCGACATCAGCAGAACCGGGATCTGGGGGACCATCTCCCTGATTCGCAGGGTCAGCTCAACCCCATCCATGCCGGGCATGATCACGTCGCTGATCAGAAGGCCGATGCGCGCGCCATGCTCCCGGCACAGCTCCAACGCGGCCTCAGGACCGGGGGCCTGGAGGACCCCGTAGCCGAGGTTACCCAGGGACTCCGCGACCAGCGAGAGAACGAACTCCTCGTCCTCAACCAGCAGCAGCGTCTCGCTTCCCCGGGCCACGGCCCCTCTCTCCGGGTCGCCCGCCTCGAGGGTCTCCGTATCTTCGGCCCGTGGCAGGGTGACGCGGAACAGAGTGCCTTGGCCCGGCTCGCTCTCAACGGCGATGCGCCCACCGCTCTGATGCACGATGCCGTGGACCGTTGACAGTCCTAGTCCCGTGCCCTTGCCCATCTCCTTGGTGGTGAAGAAGGGCTCAAAGATGCGATCCACCACCGTGGGATCGATACCGGTGCCGGTGTCACGCACCTCCATGAGCACCTCACGAAGGGGGCCGCCGGGCCCCTCGCGTGTCTGGTTCCGTACGGTGATGGTGAGGGTGCCGCCGCCGGGCATGGCGTCTCTCGCGTTAACCGCTAGGTTCAGGATCACCTGCTCGATCTGCCCCTGATCAGCCTGCACCAGGCTCAGTCCCGCCTCGCGGCGTGAGATCAGCTCGATGTTCTCCCCGATGAGCCGGCAGAGCATCCGCTCCATACCGGCGACCACCTCGCCCATGTCCAGGAGCTTTGGCTGCAGCACCTGTCGGCGGCCGAAGGCCAGGAGCTGCCTGGTCAGGTCGGCCGCGCGGTCCGCCGCTTTGCGGATCTCGGTCACGCCGCGGCGCAGGGCGGGGGTCGTCATCACCTGGGGCGCCATGAGGTCGGAATAGCCGATGATGGCGGTGAGGAGGTTGTTGAAGTCATGGGCCACCCCGCCGGCAAGTTGGCCGATGGCCTCCATCTTCTGAGACTGGCGAAGCTGCTCCTCCAGGTCCCGACGGTCGGTGATATCAACACAGGAGCCAATGAGCCCGGTGAAGCGTCCGTCCGGCGCTTCGCGGGGCGCCGCGGCATAGAACTGCCAGCGGTAGCAGCCACCCCCATCGCGCAGACGGAACTCCGCGGTCACCCGTTTTCGCTGCTGAAGCATCTCCTCCACCCGGGGCAGATCCTCGGGGTGCACACCGCGCATCCAGCCGGTCCCCAGGTGCTCCGACATCGGCTGGCCGGTGAACTCCATCCAGGGCCGGTTGACGAAGGTGCAAGCTCCAGTCTCGTCGGTCATAGATAGGAGCACGGGGGCCGCGTCCGCCATCACCCGGAAGCGCTCCTCGGTCTCATGGATGGCGCGGTGGTACTGTTCCCGCAGCTCGGAATGGGACTCGAGCCACTGTACCCGCCGCCGCAGCAGCAGCGCCCAGCCTCCGCAGGCGACGAGGGTCACGAGAGCCGAGGCAAGGGTCATCAGGGTGTGCCGGAGGGTCCACCACTGAGGATGGCGGATCACCAGTACGTCCTGGGCGGAGCGGGGCACCAGGTGATAGCTTCTGACGCTGCCCATCTCCTCGCGTACGCGCACCAGAACACCGGTCACGCGAAGCACGCTGCCGATGGCGGGAACCTCCGAGGGCGTGGAGAGAGGGACGGACCTGACCTCGAAGAGCTGGCGGCCGTTTCGCAAGGTCAGGGTCCGGCCCGAGGCGCCGGGGCTATCGCCCTCCAGCACCCCCTCCATCTGGGCCAGCATACCCTCGTGAAGCCTGGCGTTTGGGGACTGAAGCTGAGGAAGGGTTGTCCTCCACACGCGAAGGTTCGGCATCGGGCCGGTACCGCTCCAGGACCAAGCCTGAAGCAGTACGCCCTCATGGTCGGCGTTCAGGAAACCGTCGACGCGGAGACCCTGGCCCACCCGAGGCTGGCGCTCGCCCTTACAGCGCAGCCGGATGGCGGCCGAGCCATCATAGAGGTGAAATATCCCATCGGGGCGCCGGTAGGTGATGTTGCCCTGCAGACGGAGGGGCGTGTCCGGAATCATGCCGCGGCGGATCCCCGCCAGGCTGCTGACAGGAATGACCTGCCGCGCGACTACGGAGGCCCGGCCTATCACCTCCACCTGGCGAAGCGAGGGGGTGAAGAGCTGGAAACCGCCCACCTGGTAGGACGGATCGAGATGCGTCTGCACCGCCCCCCTAACTCGAACCCGTGCATGGAGTAAGCTAGCCGGCAGGGGCGTGTTGAAGGGACTGGGGAAGGTGACCCTAAAGAGCACTCCCTCCCCGGAGAGCTGCAGTGCCGGGTGCCCGCCGTCCAGGGAGATCTCCTGAACCACTCCAGAGACCTCTACCCATTGGGCGTCGTCCTCGCCGGCCGCCAGCCGCCTGACCGAGGCAGCCTCAGCTCTAGGCAGCGGGGCACTGCCCACCTTCCTGATCTGCCGGACCTCCACATAGGGGGCGTGGTCGCCCGGGCGGGCGGTCCCCCAGACCTCCATCACGCTGCCCGGGGGGAGGGTCTGGCCTGAGAGCGGCGAGGACAGATATACCCCACCCGTGCCATCGTGAAGGAAGAGCATCGCCCAGGAGGGGTCGTGGTAGAGAACAACGCCGCGAAGCCGGGCTGGCTCGGTCGTGTTGGGACCTAAGCTAAGTACCTGGTCCACCCGGGTCAGGGGGCGTCGCTCTGGAGCGGGCCCCACCGGGTTGGCGAGACACCTCTGACCCAGACCTGTCAGGAGCAACCAGAGAAGGGGAACCACTGGGTGCCAGAGGCCTGCCCGGCACCAAACGTGCTTCATGGGGGAACGCTCCCGAGAGCTACCTCGCGATGGGCATAGAGGACCGCCCAAGGCATCGTCGGCGGGGCTGCTCGCATCGCTCCCGAGGTTCGGTAAGCGCCGCGCAGGGGGTGCTTTGGGCAGACCAGGCATCTCGGAAGGCCACGACCCTTGCGAAGCGTGGTCCAGCCGGGACCCCTGCCTGTCACAGATGGCAACCCATCACCGAATAGGTTATCGGCTGCCCTCGGAGTGGCTTGAACCCCTGGCCACCATGGGGTGGCCGGGGGTCAAGACGGCAGATCACCGGTCAGAGACGGGGCCGCGCTACGAGGCCTCCGGGAAATGAAGCCTCACCGCGTCCCGTACGCGCTCCAGCCACTCCTCCCTCTGCTCGGCAGTACTGGTCACCACCACCCCAAACATCTCCCGATGCACCTTGCCAACGCCGCACAACCCGAAGATGCAGTGCCGCCAGAGGGCTTCCAGGGGATCCCCAAAGACCTCGACCTCGCGGTCACGAGGGGTGTTGGAGGTGTTGAAGATGAGCGCCGCCTGGGCAACCAGGAGCCCCTGGGGCACCCCCTCGCCGGAGTCGTTCTCTAGGAACTCATAGGCGACGCCGGGACGGATGACACGGTCAACCCAGCCCTTGAGGATGGCCGGAGGCTGACCCCACCAGTTGGGGTGTACGATGACGATGCCCTCCGCCTGGGCGATCTCCCGGCAGTGGCGGCCCACCTCCGGCGGCAGCTCCGCCCCCCGCGCGGCCTCCTCCGCGGGGAGAAGTGGATCGAACCCCTCCCGGTAGAGGTCATGGAGGACAACCTCATGCCCCAGCAGCCGCAACTCCAGGTACGCCGCCCGAGCGATCGCGCAGTTGAAGCTACTCGTGTCTGGGTGCGCCAGAATGATAGATACGCGCATGGGCTCTCCGGTAGGGGTGGGTCGTAGGGTCGTAGGGTCGTAGGGTCGTAGGGAGGGGCCTCAGAGGGTGGGGGGGCCCAAAAGAGGAAAGGGGGCGCTTCGGGGATGCCGGGCCGATGAACGACCCGGCAGGAGGGCCTTCGGCCGAGCAGGGAGCTAGACTGGCTCCTGCAGGCCGACAGGGGGGATCACCTACTTCGCCGGCTTGGGGCCGCGCTACCCGGTAGCCCCTGGCTTGGCCGCAGGCCCTCCTGCCGGGTCGTTCATCGGCCCGGCATCCCCGAAGCGCCTCCCCTTTCCTCTTTTGAGCCCCCCACCCTCTGAGGCCCCTCCCTACGACCCCACGACCCATCCTTCACCCTTCATCCTTCGCATCCAGCACCGCCCGGACCTTGCGGGCTAGCTCGCTGGGGTTGAAGGGCTTCTGGAGGAACGCGACGCCCTCCTCGAGGAAGCCGTGGTGCAGGATGGCGTGGTCCGTGTAGCCGGAGACGAAGAGAACCCTTAGCCCCGGGTCCCGCTTTCGTAGGGCATCGGCAAGCTGGTGGCCGTTCATGTCCGGCATGATCACGTCGGTCAGCAGCATGTCGAAGTGGAACCCGTTCTGCTGGCAGAGGTCGAGGGCGGCGCGGCCATCGGAGGCTGAGGCGACATCGTACCCCTGCGCCTGTAGGATCTCGCTCACCAGCGTGAGGACGGCGGCCTCATCCTCCACCACCAGGATGCGCTCGCTCCCGCGCGGCGCCTCCGTGGGGGTGAGGGCGGCCACGCCCTGAGTCGTGTCGTCCAGCACTGCCGGCAGATAGACCTTGAAGGTGCTTCCCAGGCCCGGCTCACTGTAGACCCACACGGTCCCCTCGCTCTGGCGCACGATACCGTAGACCGTGGAGAGGCCCAGCCCGGTGCCCTGGCCCTGCGGCTTCGTGGTAAAGAAGGGCTCGAAGATGTGAGACAGGGTAGCCTGGTCCATGCCGTGCCCCGTGTCGCTGACGCAGAGCATCACGTGGGGGCCCGTCTTGGCCTCGGGGTAGACCCGAGCATAGGCCTCGTCCAGTACCACGTGCCCGGTCTCCACCGTAAGGATGCCACCCTCCGGCATGGCGTCGCGAGCGTTCACCACCAGGTTCATCAGAACCTGCTCCAACTGGCCCGGATCCGCCTTCACCTTCGCCAGGTTGGGATACTGAAGGGTCTTGAGCTGGATGTGCTCACCGATGATGCGGCGGAGCATCTTGTCCATGTCCGCCACCACGGCGTTCAAGTCCAGAACCCTGGGGTCCAGGATCTGCTTGCGACTGAAGGCGAGGAGCTGGCGCGTGAGAGCGGAGGCCCGGTCCGCCGCCTTGCGGATCTCGCCTAGGTGGCGGACGAGGGGGCTATCGGTAGGCAAGCGGTCCATACCCAGGTCGGCGTAGCCGGTGATGGCCGTGAGGAGGTTGTTGAAGTCATGGGCCACGCCGCCGGCGAGCTGGCCGATGGCCTCCATCTTCTGGGACTGGCGAAGCTGGTCCTCCAGCCGTCGCTGCTCTGTGGTATCCACCTCGGAGATGTAGACCCGGTCGTAGGTCTCCTCGTGCCCGGGAGCGGCCGCCCAGGAGGTCAGCACCACCAGGGGGCTTCCGTCCATGGCCATCCGCCGCTCGTGACCGGAGAGCCTGATGGCGGGCCGGGGCAGCGAGGCCATCGCCCGGAGGGGCAGCGGCCCAAGCTCCTGGGCGCCGAGACCACGCCCGCCCTGAACCAGCTCCCGGACGCTTCTGGCGCGGTACAGGTTCAGAGCCGCCTGGTTCACGTTGAGTACACGCCCCTTGGCAAAGACCTCCTTCAGCACCAGCGGGTGTTCCTCGAAGTACGCCTCCAGGTCCGCGATGCCAGTGGCCGCCAGCCTGTCGACTTCACGCTTGGCGCCGCTGAAGTCCATCTCCCAGAGGGCGATGGGAGCGTTCTCGAACAGGTCGCGGTAACGGACCTCGCTGGCCCTCAGCTTCTCCTGAGCCGTGTAGTACTCAGTCATGTCCCGCTCTAGGGCAAGAATCAGTTCGCGGCCGCCCATACTGACCAGGCTGTTGCTGGCGTCCACCGAGTAGACGCTGCCGTCCTTGCGGACATGGCTGCGGGTGTGCCTCAGCCTGCCGGCAATCCGAAGCTGCGCCAGGTAGGTGGGCGGCTCGGAGGCTGAGGGCGCTCGGGGAGTCAGCGGCTCGTTCAGAAGGGCGATGGGCTGGCCGACCAGCTCCCCGCGGGTGTAGCCGTTCATCTCGCAGGCGGCCCCATTGCAGTCGACGATCAGCCCTGGCACCGGCCGCGAGTGGGGGTCCAGCAGGAACAGCGCGTCCGCGGAGCTGTTGAAGAGCATCTGGAAACGCGTCCGGCTCTCCTCGGCCGCCTCGCGAGCCCTCTTCTGCTCGGTGATGTCCGCGAAGGCGGTGACCGCGCCCGCGGGAGTATCGGAGCCGGGCGCGAAGATCGGTGCCGAGTTGCAGACCACCCACCGGGTCTCGACCTCGCCCGGCCGCCGCACGCCCATCAGCACGCCGAAGACGGGTTCCCCGGTGCTTAGCACCTGCTGGGAGGTCAGCTCCCGGAAGTCAACGGGTTCGCCCGCCTCGGTAACGCAGGGGTCACCAGCCTCCCCGAAGGCCTCCTCCAAGGTCGCTCCGGGCTTCCCCGCCAGGAGGTCCCGGGCCATCCGGTTCGCCTCGACCACGTGGCCCTGGAAGTCATGGACCACCAGGCCGCAGGGCATCACCTCGACGAGGCTGCGGTAGCGCTCCTCGCTCCCACGCAGCTCTCGGGTGCGTTCGGCTACGGCCGCTTCCAGCCGAGCACGCTCGCCCGCCAGCATCTCCTCCTGGGCGCGGTTGTCGAGGATCACCGCCAGCATCTGGACCGCGTTGCGGACCAGGGCCCCGGTCTCCTGCCCGTCGCCGTTTGGTCCAGGGCTCGCGGGCGCCAGAAGCAGCCGGCAGTGCCGCTGCCCGTTAGCGGCAACTTCAAGTATCTCGCCCCTGGGGGAATCGCCCTCGGCCAGCAGGCAGAGCCGAAGGGCATCCTGAGCGCCGTTGATGGAGTCGATGAACAGCGCAAGGATGCGCTCTCTCTGCCGGAGCTGAGACAGATTCAGCATCAGCAGAAAGAGGTCGTGTTCCAGGTGTTCCGTTCCCGGAGCCATCACTGGGGCGTCATGGAGCGCAGGTACTCCGGAGCGTTCTGGGAGAGCCACTCGTCCGGGGATTGGTAGTAGGGATTCGTGGTGATCACCCCTCCACTGATGGTGTAGGGATGGGTCCTCAGGACCCCCATGATGGTGGCTCCGGAGAAGCGCTTCAGGTCATACAGGCAGATACTGACCCAGGGCTTCCCTGGAATGAAGTAGTTGAGCCGGGATTCATAGATCATCAGGCTCTCGATGCCGGGAATGGCGCGCAAGGACCAGGACATGTCGGCAGTGGCGCGCACGTTGCGCGGCCCCTGAGCCTGGCTGCGAGCGAAGAAGCTCTCCAACCCCTGGGTCATCTCCCAAGGCGAGAAGCTCCCGTTAGGGTAGTACAGCTCTTCCGGCGACGCAAGCGTGAAGGAGCCCCCATCGCGAGACCGGCCCGCGCAGCAGGGGTAGGCGCGAGAGTAGTCTTGGTGGAACTGCTCCGGTGTCCTCTCGGTGGTGCAACAGAGCTGCAGGTCGCCAGCCTCGTCCCCGGCATGGAGGAAACCCACCAAGATCTCGTCCCGCTCCTCCGGGGTCTCAAAGAGGCCGCAGATGTGGGTGCCCCAGTTGCAACTGTGGTCGCGAAAGCCCAACTCCAGCATGGGTTGGTCGCCAGTGTGCATGTACATCTCAAGCTCCTCGTGCACCTACAGGCAGAGAGCGAACACGCTCCGGCCATTGCCGCCGGTCGCGCTCAGCCGCAACCCCCGCCCCGCGCAGCGCGATTGGGCGCCGCGGGGCGCCAATCCCCCCAGGCGCCGGGCCAACCTTCAGGGCCGCGGCGCGACACGCGCTCAACACGGCGCCTGCGCGGTGCCACCCGATCGCGCTGTTGACTTCGCTCCGCGGCCACGCAGGTCCCCCCGGTTACGATGTAGCCTGTTGGGCCAACTCGGTGCACTCGCCGAGGTTACGCATGTTAGGCAGTCGGCGGCGAGTGGGTAAGGCACCTAGCCTGCGTTGGCTACGGGACACACGCGCCCTGGGCGACGCGCACGCGCCTCGCGCGGAGCGGGTGCCAGGCAGCGGTCCCGGCAGAGGGGCACGGTGGGGCCGTGTCCGGGACCTGATCGGGATCGAGCGCGTCTGGGCTGGAATTCGTCCCCGCTCCGGCCCCCGCACCCGAGAGCAGGAGAGTCGGCGCCTTGGGCGGTAGTGTCTACCTAGGGATGGTCAACGCCACCGGCACCCTCGCAAGTTGATCCCGGGCCACGGACGCTGCTATGCACTGGCTGAAGCCCATATCCCATACCGGTCTTGCGCTGCTTCCTGAAGGCCTGGCCGCAGCCTCCAAGAGGAGGACTTCTGTTCGCCTCCGAGGCACCCAGCGGACCTCGAGCCCCCCGCCCTTGGTCAGCGCCTCCCCCTCCCGCTCCACCCAGCTTAGGTCGGGTTCCAGCGCCCAAAGCCCGCCCACCCCTACGGAATCGCTTGACGCGGCCCCTACCGTTCCCTGCGTACCCAGCTCCTTCCATCATGAGGCGGCGCGGCCCCCCGGTCTGACTGGAGCGTTCCGGTTCCTGGTCACGCCACCAAGCCCGCGCGCGATCCGCTCGGGGGAGGTCGCGCGGAGGTCGCCGCGATGCTGAGACCCGGCGGGCCCGAGCTTCCCACGCTGGAACCAAGGCCGAAGGGCAGAGATTGGCGCGGCTACCTGGCAGCCGTTGCCTTCGTGGCCCTGATGACCCTGGTCCTCCAGGAGTCTCGCCCCTACATGGAGCTCATCAACTACCCGGTCTTCTATGTCCTAGTGATGATGGCGTCGGCCTACCTCTTTGGGGAGGGACCGGCCCTGCTGGCCTTCCTCCTGTGCTTCCTTGCCTTCGCCTACTACTCTCTCTCACCAGGTCTGGACTTGCCGCGGGGGTCGCAAGCCGAGGAGTCGGTCGCCAAACTGGTGGCCTTCCTCATGGGCTCGGTCACCGCCTGCCTGGCGATGCTGAAGATCCGGAACGCGAACAGGGACCTGCGACAGAGCCACCGCGTACTGGAGGCCGTGCTGGAGCACGTACCGGAGGGCATCGCCATCGCCGATGCCGACTCCAGTGCCATCTCCTCCGTCAGTCGCCACGGCCTGGAGCTGCTCGGGCAGCCCCCTGAGGCTCGCGGCCCGTGGCCCGTCGAGGCAAGCGTCGGCGCCTGGGGTCTCCGGGACACAAAGGGAGGGGAGCGAAGTCTGGAGGAGACGCCCCTCTGGCGCGCTCTGCGGCAGGGAGAGGTCGTAAGCAACGAGGAGTGGCGGATCGAGCGTCCAGACGGGCGCGTGGTCTCGGTTATCTACAACGCAGGTCCCATCACGTCCCGCTCTGGCGAGATCCGGGGGGCCATCGCCGCCTGGCGAGACATCACCCATCTCACCGAGGCTCGAAGGACGCTGGAAGAGGCCTTGCGCCGCCAGCACTACATCGCGGAGCAGCTTCAGAGGGCGCTGCTGCCTGAGAGCTCGAAGGTCCTGAGCGGGCTTGAAGTCGCGGGCGCTTACCTCCCCGCGTACGACAACCTGTTGGTGGGTGGCGACTTCTACGATGCCTTCGAGACCGCGACGGGGCAGGTAGCCTTGCTGGTGGGCGATGTGTCGGGCAAGGGACTGGAGGCGGCGGCGCTCACGGCGGCGGCGCGGAACATGATTCGGGGGTTCGCCTACGCGACCTCTTCGGCCCCCGAAGCGCTGACGCTGGCCAACGCGGCCCTGTACGAGCAGTTCTACGCCGTCAGGGGCTTCGTGACTGTCTTCCTGGGGCTGGTTGACCCCGCCACCGGCGTACTGCGGTACGTCTCCGCAGGCCACTGCCCTGCCGTCATCCGCCGGTCGGATGGCACCTCGGAGCTAACGGAGCCAACGGACACGGTGGTTGGCGCGATCAGAGGCTACCGCTTTGGGGGAGGGCAGAGCCACCTCGGACCGGGGGAACGGATCGTGGTCTACACCGACGGCCTGGAGGATGCCAAGGGACCCTCCGGGCGCTTCGGCGCTGACCGGATCCGGGCGTGCCTCACCGGGAACCGCAGCTTGGGTGCCGCCGACCAGGAGTTGGCGGATCTGCTACATCAGGCAAAGGAGTGGTCGGAAGGGCGCTTCGGTGATGACGTGGCGATTGTGGTGCTCTGCCGCCCCTCGGAAGATGGCGCGTCCCCTCGATCGGCTCAGCCAGGCGGCAAAACAGCTTTCGGCGTAGAGCCTAGCGTCCCCGGGCAGGGAGGAACACTGCCTTGGCCCTATCCCCACGGCCCGCAAAGCGGCCTGTCAGACCCACGGGAGTGCTAGCTGAATGACACACTCCACGCTGCCGGATGGCTCCCCGATCATTCAGCCCAAGGGCGAGATCGACCTCAGCAACTCCTCTTCCTTCGAACAGGAGGTGGAGGCCGCGCTCTCCTCCTCCCCGGCCGCCTGCGTGGTTGACCTGACCCGGGTTACCTTCCTGGACAGCTCCGTGATCCGGATCCTCATGACCGCTCAACGGAGCCTGTCCGCCCATCAGGGGCTCCTGGTGCTGGTGGTGAAGGGCGGCGTGGCGGAGCGGGTGGTGCGCCTGACACGCTTCGACCTCATCCCCGACGTACTGGTTCTGGGCCGCCTGGAGGAAGCCCAAACCGCCATCGCAGCCCTGCGGGCCGCGCCCCCCGACGACGCTTCCTTAGCCCAGCGTAGGGACTAAGGGGGTGGGGAGATGAGGGGTCTAGGGGCCTCAGAAGGTGCAACCATGTAGCTTCGGTGGGGATGGGTGCTCACCGGTGGACC
Source organism: Armatimonadota bacterium (assembly GCA_036504955.1). Lineage (GTDB taxonomy): Bacteria > Armatimonadota > DTGP01 > DTGP01 > DASXUI01 > DASXUI01. The sequence continues at coordinate 23,626 of DASXUI010000001.1, forward strand.
GCCCGGCGGTGAATCGCCGGGCTCCGAGGCTCAATCCCGGTGAACCGGGGTTCTGAACCAAGGGTGCAACTTGGGGTCAGGACCCTCCTTCCAGGAGGATTCGGCCCCTGAGCCCGGCGACTCACCGCCGGGCGGGCCGCCGCCGGGCACAACCCGTCGGAGACCACGCCACCTCGACCCGCTGAGGCCCTTTCACCCCCTCACCCACTCACCTCCCCACCCCCTCAGTCCCCCGCCGCCCCCTCGCACAGGTCCTTCAGCAACCCCAGATCGTCAACGGTCAGGGCGAAGGAGAACCTGTAGCCGGCCAGCACCCGCGTAGGCCGGAGGTCCGGCAGCTCCAGATAGGGATGATCGGGGATACTGAGGCTGGCGCTGCCCTTCCAGACCTCGGATAGATGGACGTCGCGCGACATAAGCTGCACCAGCTCGTGTACCGCCGGACGGTCGTGCTTGCCCAGCGAGAGCTCCGGGAAGTAGCGTGTGTTCACCGCGCGGGCGAAGCCCGGCCGCGGCAGTCCCTCTGCCTTCTCCTCCAGCGTCACGCGCGCCTCGACCAGGCGGTGATCCTTGGCGGCGAGCGTGGCGCCGAACCGTCCACCGGGCCCCAGGACCGGGGAGGCCTTGGAGGGCAGCCCGTTGGCGCGGGTGATCCAGGTGGAGCCGATCTGTTTCGGCCAGCCCTGCACCAAGCCGCGCATCAGCGAAACATCCTGGTCCACCCAGATGAAGGGGCAGAACGCCACCGAAGCTCCCTGGAACCGAGCGGAGAGCAGAAACAGCGTCTCATGGTACTGGCTCCGGACAGGGTCCAGGTACTCCTCCCCCTCATCAGTGGCAGACTGCCACTCGATAAAGTAGACAGCACAGCGCGGAGACTCCAACTCCAGGCAGTCGGGCAGAAAGGCCCGAGCCCGGTCGGCGTCGGCCTCGAACTCCACGGCGAGACAGTCGCCGGCATAGTGCCAGGGCGGGCTGGGCACGAGACTGGAAGTGCCCTTCGGCGTTCGGGGAAGCGTGTAGCCTCTCAACATGGATCAGGCCTCCTATCGGCGGTTCCACCAGCACGAGGACCCGGTCCTCGTGAGCACCAGGGGCCTGCGGCCCCACGACTCGGAGCGCACTCTAGGGCGCGCGCCAGGTATAGCCGCCGGCCGATGCGTCGGGGTAGTGCAGTTGGTCGAAGCGGCGCGTGGGCTGCTTGCCCAGTAGTTGCCAATCGGCGAAGTCCAGCAGCGACTGCCAGTCCGGAAGGCTGTGGGCATGGCCGCCGGGTCGGAACACGATGCCGATCTTCTCCGGCACTCCCAGGAAGCGGTACACCTCGCGAGCCGCCTGGTAGGTGAGCTGGGTTCCGGGCTGGTTCGCCCAGTTGTCCTCAAGTCCCTCCGTAGAGAGCAAGGGTCGGGGGGCCACCAAGGCCTTCAGGCTGTGCTGGTCGAAGGGCAGCCGATCCTCCTGCTTCACGAACTGCTTGAGCGTGGGGCTGAACCAGTAGGGGAAGACGGAGGTGATGCGCTCCACCGTCTCGCCCTGGTTGGGGAAACGGCAGCAGCCGGCACCCATGCAGCCGGAGTTGTTGGGGGCCACCAGGGCCACTCGGTCATCGAGCGCGCCCGCCAGCAGCGCGGCTTTGCCGCCTCGGGAGTGCCCGGTGATGGCGATGCGCCGGCTGTCCACGAACCGAAGCGTCCTCAGGTAGTCCACCACTCGATGGAAGCCCCACGCCCAGGCGGAGATAGCCCCAAAGTCGCCCTCGGGGTAGAGGCTGTAGAGCCCCCCGGTCCGCTTGTTCTCGTCGATGGCCAGGTCGGTACGGTCGAACTCCGCCAGCGCGTACCCCCGGCTCGTCGCCTCGGTCACGATGTTGGGAGCCACGCGTCCCCAGCACAGGTCGCCGTCGACGATGGTCGGGAAGGGGCCGGGGCCCTGGGGCACGGTCAGCACCAGGTGAACCAGCAGCTTCCGGCCGGGATCCACCGCGAGAGTCAGCTTACGCTCCGTGGCGCCGGACTCCAGGCGGGAGGAGGAGTCCTCCACCGCCTTCACGCGTCCCGTCGTCGGCGGCAGCGTGCCGTAGGCGTAGTGCTGAACGAGCTCCTTCAGCTCAGCACGCCGGGCCGCCCAGCTCCCGCGCGACTTCACGCGTTTGCCATCCATGAAGAGGAAGGGGTCAGGCAGCTCCCTGACCTGCGGCAGCGCCTCGACCTTCGGTAGCTCCTTTGCCTCCACGCTCATCGCCCCTCCCAGAGTCAGCAGCCCCACCACCAGCGCCACCAAGGTCCTCATGCTCGCCCCTCGCTCTCAACCGGCCAGCGCCTAACACACCTACTCCTTCTGTACGCCCCTCGGCGCCGATGACCTCGCCAGTCACTCGTAGAGGATGGGAGACAGCCCCCTACTCGGGCGATTGACCCAGAGCATACCGAGCGGCGGCTCTGCCTGCCACGACGCCGCTGCTCCATGCCCACTGGAAGTTGTAGCCGCCGAGCATTCCGTCCACATCCATCACCTCGCCCGCCAGGAAGAGGCCCGGGGAGAGCTGGGATTGAAGGGTCTCGGAATCAACCTCCTCCAGGGGCACCCCTCCAGCGGTGGCCTCCGCCTTGGCATAGCCCCGATGGCCCTCCAGGGGCAGGGCGCAGTCTGTGAGGGCGGCCAGCAGCGCGACCCGCTCGGGACGGGTCAACTCCCCAAGCACCCGGCCCTCCGGCAGCCCCGCGAGGCACCCCAGACCTCGCGCCAGGCTTCGGGGTAGCCGCTGGGCCAGATAGGCGACGATGCCCTGGCGGGGATGCGCCCGGGCGCCCTTCAGGAGCCACTCTCGCACCTCCTCCGGCGGCGTGCCCGGTAGGAAGCAGGCGTGGAGGGACGGAGCAGGGATGCCCTCGCGGATCCAGTGGCGGCTGATGTTCAGGACGGCCGGGCCGCTGTAGCCGAAGTGAGTGAAGAGGATGGATCCCGTGTAGTCCACGCGCTTGCCGGACCTGGGATGGAGCCGAAGGGACGCCTGGAGGGAGACCCCACTCAGCTCCTCCGCACGCGGGAAATGCCCGATCAAGGGCGTGAGAGCTGGACTTGTGGGCACAAGCCGGTGGCCCAGGGCGGACGCCATCTCGTACCCCGCCCCGCGGCTGCCGCTCTTCGGGAGCGCGAGGCCACCGGTGCAGAGGATCACGGAAGCTGCTTCAAGGTCACCATCGGACGTTCGCACCCTGTAGTGGTCATGAGGGCCGCGCTTGAGCGCGCGCACTTCCGCCTGCCGCCGGATTTCCAGCCCCACGCGCGAGGCCTCCGCCAGCAGCGCCGCCAACACGTCCCGCGCGGAGTCGCTGACGGGGAAGAGCTTCCCGGTCTCCTCCACCTTAAGTGAAACGCCCCGGCTCTCGAAGAAGGCGCGGACCGCTCGGTTGGGATACCGGCGCAGAACCGAGGCGATGAAGGGCTGCGGGCCTCCATGGAAGTGGTGCGGCGCCACGGAATGGTTGGTGATATTGCATCGTCCACCGCCGGAGACGAGGATCTTCGCTCCCAGCTTGGCCTGGGAGTCCAACGCCACCACGCGGGCGCCCTCGCCGGCGGCGGTGATGCCCGCCATCAGGCCAGCCGCCCCCGCGCCCACCACTACAACACCAACGCTCTCCATAGGTCCACTCTACCACGGCGCGCTCGCCTGGCCTGCGTCAAGGGCGGTCACCGTGCGGAAGCCCGAACCCTGAGCGAGGTGCTGGTGAGTCGCGCAGGACTCGGGCCAGGGTGCCGGGACCGCCGCTCGGCGGGGCGGAGATGCCCTGCCGCCTGTGGAAAGGGTGGTTGGTGCGGCCGCGGGCCCGGCCGGGGCCAGCGAGATCCCCAGGTCGCCCGACGGCCCAGACCAGACCCTTTGCCTGCTTCTTCGCTAGAGCGTGTGGAAGCCCGCGCCCGGCACGGCGCGCGAGCGCCTCGCGCACCCTGCGGGCTGGGTGGGTAGCGGATCACCCAGTGCATGGGCCTGCCACGCACTCCCCCCTCAGGCCCCTTGTGGCCGCCTCTGCAGGACAGCATCTCGTAGCCGCGCGCCAGGCGCGCGCCCTCGACCATGGGCCGGCGACGGAGCCGGCGGATCGGAGAGACCCATGACCCGGACCCTCCGGCGGCTCAAGGCCGCCCTCGCCCTGTCGGCGCTGGTGCTGACGCCCGCCTGCCGGGCCGCGCCCTCACTTAGGATCCTGCCTCCCGATGGAGCCGTCTTCGCGGTGAGCCAGCGCTTCGACCTACGTGTCGAGGCGAAGGGTCTGGAGGGAGCCGTGGGCGAGCTGGAGGTCCGGGTGAACGGTAAGCCGCTTGAGCAGGTCCGGCGCTTCCTGCGCAGCAGCTCGGCCGCGGGGGCCAAGGAGGTCACGGCGCGCGAGGTCCACTTCAGAGAGCCTGGCCCGGGCCTGATTCAGGCCAGCCTGCGAACGCCCTCCGGTACCGTTACGGCCTCCAGCACCTTCTACGTGGTCCCGGTCGGCGGAGATGCTCTCAAGGCCAGAAACGTTATCCTAATGATCGGTGATGGGATGGGGCTGGCACACCGAGAGGCCGCGCGGGTCGTCGGCCATGGACTGGTCGGCGGGCGGTACCGCAGCCATCTGGAGATGGAGGACATGGAGACGCTGGCACTGGCGTCTACCTCCAGCCTCAACAGCTTCGTCACGGACTCCGCCAACGGCGCGACTGCCTACGCCGGCGGCAACAAGACCGACAACGGGGCCCTGTGCGCCTGGGCCGACAACACCTCCGATCCGGTGGATAACCCGCGCATGGAGAACCTGATGGAGTACGCGCGCCGAGAGGTGGGGGTCTCTGTCGGCGTGGTAACGACGGCCTCCGTGGTGGACGCCACACCGGCTGCCTTCCTCGCCCACTGCTACGAGCGCGGCAAGGCGCAGGAGATCGCCGGGCAGTACCCCGCATCGGCCCCGGACGTACTCCTCGGCGGAGGGAGGGACGTGTTCAGCAAGGCGCTTCGCGCCAGGATCACCGGCAAGGGCGGCCGCTACGTCTCGGACCGCCAGGGCCTGCTGGCGGTACCCGCCAACACGTCCCGGCTGCTCGGGCTTTTCAGCGCAAGCACCATGACGTCCGTCGTGGACCGCACCCGTTCCCAGGAGCAGGGCAAGGGCGCCGGGCTGAAGGAGCCCTCACTGGTCGATATGACGGAGGCCGCCCTCAAGGTGCTCTCGGCCAAGCCCAGGGGCTTCGTTCTGATGGTCGAGGGCGCCAGCATCGACAAGCAGTCCCATGGGCGCGACCCCAACCGCGCCGTGTGGGAGGCGCTGGAGTTCGACCGGGCGGTGGGCGTGGCCAAGCGCTTCGCGGCGGAGAAGGGCGACACCCTGGTGATCGTGACCGCCGACCACGAGACCGGCGGGATGACCCTCACCGGCCTAGACACCGCCCAGAAGCAGTTGACCCTGGGCTGGGGCCAGGTGCCCCTGGAGCCAGGAACGGGTATGACGGAGCCGGAGTACACGGCACCTCCCAAGGTGGGCGGGCTGGGCCATACCGCGGCGGACGTCCCCGTAACGGCCAGCGGCCCCGGCGCCTCCCAGATCCGAGGCGTCCTGGATGCAACGGACGTCTTCTTCGCCATGGTCCGCGCCCTGTGCGGCGGCTACGAAGGCGCGGAGGCACCATCGAGGGAGCAGTGAAGGGGCTGAAGAGGTGAAGAGGTGAGGAGGTGAAGGGGTGAAAGGACCTCAGTAGGTGGAAGGGAGTCGACAGCAGGACGCCCCCTGCCACCTACTGAGGCCCTTTCACCCCTTCACCTCCTCAGTCCCTTCAGCCCCTTCACTGCCAAGGGCGTGCACCCGCGACCCTGGAGATAGGAGCGAGCATGCGTGATACGAAGGCGGGCATTGAGCTGGTCAAGGGGCTCGTCACTGAGGCGGGGAAGCGCGCGCTGGAGCGGTGTGGAGCCGTAGGGTGCGAGCGGAAGTCCGACGAGAGCCTGGTTACGGAGGTGGATCGAGATACGGAGCTGTTCCTGGAGGAACGCCTGAAGGCGGCCTATCCGGACTTCGCCTTCCTGGGCGAGGAGTATGGCTGGCGCGGGCCGGCGGATGCGCCGGTCTGGTGCTGCGACCCCATTGACGGCACGACGAACTACGTCTTCGGCCTTCCGCACTGGTGCGTCTCCGTCGGTCTGGTGCACCAAGGGGTGCCGCTCCTGGGAGCCCTCTACGTACCGCGTCTGGACGAGCTGTTCTGGGCGGTGCGCGGCCAGGGTGCGTTCTGCAACGGTGTCCCCTTGCGCTGCGTGGACCGTGATGAGCCTGCCGCGGAGGATACCGTCTGCCTCGCCAGCCCACCTCTGAAGACGCTCAACGTCTCGGAGGCCAAGGGCATCCTAAGGGCCTTGGGCAGCATCGCCATCGAGGTCGCCTACACGGGGCGCGGCAACCTCTGCGCCGCCATCGGGCAGGGAGAGGGAATCTTGGACGTCGCGGCCGCGCTCTGCATCCTCTTCGAGGCGGGAGGCGAGTTCCGGCATCTCAGCGGCCCCAAGGTGGACATCGACGCCTGGGTGCGCTCCCATCACACCCCGTACCGCAAGGACAAGCCCCACCTCCTCTACGGCCCCCCTCGGATGCTGAAGCACCTGCAGGGGACGTTGAAGCCGCTGTAGGGCACGGAGGGACTGAAGAGGTGAAGAGAACTGAGGGGGTGAGCGGGTGAAGGGGTGAGGGGGTGAAAGAGCCTCAAAAGGCGGCCTGTGCTCATCAGGGCCACTGGGCTCGGGCCTTCTCACCCCCTCACCTCCTCACCCGCTCACCCCCTCACCCGCTCACCCCCTCAGCCCTTTCACCCCTTCAGCCCCTGCGGGGCGGCCTTGAGGCGTCTGATGGCCAGGCGCGGAGCCAGGTAGGGCGCCAGCCGCCAGGCCCAGAGGGCGAGGGCGGTCACTTCCAGGCACCCGCTCACACCGGCGATGGGGAAGGCCACTGGTGTGAAGTCGGTGGCGATCTGCCCAAAGACTCGGATGGCGCAGCCCAGGTTGATCAGGATGTAGGGGGCCGTCATGCCTGCCTCAAGCGGCTGGAGAAAGCCGCAGAGGCGTGGCACGAGAACCGAAGCCATGCCCAGCACGGTCACCGACAGGAAGCCGACAGTGATGGCGTGCCGGCCGGCGCCGTAGTAGGCGTGGCTGAAAGGGTGCCCAATCAGCACGAAGTAGAAGGGCATCAGCACCCCCATGCCCAGAGCAACCAGCAGCCAGGCGTAGGAGGTCGCCAGGTAGCGGCGCAGGAGAGGATGAAAGGGGCGCCGCCACAGCCCCCAGCCCCGGATCAGCATCACCGCCGCGACGGCAACCGTCACCTTCCCCAGGTAGCTCACACCCATCCAGGCGAAGTGTCGCGTTCCCATCGCCAGGGCGAAGCCGACCGACGAGGCCAGCACCCCCAGGTTCAGCGGGGCAAGCCACCGGCGCGCCCTCTCGGCGTCAGCGTGGAAGCCGGGGAGCAGCGCGGGAAGAAGCCGCTGACTCATCCCCAGTACCATCAGCAAGCCGAAGCCGTAGATCTGCCAGTCTCGCAGCGGCGACTGATAGGTCGCGACGCGGGCCACCAGGGCGTCTGAGTTGGGCGCCGTGACAGTGCCGGCGTAGTAGAGCACGTCGAAGATCGCCTGCGCCCCCAGCCACGCCAGGGCGGAGAGCACGTACAGGTCCGCCGGCGTCTTGGCGGCGCTGGGCGTCCGCCGCCAGGTGTCCAGGATCACATACAGGTAGAGGCTCAGCGCCGACACCTCGCTGAGACCGCCGGCAACGCCCACCCACAGCGCGGCGCTTCCGCTCAGGCAGGCCTCACCCAGCACTCTCAGGGCGATGCCGGCAACCATGAGGGCCAGCGCCGGCCGCAGCCAGCCGACTCGCGAGAGCGGAACCCCCCAGAAGTCGGGCAGAGTGGCCGCCGACACCCCCATCACGAAGAGGCCGATCCAGCCAAAGATCTGGGCGTGCCCGTGGGCGTTGACCCAGTGGAGCCCGGCCGAGGTGAAGTCATGGTGCGCCGCGATGTCGATGAGGATGATGGCGCCCCAGGTGGCGCCGGCCGTCAGAGTCGTGAGGACGGCGGCGGCCAGGAAGGGGCGCCAGGGGGTTTGGTTCGACGGGTACATCCGAAGAAGGTTCATGGTGCTCCGCCTATTGAAGGCGGCCCGCGCCGAGCCCGCGGCCTCCGCGAGCCGCGGGCGGCGGGCCGATGGTGCGGGCCGACGCCGGTTCGCGGCGCGTGAGGCAGACGGGAGCGCCAGCCGCGAGGTCTCGTCCGCTTCATCGTGGAAATGAGGCTGGGCTAGTGGAACGAGGATAGCTGCCCGCCGGAAGGAGTTGCATGCCCAAGAACCCAGATGAGGCCCGACTGCTCGCCGAGACCGTCACCCTGAGCGGCGTCTTCTCTTCACTCACCCCCGAGGAGCGAGCGGAGCTACTGGGTCAGCTCCGTCTGGTCGCCGTAGAGCCTCCGCAGCCCTTCTTCGAGGAGGGCGACACGGCGGAGGACTACTACATCCTCGCCGAGGGCAAGGCCAAGATCGTGAAGCCCGCCGAGAGCGGCCAGGACGTGATTTTGGAGCTCATCTTCCCGGGCGACGTCTTCGGGGCGCTGGCGGTCTTCGAGGGGCGCGGGTTCCCGGCGTCCGCGCTGCCCATTGGCAAGAGCTCCGCTGTCGCCCTACCGCGCGGGGACCTTCAGCGCTGGCTCACTCGCCGCCCCAGCATCATGACCGAGACCGTTACGCGGGTCACGGCTCGCGTTCGCAACGCCCATGAGATGCGCCGCCGGCTCGCCACCGAGCAGGTCGAGCGGCGAATCCTTCACACCCTCCTCGACCTCGCCACCAAGATCGGCGAGACCTCGCCCCAGGGCCTCGTCTTGCGCCTCACCCGCAAAGACGTGGCGGAGATGGTGGGCACCACGGTCGAGACCAGCATCCGCGTCCTCTCCCGCCTCACCCAGGATGGCCTGCTGCTCTCAGAGCGCGGCCGCATCATCATCCCCGACCTCAAGCGCCTGGAGGAGGAGGGGGATGTGTGGGGATGAAGCGCGGGTCGTCGGGTCTCTCGGGAAGGGCCTCGGAGGCAGTCCTTTGGTCGCTTGGGTCTCTTTGGTCCCTTCCGTCCCTTTGCTGAAGGGCCCTAAGGGACGGAAGGGACCAAAGGGTCCAAGGAACACCCTCTCAAGCGCCATCCCCACGACCCGCCCCTATCCCTCAAACCAGTCCCACGTAGAGTAGGTTGTGGGCCCTTGGGAGGCGCCTGCTAGGGCAGCGGCCTCTTCGCCGGACTCGCTGGAGGGCACGTAGTGGGGCGGCACGTAGGCGCAGAAGGGCTCCTCCGCGAAGGGGTCGCCCGTCATGCCGAAGGCGCGGGCTCTGGAGCCGCCGCAGACGCGCTTGTACTCACAGGCGCCGCACTTCCCCTTCAACAGGTCCGGGTTGCGCAGCGCGCGGAACAGCGCGGAGTTGCGATAGATGTCCGGAAGGGTCCGCAGCCTCACGTTGCCAGCGATCAGGGGCAGGAAGCCGCTGGGGCACACATTCCCGGTGTGGGAGATGAAGACCAGGCCGTTGGCGTCGTTTACGCCCTTGGGCGCTCGCCCGGGAGCACTGCTGAAACCGGCGATCGCGCGCGGCTCGGTCCCGTTCTCGGCCGACTCCAGCCGCCGCTGCTGCAGAATCACGCGTCGAAAGTGGGTCGCGGCGGTGGTCTTGATATCGAAGGGCGCTTTGCGGCTGTAGCGGTACAGCCACTGCAGCACCTCCTCGTACTCACTGGGGCTGATCTCGTCTTCCCTGCGGCCGCGGCCGGTGGGCACCAGGAAGAAGACGCTCCACAGGCTAAGACCCTTCAGCCCCTCCAGCAGGGGCGGGAACTCATCCAGTGCGTTCAGCGTGTGCCGGGTGACCGTGGTGTTCACCTGGAAGGGCAGTCCAAGCTCCTGGCAGGCGTGAAGCACGTCCATCGAGCACTGGAAGGCTCCCTCGGTACGGCGGAAGGCGTCGTGGATCTCTCGGCGAGGGCCATCGATGCTGATGGACAGCCTCTGAACGCCGCACTCCTTCAGCCGGGCCAGGGCCTCGGGGCTCAACAGCGGGGTGGCGCTGGGCGACATGGCGACCCGCAGCCCCAGGCTGCTGCCATAGGAGACGAGGTCGTAGATGTCCTCGCGCTTCATCGGGTCTCCGCCCGTGATCACGAAGAGGGGGTCGCCGAAGCTCTTGATCTGCTCCAGCAGGCGGTACCCCTCCTCGGTGGTGAGCTCCAGCGGGTGGCGGCTGGGCTGAGCGCTGGCACGGCAGTGGAGGCAGGAGAGGTCACACGCCTGGGTGCTCTCCCAGAAGACGATAAAGGGTGCCTGGCTGAAGTCAAGGTTCGCCAGCACCGGACGTCCCTCCGCCACCGAGCGCACCGCCGGGCTCCCCGCACTACGACTCATTGCTCTTCCTCCATCTGCTGAGCCACGGCCCGCAGCTCGCTCATGTTCAGCAGCTTATCCGCCAGGGGGAATAGGTGGGCTTCCTCACGAGCGAAGTGCGCCCGGAGCTCGTCCACAAAGGTGTGACCTACGGCGACAACCCCGTCTTCGGCCGCGCGACCTCGGGCGAGGGTCCGCGCTGCGGCCTCCGCGGCCGATAGGTTTTCCTCCACCTGGTCGTGGTCATGCTCGACGGCCTGCACCGGGCCACCCGTGATACCAACCCGACTGGCGAGCATCGGAAAGAGGCAGTCCTCTCGATAGGTATGGCCGTCTATCTCGCCGCGCAACTCCTTCAGAAGAGAGCTGATCTGAGGCTCCGCTTCCTCCACCGTTCGCAGCAGGGCTTCCAGCCGTTTGAGTGACTCCTCGATTCTGATGTGATCGTCGCGCAGTCTTTGAATGGGGTCCATTGCGAGCTCCTGAGCTTGGGCGGTGGCGTGGACTGAGTAGGTCCTCGCGTGGCCCCGAACCTGTAGGGACAGGATAGCGAGGGAACCTTCTCCCCTATTATGACGCATGTCATGGTCTGAGTACATTCGCCCAGCGAGAAGGCCCGCTAGACCCAACCACCGATCGCGCGCGCCCCCGCAGGACGATCGCACGATAGGTATAACAGAGTATCGGCCTGGCGCTATCTATGGCAGCCAGGCGGCTTTGTCGCTGAGGTTGCGCTTGTGTTGGGGGGTGCCTGTTGGTCTACAGACTCAGACATTGCGCCCGCGACCTGCTGTGCAACGCCCTGATGGGGGTGCCGGCGGTGCGCCAGGCCCGGCTTAGGAGGCCGAGAGCTCTGACTCGCTCCAGCCCAGACCTTGCCAGGACCTACTGGGAGCAGTTCGCCCGGCTGCTTGAGGCCGTTGGGCCGGATCGCTTCAGCGGCGGGCTGGTGGCCGAGGTAGGGCCCGGAGACGCGATTCCCAACGGCCTTCTGGCGCTGGCGATGGGGGCAAGGCGCTACATCGCCATCGACCGGTTTCTGGGGGATATCACCGGCCCCATCGCTCGAGGGCTGTACCGAGACGTGCTGGCCTACGCCCCGCCCTGCATGCTTGAAGGCCTTCGGAGCCGTGGGCTGGACCCAGAGGACTTCCCCTGGGACCAGGGAGACGGGCGGCCCCCTGTGCTCGAACTCCGAAGTGAAGGGCTGGAGTGGCTGTCCACCCATCGGGCTCCGAGGGTAGACCTGTTGTTCAGCATCGCCACCTTGGAGCACCTTCTGGATGTGCCGTCCGCCCTGTGCGCCATGGGTGACCTGGTTGTGCCAGGAGGAACGGTGTACCACGAGGTTGACTACGGACCGCACGCCGATTGGGGGAGCTACGCCAACCCCCTCAGCTTTCTGGCCGTACCGGACCGGCTCTGGCGACTGAGCGGCAGCAATCGTGGCATGCCTAACCGGTTCCGCCACTCCGAGCTGATGCACTCGCTGGCTCTGAGCGGCTTCCGGTGCGAGGCTACAATCGGGCGAAGATGCACCCCTGACCAGGTCGAGGCCCTTCGTCCGAAGCTGCTCCCGCGTTTCAGGCACCTGCCAAGTGTGGACCTCCAGGTGCTAAGTGCTACCATCGTCGGCACCCGAGAGGCTGACGCCCAGCCTCTGACGTGAGCCTGGCCTGCGCTACTCACGAGAGCATGTGGAAGCCCGCGCCCATACACGGGGGACGGCGCCTCGCGCGTCACGCGGGCTTCCACGGCCCTCCAGCGGAGGGTGTGAGCTGGGCACACAGCCCGACCCGCCGCCAGCTAGCCCTCGTCGCAGTAGTGAAGCCAGGTCCGACCGTCGCGGCGCATCAGGTCGTCGGCCTCGGCCGGACCCCAGGTGCCAGCCTGGTAAGCCGTCAACTCCGGCCCCATGCCCTTCTCCCAGGCCTGGAGAACTGGGTCCATGAAACGCCAGGCCAGTTCGATGGCGTCGCTGCGGGCGAAGAGCGAGGCGTCTCCCAGCAGGGCATCTAGCAGCAGCCGCTCGTAGGCGTCCGGAATGCTGCACTTGCCGAAGGAAGACTCGTAGTCGAAGGCCATATCCACCGTACGCATGTCGGCCACGGTGTCCGGCGCCTTCGCCTGGAAGCTGAGGTGGATGCCCTCGTTCGGCTGGATGCAGATGGCCAGGCGGTTGGGCGTGATCCCCCGTCCTTCCGGCAGCGGGAAGAGCAAGTGCGGTGGGGTCTTGAACTGAATCACGACCTCTGAGGACTTGGCGGCCAGGGCCTTACCGGAGCGCAGGTAGAAGGGGACCCCCTGCCAACGCCAGTTGTCGATGAAGAGCCGTAGCGCGGCGTACGTCGGCGTTTGGGAGTCCGGAGCCACGCCGGGCTCCTCGCGGTAGCCCTGGTACTGGGCGCGCATCGTGCCCTGGTACAACTGAGCTCCGGTCAGCGGCCGCAGCGCGGCGAGGACCTTGGACTTCTCGTCGCGGACGGCGTCAGCGTCGAAGGAGTTGGCAGGTTCCATCGCCACCAGCGATAGGAGCTGGAGCAAGTGGTTCTGGAACATGTCGCGCAGCACGCCGGACTGGTCGTAGTATCCGGCTCTCCGCCCCACCTTCACCGTCTCGGCCACCGTGATCTGCACGTGGTCCACGTAGTTGCGGTTCCACACCGGCTCGTAGATGGCATTCGCGAAGCGGAGAAAGGCGATGTTCTGCGCGGTCTCCTTCCCCAGATAGTGGTCGATACGATAGACTTGGCTCTCGTCGAAGGCGGCGTGAACCCGCCCGTTCAGCTCCTGGGCCGACCGCAGGTCCCTGCCAAAGGGCTTCTCCACGATGATACGGCGCCACCCCTCGTCCTGAGCCGTCATGCCGGCGGCACCCAGCCGATCCACGGTGGGAGCGTAGAGCTCCGGCATCGTGGCAAGGTAGTAGAGCCGGTTGGCCGGCCCACCCTCCACCTCCTTCAGGAGGCGCTGGAGGCCCGCAAGGTCCTCCTCCTTGTTGATGTCGCCGGGGCAGTAGCGGATCTGGGTGGCGAAGCGGTCCCAGGTGTCCTGGTCGTAGACAAGGCATTCCTGGTCTTGCACCCCGGGCGCCAGCTTGTCTCGATACTCCTGGTCGGAGAAGAGGCTACGTGACATGCCCAGGATGCGGGTGCTGGGGTGCAGGCGGCGCTTCACGAAGAGGCTGAAGAGCGCCGGGACCAGCTTGCGCTGGGTCAGGTCGCCGGAGGCGCCAAAGATGACGATCGTTGCCGCGGGCGCTTCCCCAGGCCTCTGGTCCATATGCTTCCCCCTGTCCGAATGGGCGCGCCACAGGGTGCATCCCGGCTCAGGACAGAGAGCTACGGCGTCCAGGCGGCCTCACCAGAATCCGGCGCATCCGAGGCAGCCCCAGGCCACCCCGTTATCCCATATAACGCGACAGGCTGAGGATGTACAGAACTGAGCGAGCTGCTCTGGCGTCCCGCTGTGCTCGGAGCAGAGCCTCTGAGGGGGCGTGGAGACCCGTGGTACCGCGGAGCCGGGCACCGTGGCTGGGGCATGGAGGCGAAACGGGGCCCCAGGGAGGTTCGGCGCGAGTGCGCCAACGCCAGGCGAAAGAGGTATCTTCGTATGGAGCGCGACCGCGAGGAGAGCTCTAGCCCGCGCTATCCACGGCGGGCAAGCGCCTTGTGGGTAGGGGGCTAGGAGTCCCTGGTCCCCCGCGGCCGCGCGTTACTGTCAGCGGGAGGTGCCTTCCTGCTCCAGGGCTTCCTCGCGGCGGGCACGCTCGATGAGCTCCCTAACGCGAGCACCACCCTTCGCGCCGCCCTTCTTCCCGATGGTCTGGTAGAACTCGTGCCCATGGCTGGCCGCAGTCTGCTTGCCACCCTTCTGACCAATCGACTTGAAGAAGTCCGAGCCGTACTTGTCTCGCACCTTCGAGCCGCCACGGCGACCCGCTTCCTTGACAGTCATTGGCTCCTTCTGCTCTGACATGGTTCCTCCATCCCTGCGTCCACGGGAGCACTAGACAGGTGAGCGAAGGCTATCGGGGCCAAGCCCCAGGGCGCCCCAGTTCAAGCGGCGCCAAGTCTTCGCCGGCACATGCTGGCCCGTAGTGTTCACCTACCGCAGGCTGCCGCTTACGCTGGAAGCCGCCTGCTATCCCATCACGGGAGGGAATGGACTCCGCTAACACGGCATCCGCCTCTCCGCGAGCGTTGTCATTCAGCAGCAAGCTGCGCTTCAGGAGGGACCATCGCCCGCCTCCGCAGCCCATGGCGAGCGGGTGTGGCCGAGGTGTTCCTGTCAGGAACAGAGTGGCGCCACACCATGCGACTCGTCGCTACCCTTCTCTCTATTCCCACATATGCCGCAACAGAACCCTCCGTAGGGGAAGCCGAGCCCTTGGAGTGATTCAGAGTCGTGGGAGATCGTGGCAGCGCGGCGCCCTGGGGCTGGGAAGGCGGAGCTAGAGAATGAAGGGGGAGCCGCCACGAAGGCGACTCCCCCAACCTTTTGCCGAACTCCGGAGGGACCCGAGGATCCGGGCCCCGCTCTGCTAACTGCCGACCGTGATGGTGGCGGTTCCCAGAGTGCCGAGCGGGATATCCGTGTCGCCGTTGAGGGACACACCGGTCAGCTTCAGTGTCCAGCTAGCGCCAACCGCGGCGCCGGCGGGGATCTCCACCGGAACGGTGACGATCGGGCCGGGGCCATTGCCGGGCTTGTCGGTGTTGAGGTAAGCGAGCACGACCTTGATCTGGCCGACCGCGATCTGGTTGCCGAGAACCAGCGGCGGGATCGCGCCACCCGGGGTGAAGATGCTGCCCAGGTTCACGGTCGCCTGCGTGCCGCTGGTGATCTTAGCGCCCAGGTCAGGGGCGCCCGCGCTCTTGGTGGTCGAGTCCAGCACCAGCTCAACGCCCTGGATGTTCTTCGCATCCGCGTCCACGTTGATCTGCAGGAGAACCTCGGTACCCGCCTTCGCCGTGATGGCGTTGGACAGAGCGGCGGTCGTGTCGGTGATGTTCAGGTCGGCCTTGCTGTCGCCAGCGGGACCGGGAAGCCCGCCGCCCGTGGGCGGAGGAGGCGTAACGCCGCCAGCGATGGAGATCGTGGCGGTACCGAGGGTGCCGATCGGAATGTCGGTGTCGCCGTTGAGGGAGACACCAGTCAGCTTCACGGTCCAGCTAGCGCCCGCCGGAGCGGTGGCCGGAACGACCACCGGAACGGTGACCAACTGGCCAGGGCCGTTCGCCGGCTTATCGGTGTTCAGGTAAGCCAGCACGACCTTGATCTGGCCGGCGGCCAACTGATTGCCGAGAACCAGCGGCGGGATGGCGCCACCGGGCGTGAACATGCTGCCCAGGTTGGCGGTCACCTGCGTGCCACTGGCCACCACGCCGGTCAGGTCAGGAGCACCCGCGCTCTTGGTGGTGGTGTCCAGGACGAGTTCGAGGCCCTGAACGTTCTTGGCATCGACGTCCGCGTTGATCGCCACCGTCACGGTATCACCCGCCTTAGCGGTGATGGTGCTGGTGGGGGTCGCGGAGGTGTCGGTGATGGTCAGGTCCGCCTTGCCGTCGCCGGTAGGAGGAGGCGTAACGGCGCTGGCCGGGTAGATGGGCAGAGCGACGACGGAGCCGTCAGCGTTGGCGACGACAACGACGTCGGTAGCGGCGCGGAGCTGGCCGGTAACCGCCGGCGCGCTAACCGCGGAGCTGCCCAGGACCAGGTCCTTCACGACGGCCGGGGTAGCGCCGACGGAGAGGATGCGGAGGTGACCATCGAGGTCAGGCACGTAGTAGTTGGGGGTGCTGCCCGCAGTGTCGAGGCCCGTCTGAATGGGGGCCTGAGCATCGCCGGCGCCGTTGCCCAGCTTCTGCGTGGAGATCTGAGCCAGCGTCGCGGCATCGAGGGTCCTGAAGTTGCCGGACTCGTCGGAGACCACAACGGTGGAGCCGCTTACGAAGATCGGAGCGTAGATACCCGCCGGGCCAGCAGAGCTGGTCGGGTGGGTGGGATCGGCAGCGCCGGTCGAAGCGTTGTACTTGTGAACCATGCCGTCGGGGCCGCCAACGTACGCCAGCGCCAGTCCAGGAGCCAGGACGATGAAAGGCGCGGACGAGAGCTGCGTGCCGCGGGCGCCGGTGCCACCGGTCAGGTGGATGGGCGTCTGCGGAAGCAGTTCGGTGCTGAGGGCGTAGAGCCCACCGCCGTTGGTACCAACCCACAGCTCGTTGCCGTCAGCGGAAGGACCGGAGACGATAGCGCCCTCGGCCGCCGGAGCGGGCCACTGAGCCACGGTCGAGCCGTCAGCGTCGGCGAGTGCGAGCACGCGGCCGTCGTTCAGGCCTACGTAGATGCGGTCACCGATGACAGCCGGGCTGGAGGTGCTGGCCGCGGCGCCAAGGTTCTTGTCGAGAGTAGCGGCGCCGCCCGTGGTCGCGTTGGCCTTCACCATGTGACCGGTGGTGGTCAGGACGTAGACGTTGCCGTTGCGGAGGGTCGGGCGGCCAAGAACCGGCGCGCCCACGTTGACGGGCGTGAAGCCGGCGAGAGGAGCGCCGTTGGTGTATGCACGGAGCATTCCGCCGTCGTCCACCACGTAGACGTTCGCGCCGAGAGCGGACACGGAGCCGGAGACCAGGTGACCGGTCTGAACGCTCCAACCGGTGGCCGAGTCAGCCAGGATGATGGACCCAGCGTGCAGGACGCCCGCGTCGGTCAGCTTGACGAGGGTGGCGTCGCCCAGGGTGAGATCCTGAGTGAGGCCGCCGGCGGTCACGAAGGAGAGCGGAGCCTGCGCGTACGGAGCACCGGTCGCGACGCCCTGGAACTGGAGCTCCAGGATGGGGCCAGTGCTGCCAGCCGCGGAGCCGGCATCGCCAGTCCAGGCAACCCGAATCCACCGCTTGCCGGCGGGGGGAACGGCAGCGCCACTGGTGAAGCCGTCGTTCACGGTCACCGCCTGGGTACCGGCGATGATGGAGCCAGCCGGCGCCTTCGCGGAACCCGCGACGTAGGTCGCCACGGCGGGATCGTACTCAAGGGTGAGCGCGAAGCCCGCGACGTTGCTGGTGTTGGCGCCGACGATATGCACGGTGCCGGCCTTGCCGGGCTGCACCACAAGGGTGCCCGCGATCAGCGTGTTGGCGGTCGCCGCCTGAGCGGTCCGCAGAGCAGGACCGGGGGGAGGAGGCGTAACGCCGCCCACGGTGATGGTGGCGGTGCCCATAGTTCCAACGGGAATGTCGGTGTCGCCGTTGAGGGAGACGCCGGTCAGCTTCAGAGTCCAGCTATTGCCCGCGGTGGCGGTGGCCGGAATCTGCAGCGGAACGTTGACCAGGGAGCCAGGGCCATTGCCGGGCTTGTCGGTGTTCAGGTAAGCCAGCACGACCTTGATCTGGCCGGCCGCAAGCTGGTTGCCGAGAACCAGCGGCGGGATGGCGCCACCGGGCGTGAAGATGTCGCCCAGGTTAGCGGTAACCTGCGTGCCACTGGAAACGATACCGGTCAGGTCGGGAGCACCCGCGCTCTTGGTGGTAGCGTCGAGTACGAGCTCCACGCCCTGAACGTTCTTGGCGTCAGCGTCAACGTTGATGCGGACGGTGACCTTGTCGCCGGCGTTCGCGGTGATCGCGTTGCTCAGCTTGGCCGGGTCGTTGTCCGTGATGTTCAGGTCAGCCTTGCCATCGCCGGCCGGGCCGGGAAGTCCGCCGCCAGCCGGAGGAGGCGGGGTGCCACCCTGGAGGGTGATGGTCGCGGTGCCGAGGGTACCGATCGGGATATCAGTGTCGCCATTCAGGGAGACACCGGTCAGCTTCACGGTCCAGCTAGCACCCGCCGGGGCGGTGGCAGGAACGACCACCGGAACGGTGACCAACTGGCCAGGGCCGTTCGCCGGCTTGTCGGT
Organism: Armatimonadota bacterium; assembly: GCA_036504955.1. GTDB lineage: Bacteria > Armatimonadota > DTGP01 > DTGP01 > DASXUI01 > DASXUI01. The sequence continues at coordinate 41,968 of DASXUI010000001.1, forward strand.
GTTCAGGTAAGCCAGCACGACCTTGATCTGGCCGGCGGCCAACTGGTTGCCGAGAACCAGCGGCGGGATGGCGCCACCGGGCGTG
>DASXUI010000002.1:0-12605 GCA_036504955.1 Armatimonadota bacterium
GAGTCACGGCCCAGGGGGGAGTAGTCCGCCAGAGCCGCCGGTGCCGATCCGAGTTGGGCGCCCGTCTGCTTCCACGCGGTGGCGACAACAGAGCCCTTCTTGTTGAAGAAGCGTACGCGCCCCTGCCATACGGCCAGCCAGGTGTTGCCCTTCGCGTCCGCGCGAACCTGGAACTGAGTACCGAGAACCTCGGCCGTAGCGCCGGGACCCTCCACTCGGAAGCCGGTCTGCTGCTTGGCAACGTGAGCCCAGACACGCCCCCTCTTCAGACGCATCCCCCGGTTGCCGTCGAGCAGGGCCGCCTCGCCCTCCGGCGACAACCACACCCGGGTACCATCCGGCCACTGAACCTCGATCTTCTGACCAGCGGCCGTCGCAAGCTGATCCCCCGCCTTCAACGTCTCGCCCACCTTCGCCACGTGCCGCCCCTCGGAGGTGACGACCGCTGCCAAGCCCGCCACACGTTCGACGTGAAGCGTCGCGGGCCGCAGGGCCACCCAGAGGGCAAGAGAGGAAGCAACCAGAGCGGCGCTGGTCAGCCCCAGGCGCGCCCGCCGTAGCACGCCGGACAGGCCGCCGGAGCGAATCCTTGGCGCCAGGGGCAGGGGTACAGGAGCATCGGGAACGGGAAGCGGTCGGCCCAGGGCAGCGGACAGCAGAGCATCTTGGCTCTGAAGCTCCGCCAACGCCCGCGAACAGCGGTGGCATCCCTGCAGATGAGCCTCCAACCTGGCGGCCTGGGTAGGCGAGAGCTCGCCGTCCAGATAGGCGGATAGAACATCCTCGGCGTTTCTGCAAGTCATGGCTCAGCCCAACCCATCGCCGCAGGGATCTTTCAGGATCTCCCTCAGCTTCCGCCTGGCCCTGGACATCCGCATCATTACATTGGCCTCGGTTGTGCCAAGCGATTGAGCGATGTCTGAGTAGGGCAGGTCGTCAAGATAACGCAGTGTCACAACGGTTCGGTCTTTGGGCGGCAGGAGCTGAATCGCCTCCAGCACCTTGCGCTGGGTCTCCTGCTTCAGAATCTGCTCCTGAGGAGAGCCGTCGTCCCTCTCCTCGGGGGTGTTCGCCTCCCATTCCGGGGGCAGGTCTACCGTCTGGGGGCGGGCCTTCCGGCGCCGAAGCAGATCCACGCATAGATTGCTGGCGATGCGGTAGACCCACGGCCCCAAGGGTCGGTTCGAGTCAACGGAGCCCAGGGACTGGTGAAGCCTAAGGAAGGCATCCTGGCACACATCCTGAGCATCCTCCATCTGGCCCAGCATGTTGAAAGCCAGACGGGTAACCCTCTCTCGGTAGAGTCGGGTGATAGCCTGAAAGGCTGCCCCATCACCGGCCTGAGCAAGTAGGATGAGACTCCGCTCGTCCGTAGTCATGAGCGGAGCTCCGGCTGGTGGCTGAACCAGGCTGGGGCAGGGAGCACCCAGCCTCTCACCTGTGCCGGGAAGCTGGCTCGCGCCAACCCTGCGACGGTCCTCGCCACCCAGTTACCAGGGATCTCAGGCTTCTCTCTCATATCAGGATACGAGTTCGGCGGACGGACCTAACATCTTCTCTGAGTCAGGGAAGGAGGAGAGACAACCGGTTGTGAAGAGTGTGTACAACTGCCACTTCACTTGGTGTAGTAGCGTATCTGGGAAGCGCTCTCTTCGGGGCCCTACCGAGGTGTGCGAGTCCAGCGTGGCAACTCAGATGGCCGCACCAGTAGGCAGTACTCCGCCGCACTCCATCCCGGCACCGGGCCTGTCTGGTACCTGACCAGCCCGTTGAGGGCTGGGGCGTGCGGGAGTGATAACTCTGTGGAGGCCTGCGGTAGGGCTCCAGCGCGGATGGGAGAGGAAGCCTCACGGGCCAAGCCCAGGGGAAGCCATCTGTGACGGGGACAGGCCTCCGGCCGTGCCGGGCCGGACTGTTCGGGGGCCTGGCGGAGGATTCATACGTGAAGGCTCGGTTCTTTGCTCTAACCGCCGGCGCGCTTGCCTGCGGGCTACTCCTCAGCATTCATCCCGCGGCCAACGCGGCGCTGGACCCAACCAAAGCCAACGTGATCTTCGATTGGGAGACCGACACCCAGGGCTGGACTAGCGGCATCGATACCAGCAAGGTCACCCACAACAGCGATGCCCAGTTCGCTAGTGAGGGCAGCAAGGGGTCTCTGCAGGTCAACCTGACCGGACACAACTCCTGGAGTGACCAGATCATGACGGTCGCTCTGCCCGCGCCCCTCGACCTCAGCAAGTTCGCCTTCGTGTCCGTCGACGTCTACGTGCCGGCGGGATCCCGGGGCGGCGACACCTCCCCGACCTGGGCGCAGTTCGGCCTGATCACCGGCGACCCGTACATCAACCTGGGAAGCCACGACATCGTCCGCGAAGGCTGGCAGCACTTCGTGTGGAGCCTGGATCCGGAGAAGAGCAAGAACATCACCTTCATGCGCTTCTTCGTAAACCAGGGCGCCCCATGGGCGGCCCCGATCTACTTCGATAACTTGAAAGTGCTCCCCGGCCAAGCTCGCGGCCTCACCGCCAAAGACCAGATCCTGATCGACGGCTTCAACAAGGCCGCCAACATCGAGGGGATGGCTGAGGATTGGCCCCGCGAGATCACCACGGACAAAGCCTACGTGACCGAGGGCGACGGCGCCCTGAAGCTGGACATCACCGACCAGCAGGGCTGGAGCGGCTACAAGGACGCGATCATCGGCCTTCCCCCCATCGACCTGTCCACCATGGACCAGCTTCGCCTCGACGTCTTTCTGCCCGATGCCTCGGCTCCCGACTGGTACCAGTTGGGCGTGTCGCTCGTCTCGGGTGACGCCGCCGCCTATGTCCCTGACGCCATCCACGGGTTCAACAAGGGATGGCAGACGCTTGTCTGGGACTTCACCCGGTTCACCGCGGATCAGAAGGCGCTGCTGAAGGAGATCACGGGCTTCCGCTTCTTCGTCCAGAGCGGCACCGCGTTCCTGGGCCCCGTCTACGTGGACGCGCTCCGGGGCTCCAAGGAGATGGCCGGCGTGGAGGCCGTCCCAGCAGGCGTGAAGGGCGACGTCAATGGCAACGGTAAGCTGGACATCAGCGACGTGGTCGCCGCCCTGCGCTTCGTCGCCGGGCTAGCAACCCCCACCGCCGCCCAGACCGCCGCCGCGGACGTCAATGCCAACGGCAAGGTGGACATCAGCGACATCGTCGCCCTGCTGCGCGCGGTCGCGGGCCTGTCCACGCTGTAGGCGCGCGAACTGCCCTACCACAGAAACGCAGAGGGCACAGAGAGGGGCAGTGAGGGGGTGAAGGAGCCTCAGAGCCTGGCCTTGGCTCGCAAGAGCCACCAGGCTGAGGCCCCTTCACCTCCTAGCCTCCCCACCTCCTCACGCCTTTCCCTTGCTGACTCCAATCCCTACCTGCCCGTCCCTGACTCGGCCTCCGAGGCGGGGCTGCGGGTAGGCGGCCGGGGCATCGGGTACGTCGCCGGTCCCCATACAAAGCCTGGAGAGGCCCCAGGGGCACCCCATGCCTGAGCCCGCCTGGGAGCCCTCGGCCAGAGGACGTCCCATGTGGGAGCAGCCCGAGACCAGGGATCTCGCGGTCTCTCCGGCCTCAGCAGAACCACGGGGGTACCGCCGCACGGGTCCACCGCAAACTTCCCCTACGGCAGCTCCCCTTCGGACCCTCCCGGCGTCCAGTCCTCCGCGGGCGCGCCGGAAGCGGCTTAGCTGGCGCCTATCTGCGCGCACGTGATCGGGTGGCCTCCCAGGTGCGCTGTGCCGCCACGCGGACGCCCATGGCCGTACCCCTCCTACCGCTGGGCATCTTGCCCCTGCCCGCCCCAAGGCTAGCGGCAGCCTGGCGTGAGAGCCAACCGGGCACGCTACCGCGGCACTCAGGCAGCGGACACCCTCTGTTGGCAGGGAAGGCCCGACTGTCTGAGGAAACGAGCCTCAGGACCCTACCTACGCTTCGCGAACACCCCAGCCCGCACGGTGCACGAGGCGCCTGCGCGTCGTGCAGGGCACGGGCTTCCACCTGCTCTGGTGGCTAGTGCGGGCCAGCGCACCATGGCGTGCCGCCAGCCCCTCGCTCGGTAGTCTGAAGGCCCAGAGCACGGCCAATCCTGCTGAGTTGCACCCCGGGCCCAGGAAAGGACTATGAAGATGACAAGGCGCGGAGCCTTCTATGCGGCGGCGACCCTAGCTTACCTTGCGGTGGTGGTGGGCCCCTGCGCCGCGGCGCCCTTGGACCCGTCGACTTCCCACGTGCTCTACGACTGGGACAAGGACACTCAAGGCTGGACCTCCGGCGAGCCGGGAGTCACCGTAAGCCACAACATAGACCCGAACTACGCCTTCAGCGGCAGCTCGGGATCCCTGAAGGTAGACCTCACCGGCCACCAGACCTGGTCGGACCACCTCATGTCGGTGACGCTGCCCGAGCCCCTGGACCTGAGCCTGTTCGGCTTCGTCTCAGTGGACGTCTTCTGCCCCGAGTCGGCCCTTGGCGGCGATGCGGACTCGGCCTACGGGCAGTTCGGCCTCATCACTTTGCCCCCGGAGGTGAGCTGGGGCAGCCGTGACGTGGTTCGCACCGGATGGCAGAGGTTCGTCTGGAGCCTGGACCCCGCACAGTCCAAGAGCATCACGGAGCTGCGCTTCCTGGTGGACCAGGGTGGTCCGTGGCAGCAGCCGGTCTACTTCGACAACCTGCGCGTGCTGCCCGGCAAGCCCCAGGGCCTGGCGCCGAAGGACCAGATCCTGATCGACGGGTTCAACACTGACGCCAACATTGAGGGCATGGCCGAGGATTGGCCTCGGCAGATAACCACAGACAAGACCTACGTGACCGAGGGTACGGGCGCGCTGAAGGTGGACCTTACGGGGGTTACCGGCTGGACCGGGTACAAGGACCAGTTGCTAGGCCTCACGCCGATCGACCTGAGTTCGATGGACCAGGTCCGCCTGGACGTCTACGTGCCGGCCGCATCGGCGCCGGAGTGGTTCCAGTGGGGAGTGTGCCTGCTGTCTGGCGAGGCGGGGGTGGGCGTCTCTGATGCCATCCATGGCGTGAACGTCGGCTGGCAGACTCTGGTGTGGGACCTGACGCTCCTGAGCCCGGAGGAGAAGGTCTTGCTGAAGGAGGTCACCGGTTTCCGGTTCCTCACTCAGAGCGGAGGCGACACGAATACCGACTGGAAGGGACCCATCTACGTGGACGCGCTGCGGGGCTCCAAGGAGATCGCGGGCGTTGAGGCCACCCCAGCGGGCGTGAAGGGCGACGTCAACGGCAACGGTAAGCTGGACATCAGCGACGTGGTCGCCGCCCTCCGCTTCGTCGCCGGCCTGACCACCCCCACCGCCGCCCAGACCACCGCGGCCGACATCAACGGCAACAGCAAGGTGGACATCAGCGACATCGTCGCCCTGCTGCGCGCGGTCGCAGGGCTGTCCACGCTGTAGACAAGGAAACAGCCCCACCACAGAGACACAGAGGGCACAGAGCACCACAGAGAGGAGCAGCCGGGAAATCAGGGCCGGTTCTCACTGTGATACTTTGTGCCCTCTGTGTCTCTGTGGTGGGGCTGTTCGCTCGCCTCCCGCCTAGTCGGACTTGGGGTGGGTGCGCCAAGGCTCGGCATTGACTCTCTGGGCGGGGATCGCCTCCGCGGTTCCGCCTTCGAAGAGGAAGACGATCTCCTTACGAGTCTTGACGTGGTAGGCGCACCAAGTGATCACGGTGTTGCCGGGGCACTGACGGTTGGAGAGCTGGCGGGTGTAGTCGGGGTCGGAGGGGCCCTTCGTTGGGCGGAAGCGTGAGTAGTGAAGCTCGTAGGTGCCGCCGGCCTGGTCCGGGTTTCCCGCGAACTGGCCATCGTAGCTGTTCACGCCCAGGAACTGGCCGTTCTTGGCGATGGGATCGAGGGCCGACTGCTTCGCCCGATTCAGGTCCACGTTCGGCTGCAGAGCCGAAAGTTGGTAGGTGGCCTGGGGTTCCGCCTCCGGGTTATCAGGGCACTTGAGCTCACCAGCGGTTTGCGTCTTGGCCGTGGTGGCCGCGAAGAGGTGGGGGCCGTCCTGAGACACGTAGCCGAAGATAGCGGGCGGGTAGTCGGCTTCATCCAGCTTGTACTGGTGGAGGCTCAGGAAGACTTGATGTAGGTTGCTGATGCAGGCCGTCTCGCGGCTGCGGGACTTAACCCCGCTGTAGACGGGGAACAGGAAGCCGGCCAGGATGGCAATGATAGCGATGACCGTGAGCATCTCAATCATGGTATAGCCGGCCCGCGAAGACGCTCGATATCCCATAGAACCCTCCAGGAGCGCACAGAACAAAGGGGGACTGCCTGGTTCGCGGCCTGGCTACCCCAGACGCTGGCGGCCGAGCCTCGGGCCGCCGCGAACTGCAACTTTGAGACGTGGGAGACCCCTCGTTTGTTCCTGCGGCCCCCCCTGACAGGCTTCGACCCAGAGCGCTCGAATCCTGGTTGCGGCAGCAGCGAACAGCCGCCCGCTGGTCAGCGGCACGCGCCCGTGGTAGAATGGCCGCGCTATGCCTACCCCCCCAGAGACCGCCCGGCCCAGAGTCGCCACCATCACCCTGGGCTGCAAGGCGAATCAGTACGAGTCCGGCCGCATCGCCGAGGAGCTGTGGCAGGCCGGGTTTGAGGTCGGGACCCCCGCAGACAGCCTGGACGTGGTGGTCGTCAACACCAGCAGCGTCACCCACCTGGCGGACGCCAAGTCGAGGCAGCAGATCCGCAAGTTGCGCAGGCGCAACCCCCGCGTCTTGCTCGCCGTTACCGGCTGTGGCACCGAGGCCGACCAGGGCGGCGTGGCCGGTGTGGAGGAGCTGGACCTGGTGATCCCCAACCGGCGGAAGGACCGCGCCGCGCAGGAGATCCTGAGCGCCTTCCACACCCGGTCAGGGTATCTCCCCGCCGCCCGGGAGAGTGAGCTGGTCCGACGCTCAGACCGGACCCGCGCCCTCCTGATGGTCCAGGACGGGTGCGACTACCACTGCTCCTTCTGCATCATCCCCTACACCCGCCACGCCCCACGCAGCCGGAGCTTTGCCGAGCTGATGGCAGAGGCCGCCCGCCTCGCGGCCGCCGGCTTCCGGGAGATCATCCTGACCGGCATCTGCATCGGAACCTGGACGAGCGAGGGCCTACGTATTCCCCAGCTCATCGACGCTCTCTGTAAGGTCGACGGCCTAGAGCGCCTCCGGATTAGCTCCATCGAGCCGCAGGATCTGACCGACGAGCTGTTGGAGGCCATCGCCCGCAACCCCAAGGTCTGCCGGCACCTTCACGCCCCGCTTCAGAGCGGCAGCGACAAGGTGCTCCGCCAGATGAACCGGCGCTACACCTCCACGCAGTACCTGGGACGTCTGGAGGCCGCCAAGCGGATGCTCCCCGGCTGCGCTCTGACCACCGACCTGATGGTCGGCTTCCCTGGCGAGACGGAGGAGGAGTTCGAGGCAACGCGCCACCTTTGCGCCACGGCCGGCTTCAGCCGCCTGCACGTCTTCCCCTACTCCAGGCGCCTGGGTACGCCCGCCGCGGCCCGGCCAGACCAGGTGCCGGAAGACGTGAGGGAGGCTAGGACATCCGTGATGCTGCTTCTAGGGAGGGAGCTCTGCAAGGGCTTCGCCGAGAAGAACGTGGGGCGAACCCTCAGCGTGCTTGTTGAGGGCGACCAATCTGAGGACGGCCGCTGCTCCGGCTACAGCGACACGTACCTGCGGGTGACCTTCCAGGGGGGCAGCGATCTGCGGGGGCGCATCGTGCCGGTAAGGGTGACCACGCTTGCCGGTGACTCCGCACTGGGCGAGCTAGCGGGGTGAGTTCAGCGCCCCCCCCGCTATCCTGGGCACGCGGGCTCCTCCTCCGCCGGAGATGCCGATGAGCCAGCCGTACGCCAGAGTTGTGTGCCTGGACACCTCGGCCGACCTGTCCGCTGAGATCCTCCGCGTACGCGGAGGCGTCCCACTACCATCTCCACAGGCCAGTTCAGGGGCCCAGCCAACCCTCCGCGACGAGACCGCGCTCTGCTGCCTCAGGGTCAACCACCTGGAGCCCGAGGGCCTGGACGGACTGCGCCGAGCCGTGAGCGCCTGCGGCGGCAGCCTGGTGACCGCCTCGGAAGATGGCACCGAGGCCCTCCTCGCCATGACCTCAGCGGAGATCCGCCGCGTCGTGCCCTGGCTTCAGGCGTCCAGCGAGGGCCTGATGGCCTTGGCGGCGCAACTCCGCTCCCTGGTGCCACGCCTCGCCGCCGAGCCTCGCCGGGAGCTCAGCCTTCCATCTTGCCCCATACCGGCTCCCTGCCTCATGGGCATTTTGAACGTGACCCCCGACTCCTTCTCGGATGGAGGAACCAATGCCACCCTGGGGGCCGCCGTGTCGCGTGCGAACGCCATCGCCGAGGAGGGAGCGTGCCTGCTGGACATCGGTGGCGAATCGACCCGCCCGGGCTCACTGCCGGTCGCCTCCGGGGAAGAGCTGCGGAGGGTGGAACCGGTGCTTCAGGCGCTTGCCAAGGACGGTTACCCGCTTCCTGTCTCCCTGGACACCCGGCGCTCGACGGTGGCGGCCCGGAGCGTAGAGCTTGGTGTCCGAATTCTGAACGACGTCTCAGGCCTGCGCGACGACCCCGAGACGGCCCGAGTCGCCGCCGCCAACGACTGCGTGCTGGTCTTGATGCACAGCCGTGGTACTCCGGACACCATGCGTCAGATGGCCCACTACGACGACCTGCTGGCCGAGGTGTCCCAGGAGCTTCTCGCCTCCGTTGAGGTCGCCTTAGCCTCTGGGGTGCCCGAGGGGCGCATCTGGCTCGACCCCGGCATCGGCTTCGCCAAGACTCTGGAGCAGAACCTGGAGCTGCTGCGCCGCCTCCCTGAGCTGCACGCCCTGGGCTTCCCGCTGCTGGTCGGCACCTCCCGGAAGCGCTTCCTGGGAATGCTGACGGGCGCCGACGACCCCCAGGACCGAGTCGAGGCCACCCTCGCCACCAGCGTCCTCGCCCTACAGGCAGGCGCGGACGTCCTCCGCGTCCACGACGTTCGAGCCAATGCAAGGGCTCTGAAGGTCGCGCAGGCGGTACTCGGCAGGGCCAGCCCGGGGGGTGCCGGCGCATGAGGGGTGAAAAGGAGTCCCGACGGGACGTTTGGGTTGCGCCAGGCGATGCCGGCGATGCCATCGCCGGCTGACATAGAGGCGCCCCTCCGGGGCTGAGGCGGGCCGACGACGGTCCGGCGTTGCGGACGCGCCGCCCATCTGGCGCTCCAGAGGGGCAGGGCAAGCTCAACCTGGAGTCGACTCCCCGCGGTGAGGGGCCTGCGCTCACCGCCGCTTCCTCTCGGCCGACATGCTGCTGGGCGCCCTGAAGCCCCGGAGGGGCGCCACTACGTCAGCCGGCGATGGCATCGCCGGCGTCGCCCGGCACCCACTTGCCGCCACCGGGGCCTTTCCCTAAGCCCCCTCAGTCCCCTGAGTCCCTAGCCTCTCTGGCCCCTCATCCCTGTGCCACTTCCATCGCCACTCGGGCCCAGTCGAACAGCCGCTGGGGCTCGTAGCGCACCGTGCTGATGTCCTTCAGGATGAACTCCAGGGGGCAGCCGTAGCGGGCGCAGATGTCGCGGGTGGTGGTCAGGTGCTCGCGCACGTGGTCGAGGTCGAAGTTGTCCCAGGCAAGCAGGGCCGGATTGGGCTTGCGGGAGTAGACGAAGTCGCCGGCCAGGGCCTCGGCGCCGCGCTCCTCCCGCACCCACGGGCTCATGGAGACTTTGCGCACGTGAGGGAGCATCCTCACCTCGCGCATCTTGCCGTCCAGAGGGTCGCAGCAGCCGTAGTAGACCAGGCCGAAACGCTCACAGAGCGGCGCCACGTAGTCCACCTCGAACTGCTTGAACATGGCGGGAGAGACCGTGCTGAACATCTGGGCCAGCCCCATCATCCACAGGTCCCTGGTCCTCGGCTTCGCGGGGTCATAGCCAGGCGCCGGCAGCTCATCTGTCCAGGCGCCCGTGCAGTGGATCAGGCTCTGGGGATGGCAGAGAAGCCCCTGCTCCTCCAGTTGGTCCAGCATCAGACCGTAGGCCTTGGCCACGCGCCCAACCAGCCGGTGCATGTAGTCGGGGCGGTCGATGAGGGCGTAGAGGGCGTTCTGCACGCCCATCCAGGTGCTGATAGGGTCCCAGAGCGAGAGGTTGAGGTCGGCGCCCTCGGGGCGCACCTCCAGCAGGCCGTCGAACAGCTCGTGTGCCACGGACATCCGGCGCTCGGTCTCCTGAAAGTCGTGGGAGACCTCCGGCATCCTGATCCTCTCCAAGTCCTCCTCGGTCTCGAACTGGTTCACGAACCGGTGGCCGACGACTGAGTTGGTGGGGTCGGTGACGGAGGTCTCCTCCTGAACGGCGACGCCGAGCCCAGTGTTCCGGATGGCCATGGGCACGCGCACAAAGGGCTCCACCACCATGTCCACGGGGAAGTGCCGCCACTGGAAGAGCGTGCGCCTAAGGAGGTCCTCGTACCCCCGGCACTCCGGGTCCGTGCAGACAAGCGCCAACTCCTCCTCCGGGCTCATCTCGTTCCAGCAGACCTGGTCGATCATCACCATCGGGCGCGAAGGCTTAAGCGAGTTCAGCGCCCGCCACAACCTCCGCTTCTCCTCCTGGACCGGCAGCGCGGCGATCTCCGCCACCCGCGCCGCCAGCTCCCGCACCTGCGCCACATCCTGCTTGCTCGGCATGCCACACCCCTTCCTGATCGCCAACCTGCTGTCTGCAGTGTATCTTTCGCCAGGCAGGGACGCAACGCCTCAGCCAAGTGGCGACATCGTTGCGGCGCCGCTGCCCGTGGCACGGAAGCGGGACGCTTGGAGCCCAGAGTCCGGTCTGGTATACTCAAGGTGCCAGGCACACCCGCTCGCCGCCCGGCCCAAGACTGAGGGCCCGGGTCGGCGGCACAGCCTTGGCCTTGCGCGCCCGTAGCTCAGCTGGATAGAGCACCAGACTTCGGATCTGGGTGTCGGGGGTTCGAATCCCTCCGGGCGTATTTTGCATGGAGGACCTAGCAGGGCCCGACGACAGCACACTATGGTCGGGCCTTCGCTCTGGGTCGCCTGGGGACTCAGAGGGGAGCAACCCAATCCGCCAGCCGACTGAGAGCCACAGGCATGCGTCATAGGCTGCTGGCTGACGGGCCCGAACCAACAGGGGATGGTCACTGGCAGCGAATGGTGACTGTGGCTGAGGAGCTTGGCGTCAGGGGACCTTCACAGCGGCGCCTGCTGTGCGTGCAAGGCGGTCCCTACCACGATACCCAATGGTCGGCCGCGGCTGGATCCCTGGATGGCCATGGGAGGTCGCGGTCGAGTGATCGACTGCACTGCCTGGGGCAGTCTGAATGGTCGGCATGGAATCTTGGCTGCTCTGCCGCTCCCCGTGTGTCGGCTAGCTGTTCCGCGGCCGTTGTCGCCCGTGCACGGGGCAACTCAGCACCCTCGTCCGTGCAGTCGCGGCAGCCTCGCGGGTTCATGCCACATCGTCGCCGTTCACCACGGGCGGTCGGGGCTCTCGGTTCTACCAGGATTGAAGGTACGAGGCCCCCACATGGCCTGCTCGAGAGTCGGCTGGTTGGGCTGATGGGGCAGGTCCTCGGGCGGAACGCACTTACCGCTTGTGGTGCGCCTCTACGCGTTGAGGACAGAGCAGAAGCCCCAAGTCCTGTGCTGCCAGTGGTATGCAGGAGGGCTATGCTCACCCAGCCGGTGTGGCCTCGTCATCCTCCGTAGCTCCCTCTTCCGGCGGCGGGCAGGTGCGCCGAACCCAGCCCGCAAGCCATCGTCCCTTGTCACCCAGTATGAGCGGCCTACCTGTGACCCCTGCACCCATCACCTCACTGATGTATGCGGCACGGGCAAGGCTAGTCGTCGCCTCGTTGGCAGTGTGAGCTGGTATCCCGAGGATCTCGCTAAGCTTCGCTCCGTCAGGCCCCCCTTCCTGAGCGACCAGGGCAAACACGAGCGCCTCAGCATCTGACATCGCCGTCACTGCGGCGGCCGCCTCAGTGGCGCTGATCAGGCTGCCTACGGTCCTAGGGTCTGCAACATGCCTAAGCAGCATGTTGCGGATCATCTGAAGGCGAGGTTCATCGCCGCAGTTGGCGAATGCATCAGCTGCGGCCTCAGCAACCTGATCAGCAGGGCTGAAAGGCAAGCGCTCTTGCTCGCACTGCTCCTCAACCAGGCGAAACTCCCTTTCAACCCTCCTGGCCTTCATCTCGCTCCTCCAAAGCGAGATGCGACTTCCAGAGAAGCCGATCACCGGGGCCATTGAGGCCAGCAGCTTCGCCATCAGGGGGTCAAGGTAGGACGCAAGTAGGGCCGATGAAGCAAGCACGCCGCCCTGGAGGATCCTGTCGACGTACTGCGAAGTTGGAGTGCCATCTGGCAGTTGTGCTACCTCACTCATACCTGCGGGCATCCTGCTCTTTCCCTCCACCATCGTGACCCTCCTATCCCGGCCAGCCTAGGTCAGCCATTGCCCAGTGCGCCGCACACTCAGGGCAATGCGATATCGTTGGCGTACCTAAGCTCCAGGGCCTAC
>DASXUI010000003.1:0-10407 GCA_036504955.1 Armatimonadota bacterium
CTCCTGCATGTACTGCATGGTGGCCTTGCCCAACTGGTTGAGGTTGTTGATGCAGCCGATCTGCCTGGCCTTCTCCCTGGAGGCCGCGAAGACCGGGAACAGGATGGCGGCAAGAATCGCGATGATGGCGATGACGACAAGCAGCTCGATCAGGGTGAAGCCACTGCCTCTGCGGTGCCGCTTCATAGCCGGTGCCCTCCCGCGCCAAGCGCGATGTCAGGATCTTGCTTCGATCCTTCGTCGGCGCGGAGGGGCATCCTGCTAGCCTGTACGAACTGCCGATGCCCCGCATTCCCGCTTGGCAGAAGGGGCACCTGGCAGACCGGCACGGGGCGCGTCCGGGGCTGAAGCCCGTCTCTAGCGGACCGGTCCAGTGGGTCCGGCCTCTAGCGGACCGGTCCAGTGGGTCCGGCCTCTAGGGACGCGGGGCGGCGAGGTCGCGGGCGAGGGCCTGAAGAACTGCCAGGGCGGTCCACCGATGGAAGGCGGCGTAGAGGGCGCCAACCCAGCGAGGGGGCAGGAGACGGCCGGGGGTAGCGAGGAAGCGGCTAGGGTAACCCTCGACTGAGCACCAGAGATGCCAGCGCAGGAGGCCGCCTGGGGCGGGCGTCGCGTCGGCGCCCAGGGAGAGGGTCCCCAGGTTTCCCTTCGCGGACGGGCGGCAAAGGAGGCCACGCTCCAGAGTCCACCGCCTGAGGCAGCGGCGGTTCTCCCTTAGGGTTACCTGGTCCTGGAGGCCCAGAACCAGCCAGCGCCGAAGCAGGCGGACCTCCACTCGCGTGCCCGAACGCCGGCATTGGCAGAGCCCGAGGGACAGGCGCTCCACACCTCGCAGGTGAGCTGTCTCCAGCCTGTCCGGCATCTGAGGCATATAGCCCAAGGAACGGCCGGTGCCCACCACCCAGAGGCTCTGCCGGGAGACGAGCAGGCCGCCGCTCAGGTCCTGCTCGTGCTGGGTCCGTTGGAAGTGCCTGGGGGGACGGAGCTCCCGCAGAAGCCCCTGGAAGGGATTGGGGATGCGGTGACGCGTCCGCCGGTCGCCGGGTCTGGACTCGCGTCCCATGGTGGAGCCTTCCTTCGGGGAGATAGGGCCGCGGGCAAGGGGCCGGAGACCCAGCCCGGGGCCGCGTCGGCGGCGCACCGTGGCGGGCTCTACTCCATGGCCTTGGGGTCTCCGCCGCTGATGTGGGCCAGGCGCCCGGTGAACTCAAGGAGGTCGGCGGGCGCTTGGGCCCCCACCTCCTCTAACACCCTACCATAGGCCGTGACCGCGCGCCCACCCACCAAGAGGTGAGTGGCGTCTGGGAGACCTTGCCGCAGTCGCCGGAGCTCGGCGGGTAGACGCGGGTCGTCGCTGGGGTACGTGATGCCCAGGGCCACGGCGTGGGCCTTTCGCCGGTGGGCAGCATCCGCGATTTGCTGCGCCGGCAGGTCGGGCCCGAAGTACACGGCACGCCATCCCTCCTGGAGCGCGGCGATCGCGGCGAGCAGCGTGCCCAGCTCGTGAAGCTGGCCCGAGGGGGTTGCCATCAGGATGCAGGGAGCGGCCGAGTCGGGCTGGGAGCCCGTGACCAGGCCGCCAAGGAAGGTCCTCACGATGGCCGATGCCATGTGTTCGTGGGCGATGCTCAGCGAGCCATCCTCCCATCGGTCTCCCACCCAGTGGAGGAGTGGTACCACCAGCCCATGGAGCACGGCCGGCACCTCGATGGCGCCGAAGGCCTGGCCCAGCACCCCTGCCAGATCGCCCGGGTCGAGGCCCTGTGTAGCCCTCTGCGCCGCCGAGAGGAAGGCGTGGGGCTCTCGCGCATCCAGCAGGAGACCGTCTATGGGGCCTGCCTCGGCGACAAGCCCCTCCAGCTCCGCTGCGGGGAGTGAGGCTACCTGCCCAATCGCGAAGCCGAGGTGCGTGGCCCGGCACAGGAGCTGGAGCCGTTTGACCTGGTGGGGTGAGTAGAGGCGTCGATTTCCAGGAGTACGGGTCGGCTGCACGGCGCCATAGCGGCGTTCCCAGACCCTCAGCACATGGGCCGACAGGCCTGTGATCTGCGAGACCGCTCGTATGGGAAGTCCAGGCTTGGGATGGGATGCATTCACGCCTCTACTATGGCAGTGTGGCTGGGACATGTCAACGGTACGGATGCTCTAGCGGACTAACGACGTCCCGAGTGGCCAGGCCAAGCGGCTGGCGGAGATGCCGGTGACGCCGCTGACGGCGACAGGGTTCGCGTCGGTTTTGGGCCCGAGGGGAACCGCCCACGGCCGCCCGCTGTCAACATGAGGGCCATTGGCTCGAAGACACGCCTTCGAGGCAAGTGGTCCACTAGCCGTGGGAGCCCCTGCTCCCAGATCTCGGGTAGCGGTCTCGGCCATCTGGCAGCCCCGGGCCCTAGACGCGGAGTTGGTGTAGGGGCGAGTGTACCAAGGACGGGCAGCGCGGCCAAGGGGCCTCTGGGTTAAGTAGACAAAACGTAGACAGGTTGCTACATTGAAGTAGACTTGGCTCTCAGGCAGGCGTATCGGCCGTCGGTTGCTACATCCGGCAGGCCGGGTCCAGTGCGCCCGTAGTGGCTGACCGCAAAGGTGGCTGCCAGGCACCAACCAGCTATGTAGCACCGGCCGTGTCGTGACGGCTGCGAGTGACCGAGGTGAGCCCCACGGACTGGGGGCGGGTTCGGAAGTGCGGTTCCGGGCTCGCTCCCCAGCCGTGGGGCGCCCCAGAGGGCCGGCCAGGGGGATTTAGCCGGTGGAATTCGGATGCCACGGGTGGGTTGTCGGGGCGGGCCGGCAACCCGGGGCCGCCTGTTGGCTCATCCGAGGGTAGTCACGGGTTCCTGACGGGCTGTCGGGAAGGGCGGTCTACTGCTTTCTTCCCCAGCCCCTCTCTGGCCGAGGCCCCCACCTTCGCCAGCCTCGTAGTCGCGCAAGACCCAAGCCGTCACCCCCCGTCCCGCTCTGCCAGGCCACGCAATCTACGGTCCCCCCACCTGAGCCCTCCGCCAGATGCCACCGATGCGCTGTCTGTCCGGATGGGACGATGAGGCGTAGGTGCCGAGTTGTGCCACGAGGCCGTCCCTAAGGCGCCTCGAGGCTTCCTCGTAGCTCCTCTGGGCCGCCTCCTCGCGATCTCCAGTCAGGGGGTTCAGCTTGCCGGCCGCAACCAGCGAGCGGCGCTCGGAGGCGGCCTGCTCCGCGGCGAGTGCCAGGCGGGCGTGGGCGGCCTCGTAGCTGCCTCCCAGACCGGCCGCCTCCATGCCCGCCACGAACCGCGCCAAGGGCCCGCCGGCACCGCCTCGTGTTACCGCGTCCCCGCCCGAGAGCACATCCACCGGGGGCAGCCGATCTCCCTCGGCGGGAGGGACGCTAGCGCCGCCCAGAAGCAGCACGACGCGCGCCCGGTCGGGCGTGCCGCTGTAGGGAAGCGTCACCCGGGATGGCGTGAAGCGCCGCCATTCCCGACCGTTCACTCTCACTCCGGTGATGCGTCCCCGTCCGTAGGTGGAGAGCCAGAGAAGCTTCGTCCCGAAGCGGATCGGGTCCTTCTGCCGGAGCTCCGTGATTCCCCTGGGGATGTGGGGGATGAGCGTCAGCTCCTTCGCGCCATAAAGGTACTCGAAGAGACCCCGCAGGAGCCCCGCCGCGGGACCGAAGGTGTCGTAGCACAGGTTGACCTTCTCGCCGGGTTGGTACACCTGGCTTCCCCTCTGGGTGAGGGGGTTGTCCATGCGGAAGTCGCGCGCGAAAGTAAGGAGGTGCTCCATGGATGCCCGCGCGTCCTCGAACCTACCCAGGCGCGAGTAAGCGAGCATCATCCGTGCCTCGCAGGTGGACCAGTGGCCGCCGTTCACCCAGGTCCCGTAGCCCCACAGCCCCTCTGGCTTCTCGTACATGTCATCGTAGGAGGGGTAGTTGGGCAGGATGAAGTGGTAGGGGCGCAGTTCGGGAATGGAGGCCATCTTGCGGTAGATCCGGCGGGCCTCGGAGTCCCCAACTACTCGGAAGGCGATGGCATCGTGGTTGGGTGATGACTCGAAGTAGCCGTGCTGCTTCGCCCCAAAGACGCCATGGCGAACGCCGTCGGGGTCCAGGGAGTTGATCAGGTATCCCTCGGGAGTGGCGAGACGCGCCAGAGCCTTTCGAGAGGCGTTCCTCCGCTGGTGGTAGACTCGCGCCTGCTTGGCGCGGCCCGCAAGACTCTCCAGCTCCGACAGGCGGTCGAGGGCGGCGATGGTCGTCACGGAGAGGCCCGCGAGGTAGGCTTGGCCGTAGCTGCCGTCGGGACGGCGCCAGCCGGCGAAGCTGGGGGCCAAGAGGTTGCCAGCGGGGCCCGCCAGGTAGAGGCTGGTCTTTGGGTCTCGTCGAGTCTCTAGGAAGCCCGCGCAGCGCTCCAGCAGAGGCAGATAGTGGCTGATGGCGCCCTCGTCGCGGGAGATGAGCAGCAGCTCGCACTGCATGAGCAGGCCCGCGGCGGTGAACTCCACACCCCAGTCGTGGATAGCCGTGCGGCCGTCGCCCTGTCGGTACATGATCCATCCCGGACGGGCGCAGTCGCACAGACAGCCGTCCGGTGCCACCCAGTCGTTCGCGCCCTTGCGTTCGCCGTCGCCCATCTGGCTGAACCAGAGGTTCTGGGCGTTCAGCAGGAACGTGGTGTAGGGCTCCCGGTAGAAGGGGAGGGCGCAGTAGGTGGTGCCGTAGCTATTCTGGACCCACCACGCATCCCAGGTGGGGCCTTCTACGAAGCCGTTCCAGGCCGGCATGTAGAGCATGGACAGGTTCTGGTACTGGGGATCCGGCGCGAACATCCTTCGCGCGGTCTCCAGGAGCCCCAGATACCGCGCGTCCCCTCGCCCCGCGAAGTGCTTTCCCTCGAAGCGATCCTCCGCCCCCATCGCCACTGAGGCGACCAGACACCACCCCACCAGCCCAAGAGCCAGGGCCAACCCTCGACCGTGTAGGACCATCCTTGCATCCTCCCTCCCCTGGCGACGCCGCGCCCTGACCCGCGCAGCGCACGAGGCGCTTGCGCGTCGTGAATGGCGCGGGCTTCACCACGTACCAGCAGACAGGCCAGGTTGAGCCCCGGCCCGCGGACCGCGAGAGCCGGGCCGGGCTTTGCAGGCCTGCTCCGTGCGCCGGCCTGTCACAGCCGGTTGGGCCCCTGCCGCACTGCTCCAGAGCCCCTACGCCCCCAGTGAGGCTTCCGGATCGGCGGTCGGCGAAGCTCTGAACGCTTAAGGCCGTTAAGGCGCAGCGTGTCAGGTATCTGTCAGGCAACCTTACATCGAAGGCCTCTATGCTGGTACAGACGGACGCTCACTATAGCTCCTGGACAGAAGCAAGAGGGCTTGCCGAGATCACCCCGAAGGCGCCTAGGCTGAGCGCTACGCCGATCCCAAGAGAGGACCTCGTCCTGCCCCTGCCGTTCAGTTGGTCCGCCACAGCGCCGCCAGGTTAGCCCGGGCCGGCGATCCTTGGGAGAGCCCTAATGCGAAAGGATGACCGCACGATGAAACTGAGTCTGGGAGCCCGCCGTACACCGGCAGTCTGGGCTCTTCTCCTCCTCCTCGGCAGTTTCCTGGCCGCTTCCCTGCCCGGAAGCGCTTGCGATACCTACAGCTACCCGACGGCATCCATAAGCGTCGAGAAGTCTGCTAGCCAGTCCGTGGTGAGTCCCGGAACCTTAGTGACCTACACCTACAAGGTGAGGAACACCGGTACGGTCTCCCTCTACAAGGTGACCATGGTCGATGATAAGCTGGGGACCGTGGGGACCCTCGACAAACTGACCTCCGGCGATCGCCGCACCTTCACCGCTACCGCTACCCTCAACGAGACCACCACCAACGTGGTGGTTGCCAAGGGCACAACCTCTTCAGGCAAGACTGTGTGCGACAAGGACTGCGCCACGGTTGTGGTCTGGCGGAACCCGCTCTCCGTCACCAAGACCGTGGACAAGACGGCTGTCTGCGCCGGCGAGACGGTGACCTACACCTACAAGGTAACCAACAACGGCTGCCTGCCCATCTTCTCCGTATGCCTTACTGATGACAAGCTGGGCCCGACCGGCTCTGTCTGCTACCTCTGCCCGGGCGCCAGCAAGACCTTCACGAAGTCCACCACCCTGAAGTCCACCACCACGAACACCGTGACCGCGAAGGGCAGCTACTTCTGCCAGAGCTTCCGCGCCCAGGCCCAGGCTACCGTCACCGTCTACAGCTGCGGTCTCGCGGTGGAGGCGCCCAAGGACGTCACCACCTGCTCCGGCAAGACAGTTAGCTGCACGTACAAGGTTAGGAACGAGGGCTCTGTAGCCCTGACCAACGTGATCGTGCAGGACGACCTTGTGGGCCCCATCGGCGCGCCGATCCCCACGCTGGCCCCCGGCGAGACCAAGGGCCTGACCGCGACCTTCGCCATGACCCAGAGCAAGACCGTCACCGTCACGGCCCTCGGCACCACGCCTTGGGGCGAGACCGAGGCCTCCGACTCCGCTCACTTCCAGGCCACCGTGACCGCTCCCGAGGCCCCCACCTTCGACTCCGTTCCCGAGACGAACGGCATGGTGTACTTCTCGGCCAAGGGCTTCAGCGGCCTGACTCCTGTTTCCGGCACGACTCTCCACTCCAGTGACCTCACCAGCGGCGCCTTCACCGGTAAGGTGTACGCCTACGAGGGGTCGATTCCTCACTTCGGTGGCAGCTACGGCCCCGGCGAGATGTACGTCTACGTCAGCCAGCCCCTGCTGCCCGAGGACCAGTGGAACTCCTCGTCCTGGACCAACATGATCGGCGTGGTCGACGGCTCCAACAACTACCAGTACCAGGTGGTCTTCAGCCATCCGCTCACGGGCACCGCCACCGCCTACAACTACAAGATCACCGGCGTGGACATGGCACCGGCGGCCCTGAGTGGCCCCTCGATCTCGTCCCCGTCCCTTCGGTGGGTCGGCAGCGGCCCCATGCCACCGACCCCGCCCGCGGGTACCGTGGCTCCGGGCTGGATGGTGCAGGGCGTGGCCAGCTTCAGCTTGGCCCCCACTATCTGGTCCACCATCACGGTCCATGGCAGCTATGAGGACCAGTGCGGCAACCCCTACACCTTCAGCATCTGTCCTCCGGTTGGGGGCGGGCTGTAGAGCCTGAACGGCTGCCGGAGGCCCCGCTCGCCCAGTCCATGGTCATTCAGAGGCGCTTGGACTGGGCGGAAAGCCTGTGTGGGCTGAAGCTTCCGAAGCAGAAGAGCACCCCCGCAGCCCCGAGGGAGACTGAGTAGCGCGGGGAATAGCCCTGGCCTAGGCCAGGAAAGGAGATCTAGACATGGTACGGCTTGGACTTGTAGCACTGCTGTGCGCGGCGACCGGCGCGGCCATCGCGAGCCCTGTGGGCGGCGGACCCGGCGTTCCGGTTCCGGAGCCGATGACTGCTCTGGGCGCTCTGCCCATGCTGGTGCCGTTCGTACTTCTGCTGAAGCGCCGCAAGTAGTCCGCCTTTGCCTCGGGTCGCGGCGGCTCGCCCCGGGGCACTGACGACGAGCGGGGAGCCGGACCTCATTGAGTGTCCGAGCTCCCCGCTCTCGTGTGTGGTTCCGATTCGCCTAGCCGAGGGACGTTCGCATCGGCCGCATCGCCGGCCCGTCACCCCTGGAGCGGTAGGCGCTGGACCCCGGGGCCCGGGCTGGCTGTTTCCGGTCCACGTCAGTACTCCAGCAGCATCGGCTGAAGTGGGTCCAGGGTTAGGCGGCCGCCCACCAGCGTCTCCGTCAGGAGGTCCCGGGCCGGCGAGTCTACCCGGGCTTTGACACTCAGGCGGACAGGCTTGCGGTTGTAGTTCACCAGGTTCACCAGCAGGCGATCCTTCACGTGGACGCAGCGCCACTCCACCCCCCAGGCGGGCGCGCCATCCGAGAGGGACACTTGAACCGCTGGCTTCACGCCGGCCGACTCCAGCGCCTTCCCGATGGCGGGGCTGAGCGATTGGGCGGAGGTGCGGCCGCGCGTGTACTCCGCCCGGAGCCAGCCCGCAGGAAGCTCCCGCTCCCTGCCATAGGGGTCCCACCGCAGCGAGTCGGCGCCCAGCAGTAGGACGGTTCCCTTGAACCTGCGCAGCCCCTCCCAGGCCTCCTGCGTGAGATGCCTGGCGTTGGGCACTATCAGCACGCTTGCCGGCATCCTCTTTCCCGCCGCGAGCTGTCGCTCCGTCACGAACCCCACCTTCAGCCCGGTGAAGCTCAGGGCCGCGTAGGTCTTCGCGGCACAATCCGTGTAGTCGCCGTCGTCGAAGACCATCGATGAGGTGGAGTAGAGCATCGCCACCTGCGGGCGGGCGGACTGAAACGCGGTGACCTCCCGGGAGAGCCGCATCAGGTCCAGGCCCGTCTCTCCCACCCCTCGAACGCAGGCGGGGCGGTGCATGATGCTGCCCGCGAAGTCGCTCTTGGGGTCGAAGGCTCGCTCCCATACCCAGAGGGTGGTGGCTGACTGGCCGTGGATGGCGGCCTGCCACAGCGCGGTCCTCAGGTGCTCCGGAGGGACAGGGCGGGTGTCCCGGTCCGGGATCACGTGGTTCTCCGTGTTCATCACCGGCGCGTCCAGCACGGAGCGCTGGAGGTCAAAGGCCATCGCGTTGAGCTGCCAGCCTTGCGCCCACTCGTCCTGACCGTGGCCGTAGTTGTTGACCGAGTCGTTCCCATTGATCTGGCTGAAGCTGCCGAACAGCTCCGCGTCCACCCCGAAGCGCTGCTCCTGATCCCCCAGCAGCGTCCAAGCCATCGCCTTGGCGTGGACTGGAACCTTCGGCGCCACGCGATGCACGCAGTCCGCCAGGAAGCGGTGCCAGCCCGCGAAGACGTCCTGGTTGAAGAGCACGAACTCGTAGTGGAGCGGGTCCGGCCTTACGGCGGCTTCGGGCAGCGGCACCGCGTCCAGCGAGGCGTACTCCGACTTCCAGAGCTTGTTCAGGCGTTCCACCGTGCCGTAGCGCTTCCTCAGCCATGCCTTCCACGCGGCCTGGGCGAAGGGGCAGCCAGGGTCCTCCACGTTCACTGGCTCGTTGGACAGGCAGATACTGTGGAGGGCGGGGTGGTTGCCGATCCGCCTCATCAGGATCTCGATGAACTGGCGCAGAATCAGGCGCCCCTCCGGCGCATGGATGCAGTACTGAATGAAGCCCTCGCGCTTCACCTTCAGCTCCGGATGCGCGGTCAGAGCCCAGTCCGGCATATAGTGGGGGCTAATGAGCTGGCAGACGGCGACGCCGGAGGCGGCGGCGCGGTCATAGACGGCAGCCAGGGCGTCCACCGGGCCGAGGTCGGTGACACCCTCCCTGGGGAAGACGCTGCTGGGGCCCATCTCGATCTGGACGATGTTGGAGCCATAGCCCTTCCACTTCTCGAGGTCATCGATCACCTGCCTGAAGTGGCCGTAGCCCGTGAAGATGACCGGTCGCGTGCGGCTAGGCCCTGGAGCTCCCCCGGTAGTTTCGCCCAGGAACGCCGGACCCTCGATTCGGAGGGGGCTCGGCACCCAACGCGGCACTCGCGGGAAGGCTTCAGGCGACCTCCTCAGGCTGGCCCGGAGGCCCGCCGCCATGCGCCGCAGGTCCTCTAGCTGCTCCCAGGCGCGACGGTACTCCCCATGTCGGAGGTCGTCGGCGACGTAGCCCACGAAGTTGTCCAGAACCGCCAGCGACACGTCGGGATAGGAGAGGTCCGCGCTCCGCGCCCGCAGGTCGTCCGCGGCCTTGTGAAGGGTGGGCAGAACGGCCCGGAGGGAGGCGAGGCCCTCGCGCGCGGCCTCGGCAGAGCGGACCTGAAGCGCGAAGCTGGTTTGGGCTGGCGCCGCGCCCTCTCCCAGCCGGAAAGAGAGCCGCGCGTCCGGCTGTAGGGAGCCCCGGTCGTCCCAGGCGGTGATCGCCCACCTGCCCGAGGGCAAGGTGCGTGTCAGCCGAGAGGGAGTGCCGGAGAACGGCGCCAGCGTTACCTCCAGGGGCGTCTGGGTGGCTCCGGCCGGGGCGAAAGCAGTGGCCGCGACCTGCCAGCCACCCTCGGCGTAGATCGGTCCGGCCGGGGTGTCCAGCGTCAGCCAAGGCTTGGTGGCCGGCTCCGCAGGCTCGCAGTAGGTGGCGGCCTCACCCTCCTCCAGCTTAAGGTCATCCAGCCACAAGCCAGGGGTGGGGCTGTCCGTGTTGACGCGGAGCTCGAGCTCCTTCTCGTCCTCCTGGGCCTTGAAGGTGGTGGCGAAGCGGCGCCAGCCCTCGGGTGCCGGGTCCACCGTCATTCGGAGGCGCCATCCGCTGCCGCCTCCGAGCCACAGGAGACCCGGTTCCGCGCCCCGGGCGTAGCAGCTCAGCGTGTAGCTGGCTCCTGGTATGAGCCTGATGGGCTGCAGGGCGGTGAGGGCCCCGTAGA
>DASXUI010000004.1:0-20125 GCA_036504955.1 Armatimonadota bacterium
GTCCCAGCAATACCATCAGAAGCAGCGATACCATGGCGAGTCCTCCTTCCAGCGGTGGGGGGATACGAGCGGCCTGCCCGCACCCGATCTCACGCCTCATTACCTCGCGCGTGTCTCGCATCCCTCGTCAGTTCGGCGCCCCCGCGCGCGCATGGCATCCCGCGCCGGCGGGTCAGGGGGGGCGATGGGCTCCTCGCGCCGAACCCGCTTGGTGAGGGCCCCCGGCGCTCCATGGCGACTCGGGGGGCACAGCTTCGAGAACGGAGGGTGTGGATGGAGACCTTGGGCCTTCTGGCGGCGGTGGGAGCGGTGCTGATGGCGGGGCTGCCGGCAGCGGGGGCGGAGCGGGAGCCCTTCCAGCCCACGAAGGAGTCGCTGGCCGCGGGCTTTCAGTGCCCGGAGTGGTTTCGGGACGCCAAGTTCGGCATCTACTTCCACTGGGGTCCCTACTCCGTGCCCGCCTTCGGCAGCGAGTGGTACTCCCGCAACATGTACCAGAAGGGCTCCGCCGAGTACACTCACCACCTGGCGACCTACGGCCCACTGGACCGCTTCGGCTACAAGGACTTCATCCCGATGTTCCGGGCCGAGCGCTTCGATGCCGACGCCTGGGTGGACCTCTTCGTCCGCGCGGGCGCCCGGTATGCCGGGCCCGTGGCGGAGCACGCCGACGGCTTCGCGATGTGGGACAGCAAGGTGAACCCGTGGAACGCCGCGCGAATGGGTCCAAAGCGGGACATCGTCGGCGAGATGACGCGCGCCGTCCGGAAGCGCCACCTGAAGCTCTTCGCGTCCCTGCACCACCAGTGGCTGTGGGGCTGGTACGCCACCGACGCGAAGCCGGCGGACGTGCATGACCCCGCCTACGCCTCCCTCTACGGCCCAGACCTGCCGACCTCGTCCTTCGACTACGGCAACCCGCAGCCTCCGCCGACCCAGGAGTTCAGCCACACGTGGCGGGACAAGGGGATCGAGCTGGTGGACCGGTACAAACCCGACCTCCTCTACTTCGATTCCCGCCTGTCGATCATCAACGAGCAGGACCGCCTGGAGTTCATGGCCCACTACTACAACCAGGCCCGTCGCTGGGGGAAGCAGGTGGCCGTCACCTTCAAAGCCTACACGGATTACCCCCAGACCTCCGGCATCTTCGACGTGGAGACGGGGCGGCTGGCATCTACCCCGGACTTCGCCTGGCAGACGGACGACAAGGTGGACTGGAACTCCTGGGCCTACCTGGAGCACCCGAACTACAAGCCGGTCTCGAGGCTGGTGCACGAGCTCATCGACATCGTGAGCAAGAACGGCAACCTGCTGCTGGACATCGGTCCCCGCCCGGACGGCACCATCCCAGAGCCCGTGAAGGAGCGCCTCCTGGGAATCGGCGCCTGGCTGAAGGTGAACGGCGAGGCGATCTACGGCACCCGGCCGTACAGGATCTTCGGCGAGGGCCCCACCAAGGTCAGCGAGGGCTTCGACGGCGAGACGAAGACGGGCGACTTCACCGCCCAGGACCTGCGCTTCACCACCAAGGGCGATACGCTCTTTGCCCTGTGCCTCGCCACCCCCAGCCGGGTGGTCATCAAGACGCTGGGCACGGCCTCAGGCGTGGAGCCCCGGAGGGTCGCCTCCGTGAAGCTCCTGGGCAGCCGCAAGCGCCTGGAATGGAAGCAGGAGGCAGACGGCCTGGTGATCCAGTGCCCCACCGACCTCCCCTCTGAGCACGCGCTGGCGTTCAGGATTGGGTTCAGCAAGTAGGAAGGGGCTAGCGCACCGATCCTGCCGCCCGGCGGTGAATCGCCGGGCTCCGGGGCTCAATCCTCCTAGAAGGAGGGTTCTGAACCCACAGTACCACCCAGTGGCCAGGACCGGCGTGGTAGAGGGTGATAAGGGAATTCGCGACTGTGCATGGCCCGCGACAAGCGCGGAGAAGACCCCTGCCGATCTGCCCCTCCCGTCCGTCCGCTCGGTGGGACGTTTGGTTCAGGACCCCGTCTCAGCGGGATTGAGCCCCGGAGCCCGGCGATTCACCGCTGGGCGGCTGAACGAGCACGCCCCTGCTAGGCAGGCCGCTGGAATAGAGCTGAAGCACGGTCTCATGACCTGGCGGCGTCGGACCCATCGGGCATCGGGCTCCGGCTCGCCGCTATCAGCATATCTATCTCCCCATGGACGGAGGTCCGCATGAAGTTGGAACAGGGAAGCAAGCTGGTGATGATCGGGGACTCCATCACGGACGTGGAACGCGCGCGGCCCGTGGGGGAGGGGCTCTTCAACGCCCTCGGCAACGGCTACCCGCGAGAGGTGGACGCGCTGCTCGGCGCCCTCCGTCCCGAGCTGCACATCCGCGTGGTGAACATGGGCTGCAGCGGCGATACCGTGCGGAGTCTGAAGGCGCGCTGGCAGACCGACGTGCTAGACTTGCGGCCGGACTGGCTCTCCATCATGATCGGCACCAACGACGTGTGGCGCCAGTTCGACTGCCCCACCCAGCCGGAGATCTGCGTCCTCCCGGAGGAGTACGAGGCCACGCTGGACGCGCTCATCGTCCAGACGCTGCCCCGCCTCAAGGGCCTGGTGCTGATGACGCCCTTCTACGTGGAGCCGAACCCCCAGGACGCCATGCGAGCGCGAATGGACGAGTACGGCGCCACTGTGAAGGGCCTCGCCCAGAAGCATGGCACCCTGTTCGTGGACACCCAGGCCGCCTTCAACCGAGTGCTGGAACACTTCTACCCCGCCACCCTTGCCTGGGACCGCGTGCATCCCAACCACATCGGCCACATGGTGCTGGCCAAGGCCTTCCTGGAGGCGGTGGGGCTGGAGTTGGGGGCGTGAGGGCTCAGGCGGCGCACCTGGGGTGGGGCACTCACCGCTTCCCGCCTGCGACTCGGCCGCAGGCCGAGAGGGGTTTGAGCCGGGCGGCGATCAGCCCGGCGGTGAATCGCCGGGCTCCGGGGCTCAATCCCGCTGAAGCGGGGTACTGAACCAATCGTACCACCGAGCGGACGGACGGGAGGGGCAGATCGGCAGGGGTCTTTTCCGCGCCCATCGCGAGCTGTGCACGGTTGGGCACTCGAATTCCACCCTCTACCACGCCGATCCTGGCCACTGGGTGGTGCTGTGGGTTCAGAACCCTCCTTCAGGAGGATTGAGCCCCGGAGCCCGGCGATTCACCGCCGGGCGGCGATCCGCCCGGCTGAGACCCCTCTCGGCCCTCGGCCAGTCGCAGGCGGGACACCCGCGCCAAGTGCGGGAAGGGTGCTCGCGCCACCAGGGCCTCAGAGAGCCGATGGGACAGGCGACCTAGAGCTAGTATGGACCGAACTGCCCCGGCAGTCTCTTGCCGTTTGTCAGCACACTTAGATAAAGGAGTTAGCTACTTGAAGATAGCTATAGTTCTACTGGTTGCACTCGCGCTGGCGATTCCGTGCGCTCAGGCGTGGGCGGAGGATGGCTTCGCTCTAAGCGTGAGGAGCTTCGGCGCCAAGGGGGACGGCGTTACGGACGACGCCTCCGCGTTCCAGAAGGCGCTGGACAAGGCGGGGGAGGGGGGCGGCATCGTCCAGGTACCCGTGGGGAACTACCTGATCAGGACCCACCTGACCATCCCCAACAGCGTCACGCTGGAGGGCGTGTGGCGCATCCCGCACATCGCAGTGAAGCTGAAGAGCCCCAACCCCGTCTTCGACAAGACCTGGCTCAGCGGCAGCGTCCTGCTGGCGGTCGAGGGCGCGGGGAAGCCGGACGGCACACCCTTCATCTCGCTCAACAACAACTCCACCGTGAAGGGGCTGACCGTCTTCTATCCCGAACAGAAGGCGACCGGCGCTCCCACGCCCTACCCCTGGACCATCGCCACCGCCGCCGCAGACAACACCAGCATCCTGGACTGCCTGCTGGTGAACCCCTACCAGGCGGTGGACTTCGGCTCCAAGCCCGCCGGCCGGCACCTGATCCGCAACCTCTACGGCCAGCCGCTCTACAAGGGCCTGTTCATCGACCGCTGCTTCGACGTGGGCCGCGTGGAGAACGTCCACTTCTGGCCCTTCTGGACGGCGCACGTGGTAGGCGGCACCACGCCGATGGACGAGTGGGTCCTGAAGAACGGGACCGCCTTCATCCTGGGACGGTCCGACTGGGAGTACATGACCGGCTGCTTCGCCATCACCTACAAGGTGGGGTTTCACTTCCTGAAGGCGTCCGACGTGGGGCCCGGCAACTACCTGATGACGCAGACTGGCGCGGACCTCTCCGACGTGGCGGTGCAGGTGGATGAGACGCAGGGGCACAGCGGGATCAGCTTCTCCAACTCCCAGATCTTCGGCCGCATCGTGGTGGGCGCCGCCAACAGCGGGCCGGTCCGGTTCAGCAACTGCGGCCTCTTCGGGGCGGCGGGGGACGTGCAGGCGCCGGAGATGATCCGCATCGACGGCCGGGGGAAGGTCTCCTTCGACAACTGCTCCATCTACGCCATCGACCCCAAGCCGAAGTGCGAGACCCTCATCAACGCCGTCGGCGGCCGGCTGGGGATCACGGCCTGCACCTTCATCAACAGCAGGAGGACAGGCCAGAACCCGATCCCGGTCCGGCTGGGCAGCAAGGTGATCTCCGCCATCATCACCAGCAACGAGTTCTACGGCAGCAGGCCCATCGTGAACGAAGCCCCCCGCGACACCATCGTCAAGGACAACCTGTTTGGGACGGACGAGAAGTAGGGAGGGCGGCGGGCGGGCAGTGGGGGGCCCCGCGCTGAAGGTTGGCGTTGGCGGTCCTTAGGCGGTCGGCCGAGCCCATCCGCGCCGCGTCGAAGAGTCTGCGCCAGGGCCCCTGGGGCGGTCGACCGAGCCCGTCCGCGCCGCACTAGAAGTACGCCGCTCCGGGGACTACCCGCCCGCCTTCGCGGGCTCGGGGAGGTGCCCGCCGAAGGCCGGAGGCACGCCCAAGACGGCCCTGCCCCCTAGATGGATTACGGCCTCGTCACTGGCACCGACTGAGCCCGCGAAGGCGGGCGGGTAGTCCCCGGAGCGGTGTACTTCTAGTGCGGCGCGGTGGAGGCATCGGCCACCGGAGGCACGGCTACGGGCATTCCGCCGTTGCGGATGGACTCGGCGCCCGCGCAGCCGGCGGCGACGCTCATGCGGCCGGCGAGGGGGGTGGCCAGGGGCTCTTTGCCCTCCAGGACCATGTCCAGGAAGTCCTCGCAGATGACGGGGTCCGCGCCGCCGTGGGTGCCGTGGGCCTCTTTCACGTGGTAGGTGCGGTCCGCCAGCTCTCGGTAGGTATTGGAGCGCCGCGTCTTCAGCCAGACCTTCATCTCCGGCTCGCTGTTCTCGATGCGGCCTTCCGTGCCGATGATGACGTAGTTTCGGTGGTAGTCCGGCGTGAAGTGGCACTGGAGGTAGGCGCCCTTGATGCCGTGCTCCAGCTCCAGAATCAGCACCTGGTTGTCCTCCACGTCCACCTCTTCGCGGAAGGCGCACTGCCGGCGCGGGCTCTCGGGCTGAGCTTCCGTGCAGGTGGTCACCTCCGGGCAGACGTCGCAGGTGAGGTCGTTCGGCATCGCGGGGTGGCGGGCGTCGCCGAAGAAGTCCAGGCTTCCGAAGGCGGCCACACGCTGGGTGTAGGCCCCCGTGAGCCAGTGGATCATGTCCAGGTCGTGGGAGCCCTTCTGGAGGAGCAGGGAGGTGGTGTTCCGCCGGTTGGCGTGCCAGTCGTGGTAGTAGAAGTCGCCGCCGTAGCCGACGAAGTGGCGGACCCAGACCGCCTTCACCTCACCGATGGCGCCGCTTTGAATGGCCTCCCACATGACGCGGAAGATGTTCATGTAGCGCATGTTGAAGCCGACCATCAGCCGCTTGCCGGACTCCTGCCAGGCGCGGAGGATGTGGTCGCAGCCCTCGGTGGTGATGGCGAGGGGCTTCTCACAGAAGACGTGCTTGCCGGCCTGAAGGGCGGCGACGGCGTGCTCCTCGTGGCAGTAGTCCGGAGAGCAGACCGCCACAGCGTCCACGTCCTTCCGGTCCAGCACCGCCCGGTAGTCCATCGTGGTGAAGGGCTCCTGCCCGTTCTCCTGCCGGAAGCGGCCCAGGGCGTCCTCACTGACGTCCGCCCCCGCCACCACCACGGACCGCCCCTTGGGCTGGTGCCAATGCCGCCACAGGCCACCCCGCCCCCCAACGCCGATCATCCCAACCCTAAGCTGCTGCATCGCATACTCCCATTACGCCGGCGAACTGCCCCACCACCGACTCAACCGAACTTGGGGTCTGTTACTCGCTGCTCGCTGACGCGGCTCTTGACCCTGGAGGTCTTCTTCAGCTCCTCGATGAGGGTGTCGTACTCGGCGCGGTCGACGGGGAGGGTGACGGGCTTGCCGCGCTTGCCGGAGAGGATGATGCTGTTGATCATCTCGACGGCGCGGAGGCCCTCCTCGCCGGGGGAGATCAGCGGCTCGTCGTTCAGGATGGCGCGGGCGAAGTTGCTGGTGATCTCACCGTGAGAGTCATGGCCGGGCGGCACGTCCAGAGGGACCTCCACCGACTTGGGGCTGCCCCACATCTCGGTGTTCTCCACGGTGAACTGCTTGCGAGGCATCTCCAGCTCCCACAGTCGAAGCTGGCCGTCGCGGATGACCAGCTTGCCCTTCTCGCCGCAGATCTCCAGTGTCTCCTCGCCGGGGACCTCCGTGACGCTGGCGTACAGGTAGCCATGGGCGCCGTTGGGGTACTCCAGGACGGCGATGGCCTCGTCCTCCACCTCGATGTCGTGGATGCGGGTGTTTACCTGGGCGGTCACCACCTTGGGGAGTCCCGCCAGCCAAGTGAAGAGGTCCAGGAGGTGCGGAGCCTGGTTGATCAGCACGCCTCCGCCCTCGCCGGCCCAGGTGGCCCGCCAGGTGCCGGAGTCGTAGTAAGCCTGGCTTCGGTACCATCCCATGATGAGCGCCGTGCGGTAGATCTCGCCCAGTCGCCCCTCGTCGATGATCTTCTTGGCGGCGATGTTGCGCGTGTTGGTCCGCATCTGGAACATGACGCCGAACTTCAGGCCCGACTTCTTGGCGGCGGCGATCATGCGGTCGGCGTCGGAGACGGTGACCGTGATGGGCTTCTCGGAGAGCACGTGGATCCCGCGCTCGAAGGCGTCCACGGCGATGGTGGGGTGGAAGTAGTGCGGCGTGGCGACGATCACCATGTCCACCAGGCCGCTGTCCAGCAGCTCCAGGTGGTTGGTGAAGCCCGGAACACCGAACTTGGCGGCGGTGGACTGGGCGACCTCCGGCACGATGTCGCAGACGGCGGCCAGCTCCACCTCCTCCAGCGTGGGTATCGTGTTGCAGTGTCCGGTACCCATACCGCCGGTGCCGATCACCCCGCATCTCACCTTCTTCACGGTAACGCCTCCCTGGGTACGCCGGTTGGCGCGCCCCACGTACAGCCCGGCCGGGGCCAGGCGGTCCTTCTACCTATAGGAACGCCAAGCCCAAGGCCGGCGCCGCATCTCCGAGGCTACTTTCCGGCGTGGCGCGAAGGCTCCTCCAGTGAGTGACGTGGGAGGCGCGGTGGTTCCCACGAACGACGGGGGCACGAGCGGGGAGGCACGAGCGGCCTCCACCCTCTGGGCTCCTGGAGGACAAGGGCGCCCAACGGGCGAAAGGCTTGCTTGCGAGCCCCTCGTTCCGGGCTGGCTCCGCGCGGTCTTCGCGAGGGCCGGCTCGCGCTTCCTCGCCCCTGGATGGACCATGCCCTCTCGCCGTACCGTTTTGCGCAGCTTCCTCTCCGTCGCGCTGACCCTCATCGCGTCACACGCCCTCGGCCTGTCGGTGATTCCGGTGGCGCCGCCGGAAGACGCTGAGGGGGACGTGGCTGTTCCCGGGAAGGTGCTGCTGGGGACGCGCGCGCGGTCCGAGGCGGAGGCCCTGGCCGCGGGGCTGGGCCTGCCGGTTGTGGGTTGGATCGGGCCGCTGGGGATCGCGGAGCTGGCGGTGCCGGAGGGCATGGAGGGAGCCTACGCGGCCCTGCTCTCCTTGAGGCCGGAGGCGCGCTTCGCGGAGGTGGCCCGCACCCGCTGCGCCCAGCGGGTGCCACGCGACACCTTCTACTCCAGCAAGCAGAGCTACCTCGCCGTAGACCAAGCCCCCGCCGCCTGGAGCATCTCCACCGGCTCACCGGACGTCATCATTGCGGTGGTGGACAGCGGGGTAGACACCAACCACCCAGACCTCAAAGCCAAGCTGCTGCCCGGGCTGGACCTTATCTCGCTGGACGCCCCGATGTCCGACAGCCTGGGTCACGGCACCTTCGTGGCAGGGGTGGCCGCCGCGGAGAGCGACAACCAGGTGGGGATCGCGGGGGTGTCCTGGGGGTCCCGGGTGCTGCCCACCCGCATCCTGGGACCGGACGGAGTCGGCGACACCTTCGCGGAGGCCGGCGCCATCGCGTGGTCGGTGGACCAGGGGGCCAAGGTAGTGAACTTGAGCCTGGGGAACCCGCAGCCCAGCGACGCGGAGCGCGAGGCGGTGGGGTACGCTCAGGCCCACGACGTGCTGGTGGTGGCCGCCGCGGGCAACAGCTACCAGTACGGCAACCCGACCTACTACCCCGCCGCGTATCCCGGCGTGCTTGCCGTGGGCGCGGTGACGGTCTCCGATGTTCACGCGCCCTACTCCAACGCCGGACCCTACGTCAGCGTCTGCGCTCCGGGCGGCGGCACGGACTCCACGGGGTTCCACTCAATCTTCGGCACGGCGCCACTCTCGCTCTCCGGCGGGTACCAGGGGATGACCGGCACCTCGGCGGCGGCGCCCCAGGTGACCGGGCTGGCCGCGCTCATCCGAAGCGTGAAACCCTCGCTGACAGCCCCACAGGTGAAGGCGCTCATCGAGCGGACCGCCGTGGACCTGGGTAGCCCCGGCCGCGACGACCTCTTCGGCTACGGCCGCGTGGACTTCCTGGCCGCGCTGAAGGCCGCGGCGGGCCCGGACACCACGCCGCCGGTGGCTGCCATCACGGCTCCCTCCGAGGGCGCGGTGGTGGACGGAGTGGTCTCACTGGTCGGCACGGCGGCGGACGACCACTTTCTTAGCTTCGTCCTGGAGGCGAGGGCTGGCGACGCGGGCGCATGGGCCCCGATCACCGCCGTCTCCACGACCCCGGCCTCCGGCGCCTCGCTGGGCGAGTGGTACACCTCGGCCCTACCTGAGGGGCCCTACCAGCTCCGCCTGAGGGTTCGGGACGCGTACGACCTCAGCTCGGAGGCCGTGCTCCACCTCACGGTAGACCACACGGCGCCGAAGGTGACCCTGAAGGCGGCCGCGGACGCCTCCGAAACGACCCTCCAGGTAACGGCTACGGTACTGGAGCCGAACCTCAAGGATGTAGCACTGGAGTACGGCGCGGGCCTGTCTCCGGGAGGCTGGACCGAGCTGCCCACCACTCCGGCGGCCGGCGGCACCTTCACGGCCACGCTGGACCTCGGAGGGCGGGCCGCCGGGCCCTACACGCTGCGGGCCACCGCGCGGGACCTGGCAGGTCACACGGCGACCCAGGCGCTGTCCTTCACCTGGACGCCGCCTATCGCGGGCGACGTGAACGGCGACCACCTGTTCAACATCGGCGACGTGCTGGTGGCCCTCCGGCTGGCCGTGACCCGCCAGACTCCCACCGCCTCCCAGCTCCGCGCCGCCGACGTTGCCCCCGCCCCCTCCGGCGACGGCGCCATCACTCTGGCGGACGTCGTGCTGCTGCTGCGGCGGATGCTTGGGATTGGGGGAGCATGAGGGGCGGAGGGTCAGGCCAGCCGCGGACGCATACGCGGCGCCCGGACCAGAGGGAGGCCGCCGAACCCGCTGGGGGGACTGTTCCCCTGGGCTACCAATGGGCTCTCGCGGGTCTGCCTAGTGCGGAAACGGGGCAGCCCTGCGGAGGGGACCGAGGGTGTGCTGTGGGATGACACTAGCTCCGATTCCCCTGCTGCCCCGGTGGCTCTGACGGCAACTGGGGAACCGTTGTATGCCGGCCGCCGTTGGCTCAGAGAGAGCGGCGGCGCTAGGGCACCTGGGTCGCTTGGGTCGCTTATGTCCCTCCGCCGCTAGCGAAGAGGGAGGCAAGCGGATGCACATCGCGGTTACGCGGCCGGAGGTGGAGGAGGGGCGGCTGACGCCTCCGCACCTGGAGGCGGCGCTTCAGGCACTGCGCGAAGAGGGCTATGTGGTGCTGGAGGATGTCATCGACCTCGAGCACGTGGCGACGCTGCGCGATCGGATGCTGGAGGACGCACTCAGCATTCTGAGCCTGCCCAACCGGCCCTTCAACTGGAACCCGGGCAACATCCAGCAGGAACCGCCGCCCTTCCCGCCCTTCCTCTTCCGCGATGTCCTGCTGAACCCCGTGGTCCTTCAGGTCACCACCGCTCTGCTGGGACCCGGCGTGAAGAACACCTTCTACAGCGGCAACACCAGCCTCCCTGGCCCTCACACCCAGCCGGTGCACGCCGACATCGGGCACCTGTGGCCCAACCTCAAGGAGGCGCACCCGGCCTACGCCGTGGTGGTGAACGTGCCGGTGGTAGACATGAGCCCCCACAACGGCAGCACGGAGATCTGGCCCGGCACACACTTGGACCCCCGCGTCTCGGTAGACAGCGACATCAAGGTCCAGCCGGAGTGGTGCGAGGCGCGGCGCGCGCAGGTTCCGCCGCTCCAGCCCTCCGTCCGTGCCGGAAGCGTGCTGCTCCGCGATATGCGGCTGTGGCACCGCGGAATGCCAAACCACAGCCAGGGCGCCCGCCCGATGATCGCCATGATCCACGCCTGCGGTTGGTGGGACGCCGCCCGACTCGTCTTCCCCAAGGAGGCGCAGCCCTTCTTTCAGGACAGCCCCCTCCGCATGGACATCGACTTCGTCGATGGGCCCGTGGACTACATCGGCCGCCTACACGGCTATGAGTATGAGGAGGCGTAAGGGCGTAAGGGCGGGTCGTTGGGTCGTTAGGTCGTTGGGGATGGGCCTCGGAGGGTGGGGGCTGGGACCTGTCGGACGGGTCGGACCGGTCGGACGGTGAGGGCCCTGGGGGCAGCGCGCCAGCACGGCCGGGAGTGTGTGCCCGACGGCCGTCCGCCCGGCGGTGAATCGCCGGGCTTCGGGGCTCAATCCCGGTGAACCGGGGTACTGGACCACAAGTGCACCCTGGGGCCAGGACCCTAC
Source organism: Armatimonadota bacterium (assembly GCA_036504955.1). GTDB lineage: Bacteria > Armatimonadota > DTGP01 > DTGP01 > DASXUI01 > DASXUI01. The sequence goes on from DASXUI010000004.1 coordinate 11,205, forward strand.
TCTAGGAGGATTGAGCCTCGGAGCCCGACGATTCACCGCCGGGCGGACGGCCGTCGGGCACCCCGCTGCAGTCGTCAGGGCCCAGACACGTCCTCTGAGGCCCTTCCCCAACGACCCGCCCTCAGGCAGGAAACGCCTGCCTGGGAGGTCAACCTATCTCTGTCGTCTATCCGCGCTAAAGGCCTTTAGAGAGGTTCCATCTATGCCGTTTCCCTTCCGTCAGGTTCATCTGGACTTCCACACCAGCCCCTTTGTCCCCGACGTGGGCGCTTCGTTTGACCCCGATCAGTTCGCTCAGACTCTGCGGCGCGCGCACGTCAACAGCATCAACCTGTTCGCCAAGTGCCATCACGGGCATCTCTACACCAACACCTCGCGCCCGGAGCGCCACCCTTCGCTGCCCAGGGACCTGGACCTGCTGGGCCGGCAGATTGAGGCGTGCCACCGGGTGGGCATCAAGACGCCCGTCTACATCAGCGTTCAGTGTGACGAGTACGCGGCCAATACTCACCCGGAATGGATCGCTCGCGAGCCCGACGGCAGGCCTGTAGGCGCCGGCCCGCTGGCCCCCGGCTGGCAGATCCTGGATATGTCCTCCCCCTATCAGGACTACCTGGTGGAGCAGACGGAGGAAATCCTGGGCGCCTACGGACCGGTGGACGGTCTGTGGTTCGACATGTGCTGGAACCAGCCCAGCTCCAGCCGCTACGCTCAGGCCGCCATGGACAAGGCCGGCCTGGACCCCGAGAGACCGGAGGACCGGGATCGCTTCGCCCTCCAGCTCGCGCGTGACTATATGAGGCGGCTCCACCGACTCACGCAGGAGCACAGCCCGGGGGCCCTCGTCTTCTTCAACTGCCGCCCCTTCGCCTATCTGCCGGAGGAGATCGACTGCTTCGAGCAGATCGAGATCGAGGCGCTGCCGACCGGCGGCTGGGGCTACATGTACTTCCCGAAGAACGTCCGCCTGGTGCGAAGCTGCGGCAAGCCCTACCTGGGGATGACCGCCCGCTTCCACAAGAGCTGGGCGGACTTCGGCGGCCTGAAGCCCTACGCCGCGCTGGAATACGAGACGCGGCAGATGGTCGCCCACGGAGCCCAGTGCTGCATCGGCGACCAACTCCACCCGCGTGGAGTGCTGGACCCGGCCGCCTACGACCTCATCGGTCGCGTCTACGCCGGCATCCAGGAGCGGGAGCCCTGGCTGGAGGGGGCGAAGCCCGTCACCCAGATCGCGGTCTTCCAGGGCACCGCGACGGCCTCGCCGGCCATCAGCGGGGTGGATGAGGGCGTCACCCGCCTGCTTACCCAGCTCAAGCACCAGTTCGACTTCGTACACGCCGACGGTGCGTGGGAGGGCTACGAGCTGGTCATACTGCCGGACCAGGTGCAGGTGGACGGCGCTCTGGCCCAGAGGCTGGAGGCCTACGTGGACAGGGGCGGCAAGGTGCTGGCGACCGGCACCAGCGGCCTGGCCTGCGACGCCACGGAGCTGGCCCTGCCCCTACTGGGCGTGAAGCCGGAGGGGATGTCGGCCTTCACCGCCACCTACCTGCGCTTTGGCGAGGCCGTGGCGGACGGCGTGCCGGCCACCGACCACGTCTTCTACGATCGCGGCGCCCGCGTGACCCCGCTGGAGGGAACCCGGGTTCTGGCCCAGGTGGTGGAGCCCTACTTCCAGCGCTCCTGGCGCCACTTCAGCTCCCACCAGCAGACTCCGGCGGATCAGGTCTCGCCCTACGCCGCGGCCACCCTGCGCGGCCCCGTGGCGTGCATCCCGCTGCCCGTCTTCAGCGCCTACGGCAAGCATGGCAACATCCCCATCCGGCTGCTGGTCCGCAACGTGCTCAACCTGCTGCTGCCCAAGCCGCTGCTGCGGGTCACGGCGCCCACCAGCACGGAGGCGACGCTGACGCGGCAGGAGGGCAGGACCATCGCGCACCTGCTGCAGTACTGCCCAGAGCGCCGCGCGGACGGGATCGACATCGTGGAAGACATCGTTCCCCTCCAGGACGTGCCGCTCTCCCTGCGGATGAGCCGGGAGCCCTCCCGCGCCTACCTTGCCCCCTGCGGTGAGCCGCTGAAGGTGGAGTTCGAGTGCGGCTACGCGACGGTCCGCGTTCCTGAGGTGAACGGCCACGCGATGGTGGTCTTCGAGGACTGAGGCCGGGTCACGGAGGTGTGCCGGGCCGATGGACGACCCGGCACACCTTCGGCGCTCGGGCTGTAGCCTACATACCCCAGAGGCCGCGGCCGGGGCGCGCAGGGAACAGATGCACGCCATCGAAGGTTGGGCACATTGTTGGCGCCACAGGCGAGTCCGACGCGGACCGCCTGGCCTCGCGCTCGGGGAGGGATCAGTGGGGGAATCATCGGCTTCACTGAAGAGGGTCTACGAGGGTTGGGAGGGGTTCAACACCAGCCTGGTTCACGCCGTGGAGCTTGCCACGCCGGAGGCGCTGGACCACCGACTAACGCCGGACTCACGGTCGGCGCGCGAGGTGTTCTTGCACATCGCGATGGGGAGGATCGGCTGGTTCCTGCGGATGGACGCGCCCGGCTGCGCGGAGCTGGCGGAGAAGGTGCCGGCGGGGGCGTGGCGCACCGACTCCATCGGGAACCGTCACATCGATGAGGCCGTCATCGGGAAGTCACCTGGGGAGCTGGTGCGCTGGCTTCAGGACTCCTGGGCGATGGTGGATCGCACGCTGACGGAGTGGACCGTCGATGACCTGTGGCAGACCCGGCCCTACACCTACTTCGGGAAGACCTACGCCCTCTCGCGCCAGTGGATCCTGTGGCGCATCCAGTGCCACGACATCTACCACGGGGGCCAGCTCACCCTCCTGCTGGGCTCCCAGGGCATCGAGCTCCCGGAGCTCCACGGCCTGGGAGGCCACCTAACGGAGCCGCCGGTGATCGGTGAAACAGGCCATCCGGCCCTTCCCACCCGCCAGAAGTAGTCTCATTCCAACTGGCGGGCGGACGCCTAGTGCAGAAACGTGGCAGCCCTGTGGAGAGCCGTCCATGGCTCTGCACGCTTACCGGCCGACATGCCCAGAGCGGCGGAGTCTGCCCCGTCGGTGCGGTCATGCGAGCACTATCCACAGACACTCTGGGGATCTGCACTAGGATGCCATCGTCGGCAACCTTCCGTCAGAACGGCAGCCCGTGGGGCCCGCCGTGATGACGACAGGTGGGCGGCTGGCAGCCGCGCCACAGCCGGTCATCGATACCACATGAATGCCAGCCCAGATTGAGCCTGCCAGTCATCAGTCTCTGAAGGAAGTCCTGCCAGCCAGTGGCTTCGCTCCGCTCAAAGTGGAGCGTCTCGCCTGCATCAACAAGCGACTTGCACCCAACCAAGGGAAGCTCACAGACAGCACCGCGCTTCCTCATGTAGGATATCACACCGTGAAGCCACTCGTGCAGGTATGCCTCACCGGGTCGGGGATCATTGGCCTCGCGCGAGATGTCAGCGAGGGTTACCCCACTATCGAGTAGGTCGCCACCCCAGCCGATGATCTCGTGCTCCTTGCCAGGCACACCAATGGGCGGGGGCCACCGGACAATGATGCTGTCGAAGTCACGTCCGTTACTGTAGGCCTTGAGTAGCTCGGCTGAACCATGGGCTGTGAGGTGGAAGCCGCGGTCCGCCTCACTCCACTCACAAGCCTGCACAGGGCCCTGTATCTGCTTCGTCTCGGCCAGTATCTGCACCAAGCCAGCGGAGTCGCTTTTGGCCAAGGCCGGCAGGTGTCCAAAGACCTCTCTGGCTCGGGCGGCATCGTCGGAGGCCAATGCGGCCTCATAGACGTGTCCGCCAACGTCAACACGTGTCCTCTCGACCACCAGCAGGAGCACTCGCCATATGGCGGCGGGAAGTGGACCCAAGGCCATCTCGGCCTCCTTGGCAAGCATCCGGCCCCAAGTTCAGGCACTGAGCCGGCCGGTTCAGCGTGCATACCTTCTTCGGTCTCCCGTCCACCGATCCTCAGGCTGTAGCTACACCGTGAATTCGAGAAGAGCGCCTTGGGTGAGCGCCCGTCATTCGAAGCTTGGGACCTCCACGGCCTGGCCTCCCTGCAGAGCCGACTGGTGGGCGCAGATGCCTGGGGCGGTCCAGTTCGCGGCGGCGACGGCATCGATGGCGGAGGGTCGGCCCTCCAGGATGCTGCTGATGAACTCGTGGACCAGGTGCGGGTGCGAGCCGTGGTGGCCGCCGCCCTGCTCGAAGGAGAGATGGCTCTCCTGGCTGCTGTAGACGAAGCGCCGGGTGTACTTCGCGATCCCCTCCGGCAGCAGGTCGGCGCGGTCGGGAGGCTCCGGGCGGGTGATGTGGGGTCGGCGGCCCTCGCCGGGAACCACGGGGCTCATTTGGAAGAGGACGGGGGCGTCACTCTCCATCTGCATCTCGTAGCACGCGTTCTCGCCGTAGATCGTGAAGCTCTCCATGTAGTCGCGGGCGCCGTGAAACAGGCTGCGCGTTACCTCGGCGGCCAATCCGTCAGCTTCGAGTTGGAAGATGGCGGTCTCCACGGGGTAGGGGTTGCCGTACCACTCCCTGAGCTCCGGGCGCATCCAGCCGGAGCCGAGGCATTGGACCTTCACCGCCCGCGTCTCGGCGATTGCCAGCAGCGGCGCCACCGCGTGGGTGGCGTACCACATGGGTGGCAGTCCGGCCCAATAGGGGGGCCAACCCTCCATGTCCTGGTAGTGGGCCCCGCGCAGAAACTGGAGGCGGCCGAAGGCTCCCCTGGCCTTCAGCTCCCGGGCGTACAGGTACTGGCGCGTGTATACGGCCGTCTCCATCATCATGTAGTTGCGGCCGGACGCGCGCTGAGCGGCCACGACGGCTTGCAGGTCCTCCAGGCTGGTGGCCATCGGCACGGTGCTGGCGCAGTGCTTGCCAGAGTTAAGGACGGCCACCGCCTGAGCCGCGTGGTCCGGGATGCCGGAGACCAGGTGCACGGCGTCGATGTCCTCCGCGGCGACGAGCTCCTCGATGCTAGCGAAACGCCTCCGGATGCTGAAGCGGTCACCCACCCACTGAAGGCGCTCCGGGTTCAGGTCGCAGATTGACACGGACGCGACCCCTGGGTGGTCCAGGTAGATGGGCACGAACTCCGCGCCGAACCCCAGGCCCACGACCGCCACGTGAATCCCCCCGGCACTGCCCATGTCAGCCTTCCTCTCGGACTGCCTGCTAGTCGGCGTGTTCCAGTTGGTAAGAGACACCGTCTGTAGCCCGCTCCCTCCGCCGCCAGTCCTAGCTTCCCCCGCGTGCTTACGCCTCCTCCACCGCGCCACTCGGGGGGCTGCTCCCAGCGCCAGGTAGGGGCCGCACCCACTGGCCAGGCCCCGCCTCGGCAGCTCACTTCGGCTGGATCGTGATGCCTACGGCATGGGTACCTGAGGGAAGCGTGCCATCCCATGGAACATTCCGCCGGCATGGGGCAGTCCTAGAAGGTAGCTCATGAGCAAGCTATCACCGAACTCTTCCCATCAAGGAGTATGTGGCATGAACACACCCGCACACGGATTCAGACGGCTTGGCTGGTCCGGTTCAGCCCTGGTTCTGCTCGCAGGTCTCCTGCTTCCCGTCGCGCCCGTCTCTGCTCTAGAGGGCGCCTGGGAGCAAATCTCCGTCCCCCAGGGGCCGGGCGAGATCATCTACCCCTACAAGCTGGCTCTGGATGCCAGTGGCGCCCTCTACGTGTGTGATCTGGGCGGCAGCCAGGTCCAGCGGCGGGACGCCAACGGGCAGTGGACCATCCTGGCCGGCAGGGGTACCGGCTTGGGCCAGGTGACCTATCCTCTGGCCGTGGCCTCCACGCTGGACGGCGTGCTCTACGTCTCCGAGGACTCCGGCGGCCGCGTCCAGCGTCGGGCTCTGGACGGAAGCTGGTCGCTGCTGGCCCAGCAGGGAGACGGACTGGGCCAGATTCGTGGCTCCGCCGCCGCCCTGGCGGTGGATTCGCAGGGGAACCTCTACCTGATGGACGGTGATGGGCCCGCCGAACGCGCGCGGGTTCAGAAGCGCGACGCCAGCGGAAACTGGAGCCTGGTGGCCTCCTACGGGCCGGACGGGCTCTCGGGCTGGCAACCCACGACCCTCTCCCTGGGCCCGGGCGGATCACTTCTCGTCGCAGAGGTGGACCTGGCCCTGACGCAGAGCCGGATCCGGTCACTATCGGCCGAGGGAACCTGGTCAGTCCTCGACGGTGGTGCCTACGGCTCCGGGCCCTTCTTCAAGGTTCTCTCGATCGCTGTCAGCCCTCAAGGTGAGTGCTACGTCTCCGATGGCCGGGTGAAGAAGCAAGTTGCAGCGGGTCAGTGGAGCGAAGTGGACCCAGGCGCGCAGCATGTCTTCGCGCTTGGGTTGGCTGCGGATGGCGCCGGCAACCTCTGGGTGGGGAACGCGGAGGGCGGCCTTCTCTATCGTAGAGCCGCCGGAGCATGGTCTGCCCTCGCCCCCCAAGGGAGCGACCCCAGGCAGTTCCCCCAGCTTGGGCCCGGCACGCTCGATGCGGCGGGCAACCTCTACGTGATGGACCATCCCGACGCTCTCGGCACCGCCTACGATGTGCAGCTCGACGGGACTTCCGTGCTGAAGAGCGTTATGGGAGGGGCCCGCAGCCTGCTGCGGTTCACCGACGGGGCAGGCTGGTCGGTCGTGGCTTCACCTTCCGAGAACCTCGGCCAGATGTACGGACCGGGCAGCTTGGCGGCCGGAGCTCCCGGCGAGCTCTTTGGGTGCGTGCCTCCGGGCCCAGCCTTCGTACAGAGGCGCGACCCTGATGGGACGTGGGCCTTCCTCGAGACCTACTCCAGCCCCGGCACAAACGGATGGATCCCCCTGGCTCTCGCCGCGACCCGGCTGGGCACCCTCTACACGCTCGAGTGGCAGGCTGCGTCGCCCGCCCAACTACCCTCGCGGATCCGGAAGTGGACCCCAAGCGATGGCTGGTCGGTGGTGGCCTCACCGGGCACGGAGGTCGGGCAGGTCGGCCACATCAGCGCTGGCCCTGGGCGCAACCCGCTGTGCACAGACCCGTCGGGCAACCTCTACGTCATCGATGACGCCAACCAGCGGGTGCAGAAGCTCGATGCGCGGGGCCAGTGGTCGGTAGCCCCTGGGCTCGGCTCCGCCAACCTGCTGGCGGTAGACAGCCATGGGCGAGCCTACGTGAGGGATGGCGACTCAAGGGTTGTGTGGGCCGTCGAGCCCGACGGCACGCGCGCACTGGTGACACCGCCAGCCACGCCCATGGCCCCGCGTCCGGGGCTTCGATGGCTCCTGGTCGACGCGCAAGACCGCCTCTACCTTGGCAGCACCTGGGGCATCCAGCGCTTCACGCCGGCCAGCTCCTCCGCGCTCAAGGGGGACGTGAACGGCGACGGCAAGATCGGCATCCAGGATGCCATCCTGTGCCTTAGGATAGTCGCCGGGCTGCTGACGCCCGATGCCGCGCAGCTCGGGCGCGCCGACGTGGCCCCTAAGCAGGCGGATGGGAGCGTGGGTGACGGCAAGGTGACCGTACAGGATGCCATCGCGCTGCTGAGGCTGGTGGCTGGGCTGTAACCAGCTCACGACTCCGCTTCAGATACCCGACCAACCAGAGGGGGCCCGCCGCGCATCCAGCGCGCGGCGGGCCCCTTCATGCCGTGAGCACCCCTTCAGTCACCCTGTTGGCAGACGCCGGAAGCGAGCTCCGTCCCCTGGTCGCGCGCCACGAACTGCTAACAACGTCTTGGATCCTCCCGTACCGTGAGGTTGAGCCGAGCGTACGCCGGTCCCGCTGCACATTCCCCGCTCCGGGCTCATCTGCTGAGGTGGTCCAGACGTACCCGATGGCTTCGGGCCCTCCCGCGCGCCCTCCGCGCAAGCCGTGCCAGGCTGGACGCCCGGGCGCGCCAAAGAGCCTGTTGCCAAACGATCCATCGGGTGCTAGTATGGGCCACCCGCCCGGCTATGCGTCGTGCGACCGGAAGGCGCCGGATGCCGCCACTCCCTGTCCACCCTTGCTCTCGTGGCCTGTGAGCGGTCCCCATCTTGGGACGCCCGGACTCCGGCCGCCATCTACAGGAGCCAAACATGGGATTCCAGCGTGTGTCTCGGTACCTGCCTCTCGGCCTCTTGGGCTTCCTTCTCCTGTCCCGCGCCGCGGTTCCCCAGGCGCGCGCGGCGGACTTCTCCGACGACTTCGCGGGCCCCCTGAAGGCGGACTGGACCGTCGCCAGCATCGGCAACCTCGGCCAGGGTGAGTTCACCGGCAAGGATATCAAGACCACCGCGACCGCCGAGGGAGGCTTGCTGACCGTTATCAGCGGAGGCGGCAACGCCTACGACCAGAAGGAGACCGACGACTTCGGCTACGTCTACTTGAAGCCTGCCGGTGACTGGCAGGCGACGCTGAAGGTGACGCGCGTTGGAGAGCGAAGGGTCCGAGCCGGGCTTGTCGCGCGAGCCAGCACGGACCCTGGCAGCCCCTCCGTCTTCCTCGCGGCCCAGCGCCTGGGCGGCCTGATCTTCGGCTCTCGCACCGCCGCGGGCCAGGTGCCGGCCGTTAGTCGCAACCTCGTAGAGCTCGACACCAAAACGCCCGTGTGGCTTCGATTGGTTCGCCGCGGCCGTCTGTTCCAGGCCTCCCACTCCTACGACGGGGAGAACTGGGTGGGGGGGCCCGGCGCCCTGGTGAACCCCGCCTTCGACACGGGCGACGCACTGGTGGGCATCGGCGTCTCCTCGCAGATCGAGGACTCCTATGGTCTGGCACAGTTCGGTGGCTTCAGCCTCACCGCGCCACCGGCCGTGGACTCCGGACTGGTGACCACTACCGCCCTGCTAACGGACGCGGACGGCAACCCGGTCGGCGGGGCCTGGGTCTCCGTACGGGACTCCGGGAACAACCAGGTGG
>DASXUI010000005.1:0-12188 GCA_036504955.1 Armatimonadota bacterium
CGGGGAGTGGAAGAGGCAGAGTGGGAGACAGGGAGAGCTGTTAGAGAGAGAGGAAGGGGGCTGTCCCCAGCCCCAGTCTTCGCTCTTCCATTCCCCCCTTCTCCCGCGGCGATGGGGTCTGCTCGCTACAGCAGACCCCAGCTACGCGGGTGCTGGTTGGTTGAGAGCCCCGGCATTTCTCGCGGCGGCCCCCGGTATCGAGAGGCGGCCCGTGATACGCGGCTAGGTTGTCCTTGGCATCCCGCGCTCGGTCGCCTTCACGAAACGCGCCGGAAGTCCATCGCGCCTCGGCGCTTGTATTCCCCAGACCCCGCTCCTCAGGCATCGCCCGACACTCCCGCGGTCCGCCCCCAGCCGGCCCTCCCCCTGGATGCTTAGCCCCCATGACGCACGAGGCGTTTGCGCGTCGGGCATGGCGCGGGCTTTCAACCGCTCTGGTGAAGGATGCGGATTGGGCCTCAGCAGCTTCCCTACCCCATATTGAGCGACCACTTACCCGCGTAAGAAGCCGTGTTTTGGGAAGATAGAGATTGGATAGCACGAGCGACGGTAGCAACCACTTGCGGCTCCCGGCAGCTCGAGGGAGCCCGCCCAGCACTCGGTCGGCTCTTGGCACCTGATGCCACCCAGACACGCATCGCTGCCCCCGCGCCACGCGCCCGTCCCCTTGAGCGTGGTGCGTGCCCAGTGAGCGATCAGCGACTGGAGCGCCCCGAACGCTCAGAGAGCGGATCGGTGGCCTGGCTGCGTAGTTCTCAGGGGTTGGGCGCACGGCGGTACCCGCGAAAGCCAGTGGTCAGAGCCTCGGCCTAGAGCTTGCTTGGATCCTGTCGGCGAAAGCCCCGGGCCGAGGGGCTAGGAGAGCCGGAACGCAGGCACTTGCTGGGTCGTCCCTGATGCTGCGGACCGGCGGGCGAGCGCGGCACCGATGCCGGAGACGCCGAGGTGGATGCATCAAATGGGTCACTGGCTGCATCTGCAAGGCAGGAGGTAAGGGTGGTTCCGCGCTCGTTCTGAGGTCTGGGCCCCCCAGGCGCATCGCAAGTGCGGTTTGGTTGGCACCTACCGAAACAGGGGGCAGTGGAGCCTGACAGGATCGGGATCAGGGCTCAGAGGTAGCGCCCCTCCGGGGTCTACGCCGCGCGCCATGCCCGGCGGCGGAGCACTCCCCGGCGGCCCAGGCAACCGCTTGGTGATCCGGGAACCTGCGCACCCGATCTGAGTTCCTATAGATCACAGTGCGGCGAGCGCGGACCCAGCGCCCATAGGGTCCGCCGCAAGCACTGGAGACGGTGCGGGCCGACCGGCCCCAGCGGTCGGAGCCGCGAGCTGCCGCGGGGGTGGCTGAACCACCTGCGGTTCGCGAGCCGCAGTGCCTGCGCCAGAAGGAAAGGAGTAAGAGGCCATGGATCTCGGCGCCAAGCTGTCTGAGCATCGAGCCCAAGAGCAGCGCATCAACTGGGAGGGCAGTTTCCAGGAGTACATTGACCTGGTGAAGGCCGATCCCCGGATCGCGCAGCTCTCCCACGCGCGCATCCATCACATGATCATGAGCGCCGGCACGGAGGAGATCCGTGACGGCTCCGTGCGCTTCGGCTTCTTCTCCGGAGAGATGTTCGGCCTAGAGCGGCCGCTCCAGCAGGTTGTAGAGTACTTCAACTCCGCCGCCCGGCGCCTGGACGTGCGCAAGCGCATCCTGCTGCTGATGGGACCGGTGGGCGGCGGGAAGTCCACCATCGTCAGCATGCTGAAGCGCGGTCTCGAGGACTTCAGCCGGACTCCGGAGGGAGCCGTCTACGGCATCAAGGGCTGCCCGATGCACGAGGAGCCCCTGCACCTGATCCCCGAGTCCCTTCGCGAGGAGACTTCCAAGGAGCTGGGCGTCTACATCGAAGGCGACCTCTGCCCCGCCTGCCGCTACCGGCTGGAGCATGAGTACGGTGGCCGCGCGGAGGAGATGCGGGTGCAGCGGGTCGTCTTCAGCGAGAAGAACCGCGTCGCCATCGGAACCTTCACCCCCTCCGACCCCAAGAGCCAGGACATCAGCGAGCTGGTCGGCGGCATCGACCTCTCCACCATCGGCGAGGTCGGGGTAGAGTCGGACCCCCGCGCCTACCGCTTCGACGGTGAACTCAACATCGCCAACCGCGGCTTGATGGAGTTCATCGAGATGCTGAAGTGCGACGAGAAGTTCCTCTACGTGCTTCTCACGCTCTCGCAGGAGCAGAACATCAAGACCGGCCGCTTCAGCATGATCTACGCGGACGAGGTGGTGGTCTCGCACACCAATGAGAACGAGTACGCCAGCTTCGTGGGAAACCGGAAATCGGAGGCGCTGCAGGACCGTATCATCCTGGTTAAGGTGCCCTATAACCTCCGCGTAAGCGACGAGGTCCGCATCTACGAGAAGCTGCTGCGGCAGAGCGCGCTGCGCGAGATTCACGTAGCGCCGCACACCCTGCGCGTGGCCAGCATCTTCGCCATTCTCTCCCGCCTGGAGCCCAGCCAGAAGGCTGGCATGAGCCTCATGAAGAAGCTCAAGCTCTACGACGGCGAAGACGTGGACGGCTTCAAATCCAAGGACGTGAGGGAGCTTCAGGAGGAGACCGTTCGGGAGGGCATGGATGGCATCAGCCCCCGCTACGTCATCAACCGTCTCTCCAATGCCATCAGCCGCCCGGGCGTGACCTGCCTGAACCCCATCATGGCGCTCCGTGCCCTCCGCGATGGCTTCGAGCAGCACACAAGCATCGGCCGGAACGAGCACGAGAAGCTGCTGGCCTTTGTTGACGAGGCGCGCAAGGAGTACGACGAGATCGCCAAGATCGAGGTGCAGCGCGCCTTCGTCTACAGCTTCGAAGACTCCGCCCACACCCTCCTGAACAACTACCTGGACAACGTGGAGGCCTACTGCAACCGCGCGAAGGTGAAGGACCCCATCACCGACGAGGAGATGGAGGCGGACGAGAAGCTGATGCGCTCCATCGAGGAGCAGATCGGCGTCACCGAGAACGCCAAGAAGTCCTTCCGGGAGGAGATCCTGATCCGCATCTCCGCCCTGTCTCGCAAGGGCGTTCCCTTCGACTACACCTCCCACGAGCGACTGAAGGAGGGCATCGAGAAGAAGCTCTTCTCGGACCTCCGCGATATCGTAAAGATCACCACCAGCACCAAGACGCCGGATGCGGAGCAGCAGAAGCGCATCAACGAGGTGGCCAGCCGGCTGGTGAGCGACCACGGCTACTGCCCCGTCTGCGCCAACGAGCTGCTGCGTTACGTTGGCACCCTGTTGAACCGCTAGCGTCCGCCGGGGCGGCTCCCCGCTGAGCCGTCCCATTGGCGCACCTTCGCATTCAGGACGGCGAGCAGACGCCGCCCCACCGCCCCATCGAGGGCCCTGGGGTGGCGTGGGCCTTGGAGCTGCTGATGAACGCTGTTTCGCGCAACGACTGGACGCTGCACCGCAAGGGGCCGTCGGACCAGCGGCGCCACCAAGAGAAGGTCAAGGAAGCGATCAAGAAGAACCTGGCAGACATCGTTAGCCAGGAGAGCATCATCCTGTCTGATGGCAGCAAGATTATCAAGGTCCCCATTCGGTCCCTAGAGGAGTACAAGTTCCGCTTCGACCCCCGAGACAAGAAGGGGCAGGTGGGACAGGGCCCGGGCGGCACCCAGGTGGGCGACGTGGTGGGACAGGACGGCGACAGCAACGCTCCGGGCAACCAGGCCGGCAGCGAGCCGGGCGTGGACTACTACGAAGCGGACGTCACCCTGGACGAGCTGGCGGCGATGATCTTTGAGGACCTGGGCCTGCCTAACCTGGAGCCCCGGCGCAGCATGCGGGTGGTCTCCGACTCCGTCAAGTTCACGGACATTCGTAAGGCCGGCATCCTCTCCAACCTGGACAAGAAGCGGACGATCCTGGAGAACTTGCGGCGCAACGCCGCCAAGGGGCGCGCCGAGTTCAAGGACGTCCGCTCCGACGACCTCCGCTTCAAGACCTGGGAGCCGGACATCCGGCACGACTCCAATGCCGTGGTCCTGGCGATGATGGATACCTCCGGCTCCATGGGGGAGTTCGAGAAGTACATCGCCCGCAGCTTCTACTTCTGGATGGTGCGCTTCCTGCGCGGCAAGTATGAGAACGTGGAGATCGCCTTCCTGGCCCACCACACCGAGGCCAAGGAAGTGACGGAGGAGGAGTTCTTCAACAAGGGAGAGAGCGGCGGCACCCGGGCGTCCTCGGTCTACAACCTCGCCCTAGAGGTGATCCGCGACCGCTACCCACCCAGTGACTGGAACATCTATCCCTTCCACTTCTCCGATGGAGACAATCTGTTCTCCGACAATGACCTGTGCTTAAAGCTGGTGGAGGATCTGCTGGGGAAGTGCAACCTCTTCGGCTACGGGGAGATCACCCAGGCCCACTGGTCGCGCTCCAGCACCCTGATGTCGGTCTTCTCCCAGATCGCCGACTCCAAGTTCATCGGCGTAACCGTAAGCGATAAGTCGGACGTTTACCCGGCGCTGAAGCGGTTCTTCTCAGAGAGCACCACACCGGCGTAGGGGCTGTCGCAGGAAGCACGCCTATTGGGGAGTACACGGATGGCGGTAGCGGACATCGAGGTAGAGGCCCTCTCCAAGGCGATTGAGGAGATTTGGGCGATCGGGGAGCGGTTTGGGTTGGACGCCTACCCGACCCACTTCGAGATCGTGCCGGCGGCCATCATGTATGAGTTCGGCGCCTACGGGCTGCCCGGGCGCTTCTCCCACTGGACGCATGGCAAGGCCTTCCACCAGATGAAGACGATGTACGACTACGGGCTCTCCAAGATCTACGAGCTCGTGGTCAACACGAATCCCTGCTATGCCTTCCTCATGGAGGGGAACTCCCTCATCCAGAACAAGCTGGTCATCGCCCACGTGATGGCCCACTGCGACTTCTTCAAGAACAACATCTGGTTCGCCCATACCAGCCGCAAGATGGTGGACGTGGTGAGCGTGAACGCCCGCCGTATTGACAAGTACAGCTACGAGCACGGTGAGGAGGTGGTGGAGCGCTTCCTCGACGCAACCCTCGCCCTTCAGGAGCACGTGGATCCCAACGTGCAGATCCGCCACCTTACCGATCAGGAGATCACGGAGGCCCGCAAGCACGCGGTCGAGCCCACCACCCCGTATGATGACCTCTGGAAGCTGGAACGGAAGGGCGCCGAGGAGCGGCACACCCCCCGTGGTCGCAAGCTGCCGGAGGAGCCGCAGCGGGACCTCCTGCGGTTCATCATGGACCACGCACCGGAGCTGGAGGACTGGCAGCGAGACTGCATCGGCATCGTGCGGCAGGAGATGCTGTACTTCTACCCCCAGATGCAGACCAAGATCATGAACGAGGGCTGGGCATCGCTGTGGCACGCCCGGGTCCTGCGGGAGCTGGACCTCTCCGAGGGCGACTACATCACCTTCGCGGAGCTCAACTCCAGCGTGGTGTCGCCCGGCTCGCGCCGCCAGCTCAACCCCTACTACGTGGGCCTTAAGATCTGGGAAGACCTGATCCAACGCTGGGACAACCCCAGCGAGGAGGACCTGAAGAAGCCCGGCCGGGCGCCCGGACAGGGGCTGGAGAAGATCTTCGAGGTCCGCGAGATGGAGAACGACGTCTCCTTCCTACGCAACTACCTCACCGAGGAGCTGGTGGAGGAGCTGGACCTCTACGTCTACCGCAAGGAAGGCGACCAGTGGGTGGTGGTAGAGAAGGACTGGGAGAAGGTCCGCGATGCCATGGTGGGCCAGATGACCAACTTCGGCTACCCCTACCTGGTAGTGGAGGACGGCGACTACCGGCGGAACCGCGAGCTGTACCTGAAGCACTACTTCGAGGGGCGGGAGCTGGACCTCAACTACGCCAAGCACGCCCTACACCACGTCTACACCCTCTGGGGCCGCACCGTCCACCTAGAAACGGTAGTAGAGGGCCAGACCATCCTTCTCTCCTACGACGGCGAGGCGGACAGCATGGCGCATCTGTCCTGAGGGCGGGTCGTAGGGTCGTGAGGTCGTAGGGTCGTGGGGAAGGGCCTCAGTGGGTGCTCTTTGGTCGCCTGGGTCGCTTTGGTCCCTCAGGTCACTCGCCCATTAGGCGCCGGAGGCACTCAAGGTGCGCTTGGTCGCCGAAGAGGGCGGCAAGGGGCAGGGTGAATCCCTCAACCGAGACACTGGAGATGGCGCCGCTGTCCAGTCGCGCCCGTAGCACGTAGGCGTCTCCGGCGAGCACGTACTGCTCTACCGCCTTCTGGTCTGGGTCCAGGATCCAGTACTCCGTGACCCCGTGGGCCGCGTAGTCGTCCAGCTTGACCCCTCGGTCATTGGCCTCGGTGCTCTCGCTCAAGACCTCCGCCACGAAGTCGGGCGCTGGGAAGCGCCTTTGGTCCGGGAGGAAGCCGTCGGCCCGCTCCCCTCGGAAGAAACAGACGTCGGGCTCGTAGTCGTTCCGGCTGAGGGATACCAGCAGCTTCTCATGCCCCACGTGGCCCAGTCGGTGGCGCAGGACGTGAGCCCTTAGGAGGGCATAGAGACTGCCGGACACGCGGTCGTGTGCCAGCATCACGGGAGAGGGCGGCACGACCTCCCCATTAATGAACTCAACCTTCTGCTCCTCCGACGTAGTTCTGAGGAACTCCTCGCGACGTCCCTGCTCCTCAGCGAAGGCCTCCTGGAGCCTGCTCAGAATCAGCCCTAGTCTTGGCGAGTGCAGCAGGTGGTCCTCGACAGCCGTTACCATCACGCATCCTCCGTCGGGCACATCCTAGCAGGATCTCGGTACGCCCGCACGCATAGTAGTGTCTCCCCCGCGTCTCCCAGGCGGCAGGACTAGGCATCCCTCCTCGCTAAGGGGGCCGTATGGACTACACACTAGCGGACATTGCCAGGATGATCGACCACTCGCTGCTCAGCCCCACGATGACCGACTCGGAGCTGGAGGAGGGCTGTCGCATCGCCCTGGAGTACGACGTTGCCAGCGTCTGCATCAAGCCCTACTACCTGAAGCGCTGCGCGGAGATCCTGCGCGGAAGCTCGGTGAAGGCCAGCACCACCTGCGGCTTCCCCCACGGCGGGCATACCACCGCCACCAAGGTCGCCGAAGCCCGCCAGGCCCTGGAGGAGGGGTGCCAGGAGCTGGACATGGTGGTGAACGTGGGCAAGGTGCTGAGCGAGGACTGGGGCTACGTGCGCGCGGACATCGGGGCCGTTCTGGACATCGTCCATGACGCGGGGCAGATCCTGAAGGTGATCTTCGAGAACTGCTACCTGCAGGACGCTCACAAGATCCGCCTCTGCGAGATCTGTGGAGAGCTGGGCGCCGACTTCGTGAAGACCTCCACGGGCTACAGCCCCGGCGGCGCCACGATGGAGGACCTTCGGCTCATGCGCAAGCACTCACCCGCGCGCGTGCAGGTGAAAGCCGCAGGGGGAATCCGCACCCTGGATGCCGCCCTCGAGGTCCGGGCCATCGGAGTGACGCGGTTCGGCGCCTCGCGAACCGTGGAGATCCTGGAGGAGTGCAGAAGGCGACTGGCGGCCGGCGGATGACGTGGTCTTCGAGTCTCAACGGCCGTGGACTGCCCGGCGCCCTGGAATCGTGCGCGGGCGCACGATTCACTGAGGCACCAGGAGGAGCTAAAGCTCATGCCCCCGGACGGCGGGGCGCCCTACTCGCCGGGGCGATGCTGGCAGTATCGCTGATGGCGCTGGGCTTAGCGCGTACCGCCCAGGCCGACGAGAGCCTGGCGGGCATCGCCTGCCGCTCCGTCCACTTGCAGTACCAGGCGCCGGAGGGGGATGCCTTCATCAATGAGGTGGTAGTGCGGCGGTCCGCGCCCGGCACCTACTTCTGCGTGTGCGGCTTCAGCGCGGGCTACTTCGGCGTTCAGGAGCTGGAGGCAGACCGGAAGCTCCTCATCTTCTCGGTCTGGGACCCCGGCGGCCAGAACGATCCCTCCTCAGTCGCGGAGGACCGGCGAGTCCAGCTCCTGTACAAGGACCCGAAGGTTCGGACAGGGCGCTTCGGAGGCGAGGGGACCGGGGGGCAGTCCTTCCTCGACTACCGGTGGAAGGTCGGGGAGACGCTGCGGCTGATGGTGAGCGCGGAGGTCCAGGGCGAGCGGACCGCCTACACCGGCTGGTTCCAGGAATCCGGCAAATGGCGCAAGCTGGCCACCTTCTCCACCCCCTCCGGCGGCAAGCGCCTCTCGGGCTACTACTCCTTCGTGGAGGACTTCCTGCGGAACCGCGTCTCCGCCAGCCAGGAGCGCCGCGCCGAGTACGGTCCCGCCCAGGTGCGGGGGCTGGACGGAAGGTGGACGCCGGTCAGCACGGCCCGCTTCACGGCGGACAGCAACCCGGCCACCAACATCGACGCCGGCGTAAAGGGCTCGCGCTTTTTCCTGGCTACCGGCGGCGGGACCCGCAACTCCCACGTCCCCCTGCATGGCACCGCCGTTGCCCCAGCACCATCGCCAAGGCCACCGCGGGATCTCCCGGCTGAGCTGAAGAGCACAAGGGACCGCTGATACCGCCATCGGGGTTGGTTCAACTTAGGGATACGCGTTGGGATCCTCAACCCGCATCCCCTCGGCCCTCGCCGCCGCGTTCAGCTCCGCGTCGGCGGAGACCAGGCGGAAGGGTTCGCTTGCTGCCACGCACTCGTCGTATACACGCCATGCAGTCGCGAGTTGGACGGCGTCATAGGCCCGCAGGCCGTGATCGCCGATCATCCTGGTGGCATCCGAGAGTGTGGCCGCGGTAACGCCCATGAGCGTTAGTTGGCATTCCAGGTCGGGGCGGAATGCCGCATGCAGGGTACCCCAGGCAGCGATGGGGAGGCTTCCTGCCCGGCACCTCCGCATAATGGCAGCCGCGACCTCGACCTCCGCCAGTACGGAGACGTAGCGGGTATCCCTTGGCCTGTACAGGAGTTCGCGGACCCAGACACTGCCTGGCTCGCTAACGTAGCACTTCACAAGAGCGCTGGAATCGAGGAAGTACGTCGCCACCTATCGGCGCTCTCGGATCAGCGTTTCCGAGACCGGCTCCCCAGAGACCTTGATTGGCTGGAAGTCCACGGGCGCACACCGGCCCGGCCTCGGCTCGCTCATGATGAGTCCCTTCCCGCGAAGGGACTCAAGCACTTGCTGGGCCTTCGCGTCATCCCCTGCCAGAATTCGGGAGCGCAGCTCCTGCTGGTCGTCGAGAGAGAGCGCCTGAATCTCTTCCCAGATTCGGTCTATCGCTTGGGCACCCATGGTGGTCCTCCTGGCCCCATCATAGCGATCGCCGCTACCCCCAGCAAGTCGGCCACCGCGAGGGCATCACGGGCCACGGAGCTACCGGAAGGCCGGGTAAAGCGGCATCTCGACGAGGTCCGCCGGCCAGAGCGCCCTCAGGCGTTTCGCCATCGCGAGGGCTACGTCCCCAAGCGGCTCCAGAAGTCCCAACTCCTCGGTCAGCACCGCGAGGTTGTCCAGGCGCAGCAGCACACGCTGCCGGATCGTGGAGATGCCCCACTCGTGATCCCCCTCCAGCGCGCCCGGCAGGTGCGACCCCGTGGTCTCGCAGGTCCAGTGTGCCGTAGCCTCAACGACGGCCAGCCGGAACAGGTCGTCATCGCCGGCCTCCGGGCATCCCTTCACCAGCTCAGCGCGGTAGGCGGCCTCCATGTGGGGCGGCACCTGAGCGGGCAGCCGATTCACGCACCAGCACGTGGGGAAGGGAAGCCGCCCGTAGACGCCGTCGCACAGGGCATGCCGGTAGGCCCCGCACTCGAAATCGATGAGGCGCACCTCGTCGCCCAGAAGGCGGTTGTTGTCGGGGCAGGGGTCACCGTGGGTGTAAGCGAGGAAGGGGCCCGGCTCCTTCATGGACAGAGCCACGCGGTCCAGCCCCGCCTCGGCTTCAGGCGAAAGGGGGACGCCGAGGGTGCGGCAGGCCTCCCGGATCCCTGTATAGGAGGCGTCACCCGTCGGCAGCTCCTGGGACAGTCCGGGCACCCAGTCGTCGCGAAGGCGATTGTACTGCCCTTCGTGGCCGATCGTCGCGGCGTGCATGCGGCCCAGGGTCGAGGCGTAGGCCATCAGGGCGCGGTCGGCTCGGGCAGGGTCATTCCCCTGCAGCACCTCCGCCAGGCTGTCTCCTTCGCCGAGGTCTTCGAGGACGATGAACCCCTCGCTTCGGAGGCCGCCTACGAACTTGGGGCTAACCCTTAGGCCAGGGCGGACTTCAGTGAGGAACTGGGCGCCGAACCAGTCGTTGGCGAAGCCCCGTGGGTGGCTGGAGGTCGGCGTATCCGCTCGCATGAGGAGTGGATCCCAGTCACCCTTGACCGCCTTGATGACGACGCTCGCGGGAACGCCCTTCGGAGGGTCCAGGATACGGCACCGCGCGACGTAGGAGCGGTCACTCCCGCCCAGGGGTTCCAGCTTGTCGAACCTAAGGTCGCCGCCAAAGGTAACGATCAGCACGAACGCGATGTGAGGCACTAGAGCCTCTAGCGGGCTGGGTTGCGCCTCGGAATCCAAGGGCATCTCCATCAGACAGGGCCCTTTGGAGAGCCACGCCCGGCCTCATCGGACCGGGCCGCCCTCCTGTGAGTCACTGCCACCAAGCAGGAAACCGGAGCTCAGGCGCATCCTGAGCCCCGGTTTCGCCGCGCGGACGGGCGTTACCTACCCGTACAGAGTCACACCGGCGCCGCGATGCCGCCTGGCTCGTGGGCGCCGGATCTGGCTACCTCGCGGCCTGGGCCTTGGAGCGCCGGCGGTCGTGAAGGCCCAGGATAGTCTTGCGGAGGCGGATGCTCTTGGGAGTCACCTCCACCAGCTCGTCGTCTCCGATGATCTCGATGGCCTGCTCAAGGGTGAGGATGCGCGGCGGAGTGAGTGCCACCTTGATGTCGCTGGTGGAGGACCGCATATTTGTCAGCTTCTTGGACTTGCAGATGTTGAAGTCCATGTCCTCCGGCCGAGAGTTAAGGCCGACGATCATCCCCTCGTACACAGGCACGCCGGGTCCAACGAACAGGACGCCCCGCTCCTCCGCGTTCTGGATCGCGTAGGAGTTGCTGGTGCCCTGCTCCCAGGAGACCAGAAACCCCCTGGGCGGGCTGCTGAGGTCGCCCGCGTAGGGCTCGTAGCCGGCGTTGATGCTGTGGAGCGTGCCCATCCCCTTGGTGTCCGTCAGGAACTCGCTGCGGTATCCGATCAGTCCACGAGTGGGGATCAGGTACTCCAGGTGGATGTTCTTCCCCTCCGGCTTCATGTCCAGCATCTCGCCCCGGCGCTGGTTCATCTTCTCGATAACAGCGCCGCTGAACTCCTCCGGGACCTCGATGTAGACGACCTCGGTCGGCTCGTGGCGCTTGCCGTCGATCTCCTTGAAGATGACCTGCGGACGGCCGGCCTGAAGCTCGTACCCCTCGCGCCGCATTTTCTCGATCAGGATGGCCAGGTGCAGCTCGCCGCGGCCGGAGACCTCCAGGCGGTCCGGGGAGTCCGTGTCCTCCACCCGAAGCGCGACGTCGGTCTCGAGCTCCCGCATCAGGCGCTCCCGCAGGTGCCGGGAGGTGCTGTAGTCGCCCTCGTTGCCGGAGAAAGGAGAGGTGTTCACGGCGAAGGTCATCTTGACCACGGGCTCGTCGATGGCGATGGTGGGGATGGCCTCCGGCTCCTCGGCGTCCGCGATGGTCTCGCCGATGTGGACGAAGGGCAGCCCGGCGATAGCCACGATGTCACCCGCGGTGGCCTCCTCGCAGGGGGTGCGCGCAAGACCCTCGTAGGTATAGATGTCCGCCACCCGAACCTTCTTCTGGTTCCCCTCGCGGTCGATGTGGGTGATCATCTGGTTGCGCCGGAGGGTGCCGTTGCTGATGCGCCCGATGGCCATGCGCCCCCGGTAGTCATCGTAGGCGAGCGAGAGCGTCAGCATCTGGAGCGGCCGGTCGATGTGCCCCACGGGCGGCGGAACCTTCTCCAGCACCACGTCCAGCACCGGCAGGACGGAGGTCATGTTTTCGAGCTCCGGCTCCAAGCCGGCCAGGCCCTTGGTGGCACAGGCGTAGATCACCGGGAAGTCGGCCTGCTCGTCGGTCGCGCCCAGCTCCATGAAAAGGTCGAAAGTGCGGTTCAGGACGTCATCCG
>DASXUI010000006.1:0-12924 GCA_036504955.1 Armatimonadota bacterium
GGGCGTAGCTTCCGGGCTTGGGAACGCTCCCTGTAACCGCGATTCGCGCCGGTAGGTAGTAGGGGCTGTTGCGGAAGTCGAGGTAGTACGACTGCGCCCCCGAGTCCTCGGGGGGCATCGCGGGCGCGTCGACGCCCTGAGACCAGCTTGGCCGTGCGAGCGAGCACGCCGCAGCCACGGCGATCGGCACCAGAAGGGCACGCCACAAGCGGCTCATTGGGTGAGCCCTCCCTCCGGCTCGGCGGTGTTGCTGAAGTTCAAGCTGATGGAACGCACCTGATTGGAGGCGTCGATGGTTCGGGAGGACGAGACTTCGGTCACCTTACCCGTCACAGGGTCAACGCAGCGGACGAGGGTGTTCTCGACCCGGGCCTGGCCGATGCCATCGGAGGGAGATGCCAGAGGGTCACGCGGGAGCATGGCAAGGACGAGAGGCTTGGCGCCAGCGGCGGCCCTGGGCGTGGAGGCGCCCTCCTGGCTTCCGACCGCGGCTACCCGTGCCGCGGAGGCGAGACCACCGCGCAGCGAGGCCAGCATCATCGGTGCTGAGTGATGATGCCTCTGGCGCCTGGCCGCAGCGGACCGCCCGTTGCTCACGTGCCGAGACGGGCGCCGAGCAACCCGGGGAGACTCCTCGCCGGAAGCCAATTCGCGTGAGCTGTCCGGAATGGATGCGACCTGGGAGGAAGTGGGGGAGGGTATCCGTTTCACCGCTTCGTGTCCCCCATCACCCGTGGTCTCAGGCCCGCTGGCCGGCTTCACATGATCGCGCGTGGCGATGGATAGGGGAGCTCTCCCGCCCTGCCGGGGCGCTGGGGCCGGCTGCCTGCCTAGATGACCGGAGCTCAGAGCGACCAGGGCCAGGGCGCAGGCCGTGGCGAGGCCGTAGGCGGGACGAAGCGGGAACAGAGACGCACGGCGGGGTGAGACCTCAACCTGGGCCTTCACGGCACGCAGCATGCCCTCAGGCGCCTCGCGCGCCTCCCAGGCACCGACCAGAAGCGAGTGCGCCCGGCGCTGCTCCTCAAGGGCCTCGCGGCAGGGCACGCAAGCCTTAAGGTGCGCCTCCAGCTTCGCGAGACGCTCCGTAGGCAGCCGGTCCAACAGCAGCTCATCTAGGGACGACAGCACCTGGCGGCATCTCATATCGGCTCACCGTCCTCGTACTTGTCCTTGAAGGCCTTCCTGGCCCGGTGCAGCAGGATCTTCACCCTACCGACGTTCATGCCCAGTACATCGGCCATTTCCTCGTAGGAGAGCTGCTGGAAGTACCGCAGACTCAGGGCGGCCCGGTAATCCGGCCGCAGCCTGCTCAGCGTCTCCTGGATGATGGCTCGTTGGTTCTGCTCCTCCGCCTCGGCGTGGGAGTCGGGGACCTCCCAATCCTCCGGCATCTCCGCGGCCCGGCGCTTGGCCGGCCTCCGGAGCAGATCCAGGCAGAAGTTGACGGCGATCCGGTAGATCCACGTGGAGAAGGAGGATTGGCCCCGAAAGCCGGCGGCCGACCTGTACACTTTGACGAAGGTGTCCTGGGTGATGTCTCGCGCGTCCTCCGGGTTGTTCAGGATTCCCAGGCAGATGTTATACACGAAGCCCTCGTGGCGCAGGAACAGCAGGTCGAAGGCGTGCGAATCGCCCCTCAGGAAACGCTGCAGAAGCTCGCGATCGAGATCCCGCTCGGTGGCGGCTGGCATCTCAGTCAAGGCGCCGTCCCTAACAAGGTCCATCTCGCTCTCCTCTGCTCACATCACCTGTAGGATGGGTGGGCGCGCCAGAGGGTTACGGAAAGTCACGAGCGGGCGGAACCCTTCCTTGGTTTCGCGCCGCCGGGCGCCTTAGGAGGGCGGGCAGCGGACGGGAGCTTCTTGGTAGAGGGCTTCACCCGCTCCACTACCACGGAGCGGACGGTCAGGTCCCCACCCACGATGGACAGCCGGAAGTCCGAGCCGTTGGCCCTTCCTGTGAAGGCGGCGTCCGGGAGGAAGAAGCTGGCCTTCTTCCAGCCTCCCGTGCCGGAGCGCGCGACGGGCGGGGCGGACTTGAAAGCCCCGGCCAGCAGCGCCTTGGCGTCGGTGGAATCGTAGTCCAGCCCAAAGGGGGTGGCGGCGTCGTCTAGGTAGGTGACCTCCACGTTCACGGGCACCCGGTCACCAAAGTAGAAGGCGTTGTCCACGTCCAGATACAGGTAGCGTGACTCCCCGTGCGGGTTGGGTAGCGTGCGGCGGGCGCCAAGCTCGTCGATGGCGACCGCCTCCGTCAGTCCGTCGGGCCGATCCACCTGGCGAATCCCCTGATCCCGGTTACGCCCCGTGAGGACGACCCTAACGCGGCTGGTTCGCGCGTACTCACCCTGGGGGGGCAGACGCACCCCGGAGTGCCACATCCGGGCGAACCTCCGCGTGATGTCCACGTACTTGTGGCCGTACTCCCGCGAGGGAGCGATGTCGGTCCCCTCGTGGAACTCGTTCCAGGTCTCGATGACGGCGATTGAGGGACGCGACTCCTTGGGCCTGGCCAGAAGGCTCTCCCAGCAGCGAGTGTAGAAGGCGCCGCCCTCCCGGTCACGCTTCAATGGAGCCCGGCCCGGCACAGCGGAGTGGTCGTACCCCGGGCCCAGCGCCGCCACGCTGAAGACGGTGGGGTCCAGCGCCGCGCCCCAGGAGTAGAGTGCGTCCGCCCGGCCCTCCCAGGAGATCTCCTTCACTACGAAGGGCTCAACGTGAAACTCGCTCTTGAAGGAGCGTCGAAGGGTGTCCAGAGCCTTGGGGTCCTGCTGAGCGGCGAAGGCCCCGGAGTAGAGCCACAGGATGGGCTTCTGGCCGATGCGGGCCCAGAGGTCCTGGGGAACGGCGCGGAAGAAGAGCTTGGCGCTCTCGCAGAGCCAGTGGCGCCCCTCCGGAGTGGACAGGTCCGCGTGGTAGCCCAGGGGGTTGAACTGGAGGGTGGAGGTATCGTAGAAGAGGCCCAGGCGTGGGCAGGGGAGGCCATCACGTATGAGGCTCCTGGCCGCGCGAGCCATCGGCTCCAGCCCCTTAAGGCTCCACTCTGCCTCGCCGCCCGGGTAGCCCCAGTAGACGGGGAGTGCCACGTCGATGCCCGCGCGGGCCATCTCAGAGAGCTGCTCGCGGTGCCACGCCTCGCTCTTGTAGGAGTAACCCTCCTCACGGGGGGGGTGATCCGTGAGGGCGTCGGAGCCGTCGCTGTTCAGGAAGTGCTGCCTCGAGGCGTCATCGTACCAGTAGAAGTAGTAGGTGCACAGCAGCGGCCTCCCCGCCTTGAAGCCGCCGGAAGCGGCGCGCGCGGAAGCCGACCTAGGCCCGGAAGCGCCGGAGGCCCGCACTAGGAAGGCCCCCAGCAGGAGCACGCACAACAGCCAGGGTGTGCACCGACCGGCCCGGCTGGATGTTCCACGGTCATGTTCCACGCATCCTCCCGGTGTTGCACGCGTTCCACGGTGCTGGGGTCGATGGGTCGTTGGGTCGTTGGGACAGGGCGATCGGCGGTGGATATGTACTGCGCTGAGGGGCCTACCGCGACCACACATCCGGTCAGTGCCCTCTACGAGCCATCTTGGTGTCTTGGTGACGTGGTGGTGCCTTGCCCTTGGCGCCGGCCGTCTGTGGGCTAGATGCTGAAGTCATCCGGAACGGTAGAGTCTACCGTGCTGCCGCGTGTGCCTACAAGCTCCGCTTCCAGGATGTAGTCGTAGGGCAAACTGAGGGCGTGGAGCCAGGCCTCCAGGGCCTGAAGGTCCGGGGCCTCAAACTCGCTGACCACGGTGCCCTGGGTGAGGCTGACGAAGTGGTGCGCCCAGCGGACCTCGGGATGGGCGTCCGCGCGAGCCTGAAGCTCATCGAAAACCTCGCGGGTGAGGCCGGGCAACGAGTGAGAGACCATAAAGGTCGGCATGGAGTCGCGCCTCCGAAGGAGATCAGTTCGGGGGCTACTGGCATGTGACCTGCCGAAGGCGTGCCCGCCGGCCAGGCACGGGCCGCCAGCATGGTGCTAGCCCCGCAAGCTGTGTTCGCTCTCCACACGGGCGCCGAAGCTTGTGACCTTCGCTACAGCCGCGCCCCAGTGGCGCCCGCGCATCCGGATCTGGCCCAGCGCCACCACGCCGCGCTGCCGGGCGCCCATAGGGCGGGGTGTAGCGCGCAGGGCACGGATGGGCTGGGGGGGCGGGCCAATCAGGAGGGCCGCGACCTAGCCAGGGGTCTGTGTTGCCAGGCGGGCCTCGGCGCCTCACGCGGCGGAGTCCCAGGCGAGTGCGTGGAGACAAGAGCGGCGCACGCCGCGCAAGCGCCTCGTGCATGACCAGGGTCAGGTGCCCTTGAGAGCTTCATCTGCCGCCAAAACGTGGTGGGAGGCGGCAGACTGGTACCAGCTCTCGTTCCTCGCGTCGATCTGAGGGAGTCTCCCCAACTGGGATCTTCCTCGTGGACATGCCTGTCGACTTCGACCACTCGACGAGCTACCATTCCCACTATGGCGACGTGGTAGGCGGACCGGCAACGACCATGACGTCTGCGCATGGCGGGGGCTGCCCCCGGGCCTGATCGGTTCTCCCCGGGGCGATCCTAGAACTCGGCGCCCAGTTCCTTCCGGACGCGACCGGGCCGCAGGATGGGCAGACACCAGGGTTCGCCGGTCCGAGCAGTCTGGGGCCGCGAATCGTCGAGAACGCCAGCTAATGGGACTCCCATATTGGCGGTGGACCAGTGCCAGAGGCACTCAGAACCCAACTCCGCCTGCCGCCGTGGTCTAAGAACAGCCGGAAGGGGCATGAAGCGGCGGGGTATCCGCTCCGGCGTCTCTGATGGAACGCGTGAGGAGGGCAGGGGAGTACTGACATGGTGACACGACGGGTCGCGATGGTCATCGAACCGCAGATCGAGCGGGAAGCCGACCATCTGACGATTGGGCGGATGATCGGCGGGAGCCGCATGGTCTTGCTCGACCCCTTTCTGCTGCTCGACCATATGGTCCTGAGCCCGGAAGCTACGGAACCGGAGGGCTTCAAGCGCCATCCCCACCGGGGGATCGAGACATTGACCTATGTCTTCGAGGGCCAGGTTCACCACAAGGACTCGCTCGGAAACGACAGCCGGGTCGGGGCGGGCGGGTCGCAGTGGATGAGCGCGGCAGGTGGGATCTTCCATGAGGAGTACTTGGAGCCGCTCCCAGAGGGCAACAACTCGCTCCAGATCTGGTTCAACCTACCCACCGCCGAGAGGATGAAGGCGGCGCGGTACCAGGCGGTCCCCGGCGAAGCGGCCCCGGTGGTCGCGCTGGAAGGCGGGGCCTCCGCGCGGGTGATCGCCGGCGAACTGCAAGGGAGAGAGGGGGCGCTCAAGGGGATCGCGGTCCGTCCGGCCTACCTGGATGTCGCCCTCCCCGCCGGAGCATCGGCCCTGCTTCCCGCCCCGGAAGGGGAGAGCACCTTCGCCTTCCTCTACCGAGGAGAGGTGGCCTTCGAGGAGTCGGGGATCCCCATCGGTGGGACCCCGCGATTGGTCGTCTTCTCAGAGCAAGGTGATGGCGTTTGGGCGTTGGCTTCCAACACGGGCGAGGCGCGGTTCGTCTTCGTGTCGGCACGACCCTTGAGGGAGCCGGTGCTGCAGTATCGAACGCTCGTGACGGACTCGACCGAGGCGATGCGACAGGCCCTTGAGGAACTGGAGCAGGGCACCTTTGAACGCCAGAGGAATGACGGCTAAGAGGGGAAGGGAAGCATTCATGGCTCGACTGCTAGGGATCGCCGGCAGCTTGCGCTCCGGCTCATACAACGCCGCACTGCTCCGGGCTGCCGCCGGCCTCATGCCTGACGGATCGGAGATGACGGTCGGGCCCATCCGAGGCATCCCGCTCTATGATGGAGACGTCGAGGCCACCCAGGGAATCCCGGCCGCGGTGACCTGGCTCAAGGAGGCGATCGCCGCCTCCGACGGCCTACTGCTCGTCACCCCCGAGTACAACAACTCGATCCCGGGCGTCTTCAAGAACGCGATCGACTGGACGACGCGACCAGCGTCCGACATCCCTCGGGTCTATGGGGGAAAGCCCGTCGCGGTGATCGGCGCCTCTCCAGGGGGGTTCGGCACGATCCTGAGTCAGAACGCCTGGCTGCCCGTGCTCCGCACCCTTGGAACCCGGCCCTGGTTCGAAGGACGCCTCCTCGTCTCGCACGCCGACGCCGTCTACGACGAGGCCGGCGAGCTGATCGATGCGGGGATCCGGGAGAAGCTCCACCAGTTTCTAGCTGGCTTCGTCGGCTTCGCCGAGACCGCAGGCAGTTCGGGTTAGCCCCTGCAAAGTGGTCTGCCCAAGACTAGAGGCCGACGACCGATGAAAATCGGTGTCTCAGCAACAGCCTCGAATTGTCAACCCTCGATCGCTCGTGTGGGACGCCCCCATGACGGGCACCTAGTCGATGGCACGCCTTACCAGACCACTTCCGCCATCGGCACAGCGTCGGGGCGGCTCAAGCAGAAGCAGCGACTGCGGGAAGAGCAGCCCAGGGGGTGGTAGCGCATGGCGCCTTGCCCTCTGGTCCATGGTCAGGTGCCGATGATAGACGGCCCGCGCCATCGCCTCCATCCGCCCAACACACCCCGGACTCAATCACCACAACACAAATAACCGCTACGTCACCCCAAGCATCGCCCACCGCGTTTCGCCATCTGCTCAGGCCGCCCGACGAACGGGCCATTGCCGCGGCCGGCACCTATGATACCCACTCCCGAGGTCCATCGCCGCCTGCCAAGCCTGGGCAAGGAGCGCCGATAATAGGGATTATGTTGCATTGCTCCGATGGGATCGCGAACGGAAGGTTCAGGTTAATGACCTCATGTCCGCTGATCCGCCCATCAGTCCCGTGGCTGACCGAATCGTCTGGCCCGTGCCGGACCCAACAGTCCGAATCCTCCACCCCGCCGATGCCTAGTTCGTGGGGCCCTTGGGAGTGCCGGGGTCAATGATGACCGGCGTGTCGGTGGGATGCGACCACTCCACATCGAAGCCCTCGCGTATGCGGTCCAAGACTCGTCGCGAATCTACCCCTCGAACCCCATACGCCAGAGCAACATGTCGCGCTGCGTCAACCAGCAAGAGACCCCAGACTACGGGGTCCTCCTCCTCGATCCTGATCACGAACTGGTTTCCGCCCCCAGGTGATGACCATACGCTCAAAATCTCCTCCGCGCGGGCGTCGCTGTGTGCCATCGGAGGTGGATCGAGCCGACGCTTGGGAGTGCTGTTCCAGAATGCCATGTCTGTCTCCCTATGAGGACTTGGGCCATAACGCTAATGCCATATTAGCAACACGTCATTCATCTATAGCTAGCTTTGGTATAGCTGGTAGTATAGTCCTTCTTGGTCTTGCCCGATTGCTCTGGAGGCCGCTCGGGCCTTGGCATAGCAGCAGTGTGTAGAAGCCACCTGATCTGAGGGCTCCCCGGGCAGGACCAACCCGACCACGCTCTCTTGGGGTCGCCAGCGGCACTGCCGGCGGCTGTCGCCCTGACTCCTTAGAGCGTGTTATGCACTCTGGTTGGCATATCTTGTGGCCAGTATGAAGCAAGCGTAGCATCTTGCGCTGGCTTGGGCTAATCCGGCACTGATAGGACTGCGCCCAACTCCATGAGGGCCCGTTAATGCCCGCTAGACCGCACAGACGGTGCCAAAGTTCATAACACGCTCTAGCGCTCACACCGATGCCGGCCACCGAGCAAAGGACCTGGCGCCCAACCAGCAACCTACGCTGGGCTCTGGCCTTTTGAGGGAGCGGCCGCTCCGGTGTCGAAAGCTAGCTGGGTGCGGGCCTTCGAGTGGCTCGCTTGGAGGGTGGGTATGCGGGAGCTATCTATCGCTCTCAGCCCTGATCTGCTTGTTGGCTACCTGCTGCTTTCCTTGCTGCTGGGCGCTCTCGCAGGGCTTCTGAGGACGCGCGGATCCCAGGGTTGGGCGGCACGCAAGAGCTACCCCGTGCGGGCAGGCCAGGCAGGCTTCTTCGCGCTCACGTGGCTGCTCGCACGCTACACCTTTCACCTGCTCCCGGACCTTCAGTGGTACCTGAACGGGCATCCCTTGCCCCCGCCTCCTGATGCCTATGCCGCCAAGACGTTCGCGGCTGTGTCGGTTGCATCGGCGGTGTGGTGCCTCACTGAGTGGTTCGCGCGGGGTTCCGAGGCGATCTGGAACAGGCTGGCGCGCCGAGACGGCAGTCACTCATGTGAGAGGGTCTGATGGGACCGGTGTGGTAGCGCGTCCTATCCGTGGAGACGCTTGGGGTGTACAAAGCGTGGCCCTGGTGGGGATGGTGGTTGGGCTGTGCGCCGGCTACCGACGGTATCGCGGCGCGCAGGACTGGTCCGAGCGGCGGAGCTACCTCCGGTGAGTCGCTGAAGCGGTCTTCTACGGCGTGTCCCTCGCGGCTGGGCACGCGCTGATCGCGTACATGGCCGATATGAAGGACCGATTCTACGGCCTGTCAGACCTGAGCTACCTCCGGGACCTCCCACCCCGCGCCGCCCTCGACTCCATACGGGCGGTCCTGGTCTAGGTGCCCATGGAGTGGTCGGCGCGGCTGCTAGACGGGCTGGCCTCCGGGGTCTGTCGAGGCGGTCGCCGTGGGAAGGAGAAGCAGTGAGCGCTGGACTCAAGAAGGTCTTCTCAGCTTCAACACTTGGGGTCGCGCTCTTCATCGCCCTTCTCGATGCCGCCTTCGGTCTGTACCTGGCCCGATGCCGTTTGCGGGGCATCCCAGGTTGGGCGCAGCGCCGAGGCTATCTGCCCGGCGCCGTCGCGGCCGTCCTGTGGGGTGTTGGAATGGCGGCCACACAGTCGCTCTTTGAGTACCTGATGAGTACGGTGCGCAACTACGCAGGCCCATCCTCGTGGCGCTTCGCGGATCAGTTTCCTGGGCTGGCCGCTACCTACTGCGTGGCCTGTCTCTTGCTCTGGGTGCCCGCCGAGTGGTTCGCCCGCCGCTTCACGGGTCTTGCGTTGCGCCAGAGAGAGGACCGGCCCAAGGTCGTCCCAGCGGACGACGCGGAGGCGCTGCGATGACGGAGCCAAATCCGGCCCCCCTTCTCGACTAGGTGCATCTGCCTGCAGGAACCAAAGGGGCCTCCCTATCCGGCACGCTCCACGATGCCGAGCTCTGTTCAGCCCATTCCGACGTCTTGGGCCGATTCGTGCATCTTGACCTCCAACTCACCAGCATCAGTGCTCACTACGGGTATGCCTGGGTCACCACGTACCGTCTGTCCTTTGCCGGCGTAGAGGCGGTGAGGGCGGAGCGATATCGTCACTGGACCGGTCCTGGAGTGCCCTCTGACTGCTCGTCACCAAGGGAGCGAGAGGTGGCCGCCGACGATTGGGCATCGAGGGGCAGGACCGAGTCTGTGGGCTGGCATGAGTTCGAGAACCTCGTAGCTAGCGACCACCTGTCGGTCATGGACGCCGCTCTCGCCAGGTCTGAGAGCTGCCTTGCCTTCAGGTTTGGGGGGTACACTCTGGGGGAGGACACCTGGCTCAGCGGGTGGGTGAGGGCGTCTGCCCTCCGAATCACCCGCAGCGACGGGACCGAGCTGAACCTGATGGAGTTCGAGAAGCTGGGCGTGGTCTTCGATAGCTAAGAGGTGGCGGGCAGCAGGCTCAGGGCCATATGCAGGTCACCCTCCTGCCGATGGGTGTCTACAAAGCCCTTGCCGTGGTAGAAGTCCACGGCGTCTTGCCAGGCCTCAGTGGTCTCCAGGACCACGGTATGCGCTCCCTCGGTGCCAGCGGACGCGATCAGGGCGCGTAGCAGCGAGGACCCGATGCCCCTTCCCCGAAGCTGTTTGGCCACTGACATCCGGACGATGCGCATCACCCCCGGTTGCTCCGGCCGCAGGGCGCCGGTACCCACGACCGCTCCGTGAAGCTCCGCCACCAGGAACAGGCCGTCCCTGTAGCTGGCGAGCGGATCCTGCAGGTCCGGGTTCCGCGCCGGATCCAGCGCGCCCCATCGCTCCGCGAGGCCGTCCACAATCAGCACCCGCGCCGCCGCCACGTCGTCCGCACCCAGGGCGCGAATCCTCAGTTCAGACAGGGCGGCAGCCTCGACACTCAGAGCACCTCCTCCTGGTTACATCTGGGGCGTGGAACACTACCGTGGAACACTGAGGGGGCGATGCGCTTGGAGGGGTCTATCCCTGCTCCATGGTAAGTCGCACTGGCTATGCTCCCAGGCAGCACACACCCGGGCTGACCCACCGACGCGAGGCCGTGGGAAATCACGACCGTCTGGAGTTCGAGAGCGCCTGGCCTAAGAAACAGGCTGGGCGGAAGGGATACCTTGCCCATGCATGCATCCGCTGTACTGCTGCTGCTGGCCCTAAGCTCAACCCTTGGCCTGGCGTGTCAGGCTGAAGCCGGCGGGTCCTCCGGCTCGTCGGTGATCCACAGAGACCTTGAGTACGTACCCAAGGGTCATGTGCTCCAGAGGCTGGACCTCTACCTGCCCGCTAAGGGCTCCAGGCTGCCACTGATCATCTGGATCCACGGCGGGGCCTTCCGCTTCGGGGACAAAGGGGACGACGTTCCCACTGGCTACCTGTCCGAAGGGTACGCCATCGCGTCCCTGGACTACAGACTGAGCGGGGACGCTCTCTTCCCCGCGCAGATCGAGGACTGCAAAGCCGCCGTGCGATGGCTTCGGGCCAACGCCGCGAGGTACCGGCTGGACCCTCGGCGGTTTGCTGCCTGGGGAGAGTCCGCTGGAGGTCATCTGGCGGCGATGCTGGGTACGGCGGGCGCGACGAAGCAGTTCGACGTGGGATCGAATCTGAGGGTGTCCAGCCGGGTGCAGGCCGTGGTGGACTACTTTGGCCCAACCGACTTCCTTCAGATGGACGCGCACCGCCCGCACGATGGCCAGGTCCACGATGCCGAGGATTCGCCCGAGTCGCTGCTGGTGGGAGGCGCCATACAGAAGCACCCTGACAAGGTGGCAATGGCCAATCCCATCACCTACATAACGAAGAGCGCGCCGCCCTTCCTCATCGCCCACGGTGACCAGGACCCGTTGGTGCCACACCACCAGAGCGTACTGCTGGTCGCCGCGCTGAGGAAGGCGGGGGTCCCTGTCACCTTCCGCACTGCCAAGGGCTCCAGCCATGGGAACCTCAGGGACCCGGAGGTCCCCAGGCTGACCAAGGCGTTCCTGGCAGAGCACCTGAAGCCCGGCAGCTAGGCCGGCCGCGCCGATAGACGCCCAGCGGGGCGTGTTCAGCTTTGGCCGCCAGTGCTATACAGGGGAATGCGGGGCAGGACGCGCTCCCGGCCCCCGCGAATCCTCAGATGAGTGTGCCTGTTCCTCGATCCCTCAAGGTTCCCCATGACCATCACCCTGGCCGTTCAGGCCCTGACTCAGGGCGAGGTAGTTGCCTTCCCCACGGATACAGTGTACGGGCTGGGCTGCGACTCTGCCAGCGCGGACGCCGTGACCCGGCTCTACAGTCTGAAGCGGCGCCCGCCCGACAAGGCCCTGCCGCTACTGGTCCTTCGTGATTGGCTGCCGGGCATGGGCCTGCAGCTATCCGACTCGGCACGGAGAGCCATCAACGCTTTCTGGCCGGGACCGCTCACCCTCGTCCTTCCGATAGATGCTCCGGACTCGGTACCAACGGTAGCCGTGCGCGAACCCAACCATCCGGTGGCCCTGGAGCTGCTGCGCGCGTGGGGCCACCCCCTGGCCAGCAGCAGCGCCAACTTGTCCGGCCGGGGTGAGTGCCTGAGTGCCGAGGAGGTGCTCCGGCAGCTACCGGAGCTAGCCGGCCGCGTACTGCCGGGAGGTCCCCCACCCTCCGGCGCTGCCTCGACCATTCTTGATCTCGCCTCCGACCCCTGGCGGCTGCTCCGTGAGGGCACCCTGTCAGAGGCGCGGATCGGTGCCGCTTTGGAGACGGCCGATGACTAGCCCCTGTGCCGGGACGAGAGCCACTTGCGGGCCTGGCCATGGTGGTCCGGGTCAACCATCGGCCTGGGGCAGCGCCACCGGCGAAGGAGGGCGACCATGGTAGCGCGGCAGCGGCCCGGCCAGGCGCCCGGTAAGGTTACCGTTGGGGCCATGCAGGCGGCCGACATCGAGGCAGTAGTGGACATCGAGAAGCTCTGCTTCAGCACGTTCTGGCCGGTGAACGCCTACATCAACGAGATGGCGAACCGCTGCGCCTGGTACGCCGTGGCCAAGATGGGCGACCGTGTAGTGGGATACGGCGGCATGTGGGTTATCATGGATGAGGCGCACATCACCACCCTGGCCGTGCTTCCCGAGCTCCGGCGCCAGGGACTTGGGCTTCGGCTGATGGACGCGATGCTGCGGGAGGCCATCCGGCGCGGGGCCCGTCGGTCCACGCTGGAGGTCCGGCGCAGCAACCTGGCCGCCATCACCCTCTACGAGAGGCTGGGGTACCGGGGAGCGGCCGTCCGAAAGGCCTACTACTCCGACACCAGAGAAGACGCCCTGGTGATGTGGGCCGAGGGGCTTCACACGGAAGCCTACTCACTGAAGCTGAAGGAAATGTTGGGCGAGGAGTAGTGGATGCTGGTTCTGGGGCTGGAGACGACCTGCGACGAAACGTCCGTCGCGCTAGTGCGCGATGGGCGAGAGGTGCTCTGCAACCTGATCTCGTCTCAGATCGACCTACATGCGAAGTTCGGCGGCGTGGTGCCGGAGATTGCGGCCCGTAAGCACGTAGAAGCTCTGAACCCACTGCTGGACCAGGCACTCTCGGAGACCGGGATACGGCTACAGGACGTCGACGCCCTGGCCGTGGCGAACCGGCCGGGCCTGATGGGTGCGGTGCTTACCGGAGTGGCAGCGGCCAAGGCGCTGGCCCTGGTACTGAAGGTGCCCCTGGTGGGTGTCCACCACCTGGA
>DASXUI010000007.1:0-11523 GCA_036504955.1 Armatimonadota bacterium
GCGTACCGCGGCTCAGATGCTTGGCTGTGTAGGATTTGATGGAATGAAGGATGCTCCCCAGCGGCCACCAGCCACCCTCATCTCGCGTCCCGGGGCAGATGAGAAGGTGAACGCGATCTGGCATCACCACCGCGCCGAGGAGCAGATAGCGCTGGTGACCAAAGTGGCGACACGCATCAAGCACCACGCGGCGCGCTTCCGGTGCGAGGTGGACGCTCTCCGTCCTGAAGGTTACGAAGTAGACGGCACCACCCTGTTGCCAGTGAGGCAGCCGCCGTCGCGTTGAGGTGAACCCCTCCACAGGGAGCCCAGAGGGCGACGCGTCATCCTGATTACACATGCTGGCACCCCCATAGTCAGTACAAGCTCAACGGCCTGCTCCAACCATCCTCCTCGGTTGCCCTCTACAGCCTCCGCTCTAGCTCTCTCCATGCCTCCTCCGGGCGGCCGGTGCCCCGGTTTGGGCGGGGTCATGGGGCCGCCACTGCAACCGACAGCTCTCCACCAGCGCGTCCCTGGGCCCCATTGCTGGAATCCAGGCCACCAGCCCATCCCCCGTGGCGCGAGCGTCTCGCTTGCGACTCGGCCGCAGGCCGAGATTGCCTGTCACCTACTGCTAAGCTGGCCGGGATGAGTGGCCACTGGATCCGTGGGGGGAGCTTTGGAGCGCCAGGACAAGCCTGGAGCGGCAAGACCCCCAACGTATCGCGCCGAGCCCCTGGGACTGGACTGCCGATAGGTCGCTGGCTTTCCCAGCCAATCGAAGCCCTTCCAGCTTAGGACCTCCCATCTAGCATCCTGTGCTTCGTCCGCGGTCGTAACCTTGTGCCCACTCCGAGCCGCCAACCCCTGCTCGGCCTGCGGCCGAGTCGCAAGCGGGACGCTCGCGCCACGGGGGACAAGCTGGTGGCCGGAAGGGAGAGGGAGCTCCCGTCTGGCTGATGGTCTACTGTCCGGCCTGCGGCTGAGACGCAAGCAGGCTGGGGCGCGGGCACTCAAAGACGAACGCCCCGGAGGCAGGATGCCCCGGGGCGTTCGGTTGTGCGGTTGACCTTCTCGCGCGAAGCGAGAAGCGCCTGGCTTAGCCTAGAGGAGCGATGCCGGCCACGGCGCGAA
This sequence comes from Armatimonadota bacterium, assembly GCA_036504955.1. Classification (GTDB taxonomy): domain Bacteria; phylum Armatimonadota; class DTGP01; order DTGP01; family DASXUI01; genus DASXUI01. The sequence continues at coordinate 1,117 of DASXUI010000007.1, forward strand.
GCATCTTCACCACGTCCGTGATGGTGATGGCGCCACTCTTGTCGATGTCGCCCGCGGCGGTGTTGGCGGGGGTCGCGGTGACGATGCCGGCCACGATGCGCAGTGCCAGCACCACGTCCGTGATGCCCAGCTTGCCGTCACCGTTCACGTCGCCAAGAACCACGGTGGGAGGCGGGGTTACGGTGATGATGGGCGGGTTGTAGACCTCGAACTCGCTGAGGCCCGGCACGTTCGTGTCGGAGTTGGTGTACTGGATGAAGAAGCGCACCGCCTTGGTGGTGATGGGTGCCGCGAAGAGGAAGACCTTGCTGGAGCCCGTGAACTCCGCGTTGAACAGCGTGTCCGGGATCATCTTCCAGTTACCAGCGGAGTCCTGGGTCTCGAGCTGGCACTTCTGGATTACTCCGATGAAGCCGCGCAGGGAGACCATTCGGAAGGCAGTGTCCGAGGGCCAGGTGAGCGCGACCCACTGGTTCTTGGTGTTGGCGGGATCTGCTGCGTCTGTCTGCCAGCTTGTGGTCATATCGCCGTCGATCACCAGGTCAGCGACGTTGGTGCCGTTGTCGTAGGAGTCCGACGCGGTGGCCTTCTTCGCCAGGTTCTCGCCAACAGCAGCCAGGGAGGCAGCGTAGGAGGTCGACTTCCCGGCCGTGACATCGAGGATGGTCGACGGGCTAGTCAGGTAGCCGTCCATGCTCGCGGACGCGGCGTACTGGTCCGGCTCGACGATGGCACTGAAGGAGCCGTCAGCGCCGGAGGTGGCGACCGTCCCGACACCCTCTAGCACGATGGAAGCGCCCGACAGTCCCTTGCTGGTAGCGTAGTCCGTAACCTTGCCCTCCAGGGTGCCCGTCTGCACGGAGGAGACCTGGAACTCGTAGATGCTGGGCAGGTTTGTCGCCTTCACCACCAGCAGGCGCAGCTTATCGGCGGTGACTGGCTGCGGGAAGACCTTTGTGAAGAGCTGATCGCCGGAGGTCGCCGGGACGGTGGCATGGTAGATGTCGGCCCAGTCACTCTTGGAGCTGTTCCAGGTCTGAAGGGCGTACTCCCGGATGCGGTCGTCGAACTCGCGCACGGTCACCTTGTTGAAGGTGACAGCCTTGGTCCAGTCCAGTTCCAGGAAGGCGCCGTCGGTGTCTCCCCCGGCGGAATTCCAGCGAGTGGCCAGGTTGCCGTCATTGGCCTTGGCCGCATCGTAGTCTCCGCTGTAGTCGGTCGAGGAGACGATGGTGGCATCCTTTGCCAGATTTGGTGCCAGTGCTGACAGAGTGAAGTTCAGGGTGGTGGACTGGTTCGCCGTAACGGCGACGTTCCGCTGAGTTCGAGAACGGTAGCTGGAGGCCTGTGACGCGGTGACAGTGTAGGTACCGGCGTCGACATCCATCGAGTAGGTGCCATCGTCCTTCGTTGTCCCCGTGAAGGTGCCCGCCGCCACTGCCGCACCGGCAATGCCCTTGCCGGACTCATCCTTCACCGTGCCGGTCAGAGTCCCCATCGGAACGCTGTAGGCTTCCATCTCGAAGATCGAGATGGAGGTGTTCTTGGTGGTATCAATAAAGATGCGCACGCCCTTGGTACTAAGGGCCGGCTTGAAGACGAAGGAGAAGACCGGGTTCGCCGCGCCCGTCGGGTTAACGGGGTCGGGCGATGTGGCCGCGTCCTTCCAGTCTCCGGTAGCGGCATCCATCACCTGGAGGTGGAAGAGGGTGATGCGGTCGAAGGCCTGGCGGATCACCACCTTGTTGAAGGTCTGGGCCGTGGCCCAGGTGCAGCCCAGCCAGGAGCCGTCACGGTCCTGATCAGCGGCGTTCCAGCGCGTGTTCATGTCCCCGTCGAAAGCCTTGGCGGCCGCGAAATCCGCGTTCCAATCAGAGGACGAGACCGCGGTGGCGGACAATGCGAGGTTCACGGGAGCTTGGGCCCAGGCCGCCGCTGGGCAGATCAGGAGCAGTGCGAGGGCCGTCTGGAAGACATTTCGGAAACGTCGTGACACCATCTCGGGTCCTTCCCTTCCTCTAGATACGGGAGTGGCGGGGCGAGGAGATGCGTGGTTCAGGAGACTCCAGGCGGCACGGCTGGTGTGGCCCGCGTTCCCCTCGCGACCTTCCTTGCGCGCGCCCAAGCGCGTCACTACCCTCCGGGACCGGACCTCGGGATGGCTGATAGGTCCCCTGTCCGAACAACCATCCCCGCGTCTGTATCCGCCCGGTTGGTGGCCTATTCAACGCGCGACGTCGGCTTCCTTCTGCCCTCCGGGGCTGGGGTGAGCGTACCTAGCACCGGGCCCGATCCGCTACCTAGCCGAGGAGGTGTCACGCCCGCGTACCGCGTGCCCTGGCAGGATACCGAGTGCCCTGTGTAGCAGGCAGACCTGGGAGGCGCGAAGCACCTAAGCCAGTGGCCGCACACTGCTTCACCACCAAGACACCAAGGACTGCCCTACCACAGAGACACAGAGGCACAGAGATGGGACGAGGATGACCAACAGAGACAGGCTCAAGCTGCTCCTGGAGGGCGGGGTGCCGGACGCGCCTCCACACTGGGAGCTGGTGTTCCAGATACCTAAGGAGATGTTCGGGATGGACCCGGCGGCGGTTGAGGAGGCGGCCTATGAGTCCGAGGCCGACCGAGAGGCGGCCCGCCTGGCCTTCCACGCGGAGATGTGCGAGCGGTTGGTGGAGGAGTGCGGCTGGGCCGCCGTTCCTGCCCGCAACGCCTACTCTCCGGAGGCCGTGGCGTCCCTGAAGCGGAGCATCGGCGGCCGAGCGCTGGTGCCTGGCTTCGAGGGCGGCGGCGTGTTCTGGATGCCCTCCGGCTCCGATATGCTGGGGTTCGCGGTCCGCCTTCACGAACAGATGGATGACCTGCTCGCGGAGGCTCGCGCCAAGTGCGAGGCCGCGAAGGAGGCGCTCCGTCGCCTCGTTGATGCCGGCGCGGACTTCCTGGTGCTGACCTACGACTTCGGCTTCAACGACCAGCCCTTCATCTCGCCGCGCCACTTCGGTGTGCTGGTCGCGCCCTTCCTCGCGGAGATCGTGCAGGCCGCCCACGACCTGAAGCGCCCCGCCATCCTACACTCCGACGGCTGCCTGAAGCAGATCCTGGACCAGATCCACGCCACGGGCATCGACGGCTACCAGTCGGTGGATCCCCAGGGCGGCATGGACATCCGCGCGGTCCGCGAAGCCTACCCGGACTGGCTTCTGATGGGCAACGTGCCCTGCAGCCTCCTCCAGGACACGGACGAGGCCAGCATCGGGGAGGCGGTCCGCTACTGCGTGACCCACGGCGGCATCGGCCGCCGCTACATCTTCTCCACCTCCAACTGCATCTTCGCCGGCATGCCCGCCGACAGCTACCGCCTGATGCTGCGGGAGTTCCGGCAGATTGTTGGGGGCGGGTCGTAAGGTCGTAGGGTCGTGGGGTCGTAGGGAAGGGCCTCAGAGGGTGGACGGTTGGGGACCTGTCGGACGGGTCGGACCGGTCGGACGGTAAGGGCCTTGGCGACGGCGCCGCGGCAGAGCCGAGAGTGGGTGCCCGGCGGTCGTCCGCCCGGCGGTGAATCGCCGGGCTCCGAGGCTCAATCCCGCTGAACCGGGGTTCTGAACCACAGGTGCACCCTGGGGGCCTAACCCTCCTCTAGAGGGAACCGGAGGACAGGACGCTCAGGTGCACCCTGGGGCCAGAACCCTCCTTTAGGAGGATTGAGCCCCTGAGCCCGGCGATTCACCGCCGGGCGGACCGCCAACGGGCACCCACCCGTGGCTACACCACCGAGCTGTCCGCAAGGCCCTCACCGTCCGACAGGTCCCCACACGCTGAGGCCCTCCCCTACGACCTTACGACCCGCCCTGAAGGGCAGACGCCTATGCTCTGGAAAGAGGGCGATAGAGTCCAGGGGCAGGGCTTCCGGTTCTGAGGAGGGTGCGGGGATGCAGGTGGCGGCGGTTCTGGGCAAGGGGCTGGCGGGTCTGGTGGAGCGGCCGGACCCGCAGCCCAAGGGCGGCTTCGTGGTGGTCAAGGTGCTGTCTGCCCCCCTGTGCACGGAGTACACCTCCTTCCGCGAGGGAGCAGTGGGACACGTCCATGGGCACGAGGCCGCGGGCGAGGTGGTGGCCGTGGACCAGCCCGGCAAGGTGAAGGTGGGGGACCGGGTGGTGGTAATGCCGCAGTACCCCTGCGGAGAGTGCGCGCTCTGCCGAGGCGGCGACTACATCCACTGCGAGCACAACCTCGACGTGCCCGCACTGATGGGCGACTCCGCCGCCACGGCGACGATGGCCCAGTATCTGGTGAAGCAGGATTGGCTGCTGATCCCCGTTCCCGAGGGCCTTGGCCTGGACCACGCCTCGATGGCGTGCTGCGGGTTGGGCCCCACCTACGGAGCCCTCCGGCTCATGGACGCCCGGCCAGGGGAGACTGTGTTGATCGTGGGCCTCGGCCCCGTGGGGCTGGGCGGCGTGATCAACGCGCTGGACCGCGGCTGCGAGGTGATCGGCGTCGACGTGGAACCCTACCGCCTCCGTCTGGCGGAGACACTGGGCGCCAAGGCAACGCTCCGCGCGGACGATACAGACCTACTCGGGCGCATCCGCGAGCTCACGGGCGGCCTTGGCGCCGACAAGACCATCCGCTGCACCCCGGCGCCCGGCACCCAGCTTCTGGCGATGGAAGCCACCCGCCGGAAGGGCCAGGTGGCCTTCGTTGGGTGGGGCGGCGACGTGCCGGTGAACACCCTCCTGGCCAAGGGCCTTACCCTTCACGGAGCGTGGCATTACAACCTGGCGGACGCCGAGGGCCTAATGCAAGTGATTCAGCGAAACGGCCACCAGATCGACCGCCTGATCACTCATACCTTCCCCCTGCGCCGCATCCAGGACGCCTGGGAGCTCCAGCTCACCGGCCAGTGCGGCAAGGTGGTCCTTCATCCCTGGGAGTAGGTGGCAAGGATACGTCATCACCAAGACACCAGGAAAGGCATAGCCTGGTTTTCCACGTGCCTCTCTGTGCCCCCGGCGCATCAGTAGAAGAGGCTTGTGCCTTTCCTGGTGTCTTGGTGTCTTGGTGGTGACGTATCCCTGCCACCCACCCCCAGAGGCTTAGCCTGATCGATTGGAGGTCTTCGATGCAAGAGAGGAAGAGCCGGCGAGAGGTGCTGCGGGACGTGGCGCTGGCCGGGTTGGGCGCCGTTTGCGCGGAGGTGGGCTGGGCGGCGGGTCAGCCACGGAAGGGCGCCAAGGTGAAGCCGCGCTCCGCCGGGCCGGATGGAAGCCCCAAGAGGCCCGGCTGGAAGCTCACCTTCAGCGACGAGTTCAAGGGCGGCAAGCTGGACACTCGGAAGTGGATCGACTCCTACCCGAACAACGTGCGCACCCACAGCAACAACGAGCAGCAGTACTACGCCACGGACGGCTACAGCGTGTCGGACGGCCAGCTGCACCTGAAGGCGGAGAAGCGCGCCATAGGCGGGATGCCCTACGCCTCCGGCATGGTGGCGACCTACGGCCTCTTCGCCCAGCAGTACGGCTGGTTCGAGATCAGCGCCCGGTTCCCCAAGGGCAAGGGCTACTGGCCCGCCTTCTGGCTGCTTCCCGCCAACAAGACCTGGCCGCCCGAGATCGACATCCTCGAGATCCTGGGGCACGAGCCGAACCGCGTCTATATGACCAACCACTGGCGCACGCAATCCGGCGAGCACAAGTCGAAGGGCGGCTCCTACGTGGGACCGGACTTCTCCACCGGCTTCCATAGCTTCGCCGTGGAGTGGAAGCCGGACGAGATCCTGTGGTACGTGGACGGGACGCAGCGCTTCGCCTCTAAGGAAGGGATCCCCTCGGAGCCGATGTACCTCATCGCCAACCTGGCCGTCGGCGGCGACTGGCCCGGCATGCCCGACGCCACCACGGAGTTCCCGAAGTCGATGGACGTGGACTACATCCGAGTCTACCAGCGGTAGCAGGAACCTCAGATCACAGGGGCCCCTCACCACGGAGGCACAGAGGCACAGAGGGGCACAGAGAGCAGCAACACCAGACAGGGGTTGGTTCTCTCTGTGCCCCTCTGTGCCTCTGTGCCTCTGTGGTGAGGCCGTTTCACCGGCCTACACCTCCACCGGCACGAGGAACCGTTCGCGCGCAGCCAGAAGGATCGAGCGGAGCAGGTGAGCGAGGCCTCCGAGGAGCTCGGTCCGTACGCGCCTCTCGCGGCCCTCCACCGACCCCCTGACGTCCGCGTCCCCTAGAAGAGGAGATCTCCGTGCTTCAGCCCTGGATGAGTCCCGCCCTTGGCCTGGTCGTGCTGGCCCTCACGGCCGCGGTGGTGGGGGCTGCCCCCTCCGGCGGGGCCGAGCTCTACAATGAGCTCTACCGGCCGCAGTTCCACTTCAGCCCCCAGAAGAACTGGACCAACGACCCCAACGGCATGGTCTACTACAAGGGCGAGTACCACCTCTTCTTCCAGCACAACCCCTTCGGGATCGACTGGGGCAACATGACCTGGGGCCACGCCGTTAGCCCGGACCTGGTGCACTGGAAGCAGCTTCCCAACGCCCTGGAGCCCGACCGCCTGGGCACCATGTTCTCCGGCTCCGCCGTGGTGGACTGGGACAACACCTCCGGCTTCCAGACCGGCAAAGAGAAGACCCTCGTCGCGATCTACACCGCGGCCGGCGATACCAGCCCGGAGTCGAAGGGCCAGCCCTTCACCCAGTGCATCGCCTACAGCAGCGACCGAGGCCGGACATGGACCAAGTACGACAAGAACCCGGTGTTGGGCCACATCCTCGGCGGCAACCGCGATCCCAAGGTTATCTGGCACGCCCCCTCCCGCTGCTGGGTCATGGCGCTCTTCCTGGATGGCAACGAGTTCGCGCTCTTCTCCTCGCCGGATCTGAAGGCCTGGAAGCAGCTCCAGCGGATCACCATGAAGGACTGCGGGGAGTGCCCTGACTTCTTCCCCCTCCACGTGGAGGGCGAGCCCGGCAACACTAAGTGGGTCCTCACCGCCGCCAACGGGCACTACCTGGTCGGCGACTTCGACGGCGAGCACTTCACCTGGCAGGGAGACCCCATCGTGGCCGACCACGGCGCCAACTACTACGCCGTGCAAACCTACAGCGATATCCCCGCTTCCGACGGCCGGCGCATCCAGATCTCCTGGATGAACGGCGGCAAGTACCCGGGCATGCCCTTCAACCAGCAGATGAGCTTCCCGTGCGACCTGAAGCTTCGGCAGACCTCAGAAGGTCTCCGCATCTTCCGCACACCCGTGAAGGAGCTGAAGAAGCTGCGAGGCGCGCCCTTCGAGTGGAAGGACCGCACGATGAAGCCCGGCGAGGACGTTCTCACCGGCACCCAGGGCGACACCTTCGAGATCCTGGCGACCTTCGAGCCCGGCGACGCGGAGAAGGTGACCTTCAGCTTGCGCGGCACACCGGTGACCTACCAGGTGAAGGACGCCAAGCTCACCGCCCTGGGCCGTGAGGCGGAGCTGAAGCCGGAGAAGGGCCGAGTGACCCTGCAGATCCTGCTGGACCGCTCCTCCATCGAGGTGTTCGGCAACGGCGGCCGTGTGTCCATGACCTCTTGCTTCCTGCCGCCCAAGGCTGACCGCTCCCTCCACCTAACCGTGGAAGGCGGCAGCGCCAAGCTCGTCTCCCTGCAGGTCTACCCGCTCAAATCCGCCTGGAAGTAGATCGGCGGCAGGAAACTGCCTCACCGCAGAGACACAGAGGGCACAGAGGAACACAGAGGAGAACCAAGCTTGGTCTTTTGGGTGCCTTGGTGTATCGCGTGCTTGCACGCGACATTTGGTGGTGAAGCTGTCCTTGCCATAGGTCCTGCTCTTCTCTGTGTTTCTCTGTGCCCTCTGTGTCTCTGAGGTGGGGCTGTTCGGGCTGTTGAGGAGGAGTTGCACTCATGAAGCGATTCACTGGGGTGATGATGGTTGCGGCCTTGGCGGCTGGGCTGGTGGCGGGGTGTAAGCCGTCCACGGAGACGGCCAAGAGCCCGGAGGGCGCCGCCAAGCCGAAGGTGGTGCTGGGTGTGTCCCTGCTGACGATGGCCAACCCGTTCTTCAAGGACATGGCCGATTCCATGCAGCAGGAGGCCAAGAAGTACGGCTACGAGGTCATCGTCACCGCGGGTGAGATGGACCCGTCCCGGCAGAAGGACCAGGTGGGCGACTTCATCGTGAAGAAGGTGAACGCCATCATTCTGGCCCCCTGCGACTCCAAGTCCATCGGCACCTCCATTCAGGAGGCGAACAAGGCGGGCATCCCCGTCTTCACCGCGGATATCGCCTGCCTGGACAAGAACGCCAAGGTCGTTACCCACGTGGCCACGGACAACTACTCCGGCGGCAAACTGGCCGGCGAGGCGATGGTGAAGCTGTTGGGCGGCAAGGGCAAGGTGGCGATCATCGACCACCCGGAGGTGGAGTCCGTGATCCTGCGGACCAAGGGCTTCCGCGAGGTGGTGAGCAAGTCGCCGGGCATTCAGATCGTCGCGCAGCTTCCCGGCGGCGGCGCCCGAGACGTCTCCTTCAAGACCGCCCAGGACATCCTGGAGAAGAACCCGGACCTCCAGGGGATCTTCGCCATCAACGACCCCTCCGCGCTGGGCGCCGTGGCCGCCCTGGAGAAGGCGGGACGTAAGGGCAAGGTGAAGGTGGTCGGCTTCGATGGGCAGCCCGAGGCGAAGCAGGCGGTGAAGGACGGCAAGATCGACGCGGATGCCATCCAGTTCCCGGACAAGATCGGCGTCGGCGTGGTCGATGCCGTGTCCAGATACCTGGCAGGAGAGAAGGTGCCCGCGCAGAGCCTGATCCCCACGGCCCTCTACACGAAGGCCGAAGCCGACAAGGACCCCAAGCTGGCGGGCGGCGCCCCCAAGGCATGAGCGGTCTCGTAAGCGCGCCCAATCCACGGTTGGGAAGCCGGTCCGATGTCTGAGAACGCCCGCGCCACGCTGTCGCGCTTCGTCAGCGCCTATGGGATGCTGGCCGTCCTGGTGCTGTTGTGCGTGTACTTCTCCTGGGCCACCTACCACGAGGAGTCCGCGACCGGGCCGGAGGCCGCCCAGGGGGTCGCCCGGGTGATCGTGGCCTCCGGCAAGCGCCCCAGCGTGGTGGTCGTCGCGCCGGCCAGCGACGCGGGCTTCGGGCAGGATCTGGCCGCCGCCCTGAAGCAGCAGGGGATCCCCGTAGTGGGCACGCTCCAGGGCGGCCCGCCGGAGGTCCGGGAGGGGCTGGAGGCGCTGTCCAAGTCCGGGCGGCGCATCGATATGGTGGCCGCGCCCGAATCTTGTGCCTCCTGGACCGTCTTTGACGCGCTGAGGAAGCAGGTCTCCTCGCTGGCGAACCTGGAGGTCGTCACCCCCACCACGCAGGGCCGCTCCGCCTTCCTCTCGCCCAGCAACCTGCGCAACGTGGCCGACCAGATCGCGGTCATCGCGCTCATGGCCGTGGGGATGACGCTGGTCATCGTCACCGCCGGCATCGACCTCTCCGTGGGCAGCCTCCTGGCGTTGTCCGCGGTAGTCACGGCCTGGTTCATCCACGCCTGGGGCGGCACTAGCGCCTCCACCGGCGCGATGCTGGCGGCGTCACTGATCGCCATCGCCATGAGCGGGCTGGTGGGCGGCTTCTCCGGCCTGATGATCACCACCTTCGACATCCCGCCCTTCATCGCCACGTTGGCCATGATGCAGGTCGCCAGCGGCCTGGCCTTTCTGGTGGCGCGGGGGCAATCCATCTACGATCTCCCGGACTCCTTCACCTGGCTGGGACGGGGCACTGGGGTGGCGGCGCTGCCGAACGCCGCGCTGCTGATGGTCGCCGTCTACATCGTCGCCCACCTGGTGATGATGCGCACCACCTTCGGGCGGCACATCTACGCGGTGGGCGGCGGGCCCGAGGCCGCGCGGCTCTCGGGTCTTCGCACGAAGCGGCTGCTGATGCAGGTCTACCTGCTCTCGGGGGTCATGGCGGGGGTGGGCGGCGTGGTCACGGCCTCGCAGCTCAAGGCCGGGGCGCCAACCTACGGCCAGAGCTACGAGCTGTATGTCATCGCCGCCGTGGTGGTGGGCGGCACCAGCCTCTCCGGCGGCGAGGGCCGCATCCTGGGCACGCTCATCGGCGCCTTCACCATCGCGGTCATCCGGAATGGCATGAACCTGATGAACGTGGAGCCCTACACCCAGAAGGTGGTGCTGGGCCTGGTGATCCTCGCCGCCGTCCTCCTGGACCGCATGAAGCGCCGGTGGTGGCGGTAGGGGATGGCGGCCACGAACTGCCTCACCACGGAGACACAGAGGCACAGAGGTGAGACTGAGGGGGTGAAAGGGCCTCAGAAGCTGGGGCTTGCTCTGTCTGGCTTAGGTGGGGTGCCCGTTGGCCGACCGCCCG
>DASXUI010000008.1:0-6385 GCA_036504955.1 Armatimonadota bacterium
CCTCTGAGGCCCCTCCCAACGACCTAACGACCCAACGACCCGCCCTTGAGCTATCGGATGCCCAGCAGCCTGCAGGCGTTGCCTCCAAGGATGCCCTCCTCTTGCTCGCGGCTTAGTCCCCGGTCCCTCACCGCAGCTATCCCATCGGTGGGGTCGCGCCAGGGGGAGTCTGAGCCTAGGAGCACCCTCTCCGGATCATGGACGTCTAGGATGGTCCTCACCACTGACTCCGGGGCCGCCCCTCTGCCCCTTGCCAGGGCGAAGGCCGTGTCAAGGTAGACCTCTGTACCGACCAGGTGCCGGATGGACTCCTCCCAGTCCTGCCAGCCGCCCAGGTGTGCTGCCACGATCCTGAGACCCGGGAACTCCCGCGCCACGGCCGCGATTCGATTCGGCTGCGCCCTGGGGTCCTGGGGGTAAGCGAGGTCGTAGCCTGCGTGGAAGAGGACGATGAGACCGTGGTCCGCCGCCGACCGGTAGATGGGCCAGGCCTCTGTCGAATCCGCGAAGAACCCCTGGTACTGAGGGTGGAGTTTCACTCCCTTGAGCCCGGCGGCCGCTACGCGAGCTGTCGCCTGGTAGGCGTCCGGGCACGAAGGGTGGACCGAGGCGAAGGGAACCACCCGTTCGTCGGCGATGCCGATGGACCACTCCAGGATGGCCTCCGCCTGCTTGGGGGCCGTGGCGATGGAGCACAGGACGGAGATGTCCACGGCCGACCGGTCCATAGATCCCAGGAGTCCGGCCACCGTAGCGTCGGTGAGTGCGGGGTGCTCCGGTGTGCTGAGCGCCGCGAGGGCCCTGGGCGCAAGCGCGTCTGGGAAGGCATGGGTGTGGAAGTCCACAACGGGGGAGCCGGCCTCCCCGTGCTCGACTGAAGGGAGGGCTTGTTTGAAGTCACACACTAGGTATCTCACTCTTCATCTAGACGTGGAGCGTGGGTTCCAGAACATCACTCGGGATGTGGAGGCTGCCCTTCGCGAGAGTGGTGTCCAGGAGGGCCTGTGTCTGGTGAACTCGATGCACATCACGTCCAGCGTCTTCATCAATGACAATGAGCCCGGGCTTCACCACGACTTCCTTCGATGGTTGGAGGAGCTGGCCCCCTTCAACTCCAGCCGTGAGGTGTACCACCACAACCGAACCGGGGAGATCAACGGAGATGCACACCTCAAGCGTACCATCATGGGGCGCGAGGTCGTGGTGGCCATCACCAAGGGACGGCTGGACTTCGGGCCCTGGGAGCAGATCTTCTACGGCGAGTTCGATGGGAGGCGCGACAAGCGCGTGTTGATCAAGGTGATCGGCGAGTAGACGTCGCATCGTGATGCCAACCAAAGGCGCCAGACGCTCGGCTTGAGATAACCGAGCAGCGCAACACAAACGCTAAACAATCCCTCTCCTGCCGCCTGCTCCAAGCGCTTACTTCATGGGTACAATCCCAAGTGAGGGCGTAGACCTCGCCATCATGGGGCACCCACGCGCCGTGTGGTGCGCGGACACCATCGGGTCCGCCGCCCGCGGGCATGGCCAAGCCCCTTCCCCCAGCAAGGCGCACAAGCAAGTCTGGGGTCTCGGGCTACGCTCCGGCTTCATGGGCAGAGATGAAGCTTCGCAGGTTATGCCGGCCGCCGTCGCCCCTTCGCAGGGCGAGCGCGGCCCCTGACGGAGGACTTGGGATGAAGCGTTCAGTCTTCGCGACGCTCACCGGTGTTGGGCTACTGGCGGTGCTTGCTGCCTACGCTCAGACCACCGGCACCACCAGTGGATCCACAGGCGATTCAGGCAGCGTTCAGCCGGGCACCAGTAGCACGTCCACGAGTGTCACGCCTACACCTGGCGCCCCGGCGCCTAGCAGCACCACCACAAGCACTACGACCAGCACGACCACAAGCACCGACCAGCCACCGGCGGCCGCCAGCGGCGCCCCAGGCACCGACACTACGTCTGGCGCGAGCAGTACCACCAGTGGGACGGCCACCGAGACGAACGGTGCGTCGACAACCACGACCACGACGACTACCACCACGGCTCCCGCGGCCCCTGGCACCACCACGGGCACTGCTGCCGAGCCGGCGACCCCACCAGCGACCGGCACAGGTACGCCTCCGGCCGCAAGCAGCGGCACGTCCACGGGAACGGCGGGGTCCGCGACGCCTGTTGCCGCCCCTGGCACCACCAGCGGGACCAGCACCAGCCCGGGGGCGGGAAACGGCATGAGCCCCAGCACCGCTACCCCCGCGGGGACGGACACCTCCGGCTCCGCCACTGGAACAAGCTCTGGTGCGAGCTCGGGCACCCCGGGCACCACGACCGGGACGACCACACCGCCGGTGACAACCGGAACCGGCACCACGACCGCTCCGGGCATCACGTCTGCCCCTAGCACCTCCACAGGTGTTGACAGCGGAACGGGATCCACCGGCACATCCACAGGCGCGGACGCTAGCACGGGGGCCAGTGGCACCACCGGCACCGATTCGGGTACCGGGACTACCGGAACGTCTACCGGCCTTGGTGCTGGAGCCGGAGCTAGGGGTTCCGACACTGGAGTCGGCACCACGGGCACCTCGACGGGTGTGGGGGCAGGAACCGGCGCCTCGGGCTACCAGGAGACCGGCAGGTCCACGCGGGCACGCTCCCGCAGTCGGACGATGGGTACCCAGACCGAGGGCATGGGGGCCACGGACACCGGCACCTCCGGCATGGGGGCCGCTGGCGGTGTCGGCTACCGAACGACCGGGTGGGACCCTCTCCTGCTCATGCTTCTGAGCGGGGGCCTCGCCGCAGGGTCAGGGACCCTCAAGGTCCTGGCCCGCCGCCGCTGAGGCAGACTCAAGAGGGGTGAGGGGGCCGCATAGGCCCCCTCATACCCCTTCGGCCCGTTGGCGCGGCCCCAGACGACCGGCCAGAGGTCCGCCGGTCGCGGGGCCCTACACCCTTCTGCTGACGTAGACTAGAATGACTTGGAGCGACTAGCGCCTCTTCGCTTCAGGGCGCTAACTGGCTCGCCCCAACAGGCCAGCCCTAACCTTGGAACCCCGCAGTGAGTGCTGATCTTCTTCGTAACCGCAACACCCTGAACCGCCTCGCCAACGCTGGCCTCGTAGTGGCCGTGCTGCTGGCGTTTACCCCCTTCCTCATGCGGCAGTACGGACACCTAGTACAAGCGAGAGCGCGCGCGGAGCTGGAGCGCGAGATGCGGCAGGTGGCCGCGACTCGCGGGGCTACGGCCTCGGCGCCAAGGGCGCGTCCTCCAGGTCCGCCGTCCCCGCCTACCAACGTGCGAGAGCCGGCAGCCCCCGAGGCTAGGGTGCTGCCGCCGCTGCCCTCAGAGAGCCTCGGGGCGGCCCGGAGGCACGGGATGCCGCGAGACGAGCCCTCCGTCTCCCATGGCCGCTCCCCCGGCAGCTCTGTTCCACTCTCCAGGGCCACCACCGGCGGCTCGGCTGCGCCCAGGATTCCCGCCGCGTCAGTGCCCCCATCGGCGCCTAATACCAAGCCGCGAGGGGGGGAGGCGGTGGCTCAGGCGCCGATGCGCAAGCGCAAGCCGGGCAGATGGGTTGTGGGCGAGATCAGCATCCCCGCCCTGGGGCTGAGCACCGTGGTTGTCGAGGGCAACGGCAACTGGCGCACGCTCGCCGGGCCCGGCCACGAGCCAAGAAGCCCGCTGCCGGGGGAGGGGGGCAACTGCGTGATCGCGGCCCACCGGAACATGTGGGACGAGAGCTTCAGGGACCTGCCGCGGGTGAGGCCTGGCGACACCGTCGTCCTGTCCACCCCCTCCGATCGCCTTGCCTACCGGGTGACCACCTCGAAGAAGATGAGCACGTCGGACCTGACCCCCCTGCGGTCCACGAACGAGGAGAGACTGACCCTGTACACCTGTGTGCTGCCCTTCGACGCGCGTTACCGCTGGGTGGTCCAGGCGCGGAGGGTGCCCAGCTAGGCAGAGCAAGCCCGTACGCACGCCTACCGCTGCCTGCCTGTATTTCGGAAGCCGGTACCAGGTGTGGTAGGACCAAGACGACGAGGAGTGTGACCGCGCCTTGGCCCGGCTAGCTGGCGCTGCGTAGAGTGACCACAAGCCCGGGCGCGGAGGGGTCGGAGCGGTCCTGCGCCATGCGGCCGACTTCGTCTATGAGGGCGCCGGGAAGGGTCACCTCACCGGCGTCTAGCTGCACCCGCGACGTAACGTCGATGGCCTCTCCCGCAGCCAAGTCCTGAGCCCATACCCTGAGGTCAATGGCCCCCGGCACCTCCAGCGTTAGGGAGGCATAGCGACCGAAAACCCCGAGGGGGACGTCCAACTGCGCGGCAAGCCGGATCCGGGCGAGGGGCTGGAACACACCGCGCCCGGGGGTGGTCCTGGGCAAGGTGGCTATGGCGATGGCCCCTTCAGTGTGGCGGGAGGCCACCACGTAGGGGCGGATGCCGCCGATGGGGCTCACGCTGGGCAGAGGCAGGCCGCCCCGGGTCACTCGCGCGGGCGCTCCTTGGCGCACGGTCCGGCCATCTACCGGCCGCCACCAGAACTCCCCGGGCCTGAAGGTCCAGGAGTCCACCAGCGTCTCTGGGTCAACCTCCACCGGGACGCGGCAGACGCCGATGGGCGGCGCGAAGCGCTGCCACCGGACCGCTCGTGTCACCTCCATGCCCCTGCTTCTGGGCAGCCACGTCGGCCGCTCGATTCCAAGACAGCACCCGAGCGCGGCCCCCAGGTAGACCTCGTCCTCCACGTTAAGCAGCCCCAGGGAGCCGGGGCAGGAGGGGCTGTGAAGCAGCAGACCGGCGGCGCGGTCCAGGGTCGTGGCGCTGCTCAGCTCCTCAGACACGTCGTAGGTGCGGACCACGTCGGCGAAGCCCAGCAGTGCTCGCATCGGGTCGCTGTGCCATGCTCCGGCGAAGCGTCCGCTGGCCTCCTCGTCGTTGAGAGGCCCGGTGCAACAGACGTGCTCCACCACGAGCTGGGGGGCTTCCTCGCGGCAGACCTGGGTCACCAGGTACCGGTACGCGCTATCGTGCGCCCGAACGCCCCAGTCCACCTTCCAGTAGGCGATGCCGGCCTCCGCGCTCCAACGCGCTCTCTCGCGGTAGAACGCCTCCAGGTCGGCGGGGGTCAGCAGGTGATGGGGCTCGGCGCCCGGAGGCGGGTTCTCGCCCAGCGCGGCGGCCGAGACCCAGAGCCCGGTTCCTCCCCAGCCCGCCTCGCGGACCATGGCATCGAGGCGCCTGAGCCGCTCCGCCGGATCCCCGTGGCAGGAGGGGAAGCGTTCCGCCGGCACGACACCTGAGCCGTACCGCTCCTGGTCGCGCTCGCGGTCGCTGCGGTAGGGGACGTCCCATCCTTCGTCGATCAGGAGGACCAGATCGCTGCGAACCTCCCGGCAGGCCAGGTGAGCCCAGCCCTGGGCCCCGAACAGGATCTCCTCGTCGAGGTGGTCGTCCGGCATGGCGCTCATGCCCAGGCGGTGGTGGAACCCAGGAGAGAGGCCGGACGGGGCGCCGCAGGCCAGGTTCTGGGAGCTCCAGGTGGACCAGTAGCTCAGGGAGGGAGCTGGCCTGTCCGGGACTAGGTCCATGGGGGAAGGGCTCCAGTCGAGAGGGTGGGGTGAGGGGCCGATCGCTGGTCCCCGGCGCGACATGGGGGAGGCACGCCACTGCCGTGACCCTGCGTGGGCTTACTCCTGCCGTCTCCTTCTCCCGAGGGAGGTGAAGCTCCTGGCAGTGGGGTGGGGACGGCGCGGCGAGAGGGCACTGGCTGGTCGGGGACGCCTGCCTCCAGGTTGGCCGGAGCTCAGGTGAACCGTAGTGGTGCGGTCCCAGCGCGAGGCAAGTGGACGTGGGTTGCCAGGCCGGTCGCGCCTGGTTCCGGAACCTGCGCGACCGGCTTAGCGGTGAAGACTACCCCTTGATGCCCGTGAGCGTGATGCCCTCGATGAAGTAGCGCTGGGTGAAGAAGAAGACGATCAGCACCGGCATCACGACCAGGGTGGAGGCGGCCATCAGCATCCCGAACTCGCTTCCGTGACCGCTCTGGAAGATCCGCAAGGCCAGCGCCAGGGTCATGTTCTCCGCTGAGGAGATGTAGACCAGCGGGCCCATAAAGTTGTTCCAGGCGCTGAGGAAGGCCATGATGGTCAGCGCCGCCAGAGCGGGCTTGATGAGGGGGAGCATGATGTTCCAGTAGATCCGGAAGTAGGAGCACCCGTCCAGGCGGGCGGCCTCCTCCAGCTCATTGGGGATGGTGAGGAAGAACTGGCGCAGCAGGAACACGTTGAAGGGCGCCGCGAAGAAGGCGGGCACCCAGAGGGGCTTCAGCGTGTCTACCCAGCCCAGCCCCTTGAAGATGAGGAACACGGGGATCAGTGTGACGGCGCCGGGC
>DASXUI010000009.1:0-5143 GCA_036504955.1 Armatimonadota bacterium
GGACTCGCGCGGCCTTCGCCATTACCTCCGGGCCCAGGTCGCGGCGGACCGCGTTCACGCCCAGCGGCAGCGGGAGGCCGGTCTCCCCCTTCCACCACACGCCCAGGTCCACGATGGTGTGGAGTCCCTCGCTGGTGTGGGTGAGCTGGCCCTCGTGGATGAGCAGGCCGGCGTCCACCTTGCCCTCGGTGACGGCGTCCATGATCCGGTCGAAGGGGACCACCTCGGCCTGGAAGTCGGGCTGGTAGAGACGCAGGGCCAGGTAGGCACTGGTCAGAAGGCCAGGGACCGCGATCCGCATGCCCTTGAGGGCAGCCGGCTCAAGGGACTCACGGGCCACCACCATGGGGCCGTAGTTGTCGCCCATGCTGGCGCCGCTGGGAAGCAGGGCGTAGCGGTCCGTGACCTGGGCGTAGGCGTGGACGGAGAGGGCCGTGATCTCCAGCTTGCCCTCCAGCGCCCAGTGGTTCAGCGTCTCGATATCGCGCAGCAGGTGCTCTATCTGGAGCCCCTCGGAGTCCACCTTGCCGGCGGCGAGGCCGTAGAACATGAAGGCGTCGTCGGAGTCGGGGCTGTGACCCAGGGTTAGGTGCATAGGCACGAGTTTCACGTCCTTCCTGCGTGGCTGTGTTGAGGGGTGGGCCCCGCGAGCTCCATCCGGCGACCACCCACCCATCATATCACGCGGCGGAGCGTGCTTTCCTCCCGCCGAAGCGCCGCGCCACGACCTGCCACGACTCTCTGGCTTCCTCAACCTTCAGTAGGGTCACCGCTCCCGCGTAGACCAGACCTGCCACACCCGAGGAGACCACGAAGCGCACGAGCAGCGCGAGGATGCGGTGGGAGTGGATCACGTGACCCAGCACCAGGTAGTAGGCTACCCAGGCTGCGGCTCCGCAGACGGCCGACGCCAGAGTGACCTTCACGAAGGACTGGGCCAGAAGGGTCATGTGCAGGCCGCCGACCCTGCGCCTGAGCAGCTCTAGGAGGATGAGGGAGTGGAGCGCGGCGGCGATGGTGGTACTGAGAGCCAACCCGCCATGGTCCAGCGGTCGCATCAGGAGCCAGTTCATGGGGATGAAGAGGAAGGTCATCAGAGTGCCCACCACGATGGGCGTCCGGGTGTCGTGCAGGGCGTAGAAGGCCCGGGCGATGATGGCCTGCGCCGACCACGCGAAGATGCCCACCGAGTAGAAGACCAGAGCGACCGCGCAGTGGTAGGTATCCGCCGGCCCGAACTTGCCCCGCTCGTAGGCGATCTTCACGATGGGTATCGACAGAGCGACCATGATGGCGCTGATGGGCATCGTCAAGGCGATGATGCTGCGCACGCCACGGTTGACTGATATCCGGAAGGCCGCGAAGTCCAGGACCGCCGCTTGGGCGGACAGGGCAGGCAGCAGGGCGATCCCGGCCGACTGAGCGAAGACGCCGAGGGGCACCTGCATGAGCCTGTTCGCGTTGTTGAGGGCCGCGACGCGGCCGTCGGCGAGGAAGGTAGCGAACCACTTGTTGATGACGAGGTCGATCTGGGGAAGCGAGAGACCCAGCAGTACCGGGAGCGCCAGCATCCCCACCTGGATCACGCCGGGGTGCCTGAAGTTGAGGCTCGGCTTGAAGCGCACCCCCAGCCGCTTGACCAGCACGATCTGGAGGAGGAGGGGGCCCAGGATGGCGCCGATCATGGCGCCCCAGGAGAAGCCCGCGATGCTGTGGGTCTTGCTCAGCCACAGACCGCCCAGGATGATGCAGAGGTTGTAGATAAGGGGGCCGACGGCCTGGCCGACGAAGTTGCCCCGAGCGTTCTGGGTCCCGATCAGCACGCTGCCGATGAAGAAGCAGAGCTGCGCGGGCAGAACGATACGAGTCAGGGTGGCCAGCTGCGCTATCCGGTCAGGCGGCCAGTTTGGGGCCATCAGCGCCGAGAGCGGGTAGGCGTAGACCTCCATCAGCACCACGATGGTGGCGATGATCGGGACCATCAGCGTGAGGACGGTGCTGAAGACCGTCCAGGCCTCATCCTCCTCCTTGCGCGCCCAGTAGCTGGAGAAGACCGGGATGAAGGCGGAGGAGATGGCCCCGCCGGCGATCACGAAGTAGAGCGTGTCCGGGATGTTGAAGGAGTTCGCATAAAGGTCGTTGGTCTGGCCCTGGCCGAACTTGGCGTTGATGATCGCGTCGCGGACGTAGCCGAGGATACGGCTTAGGAGAACGGAGGCTGCAAGGAGGCTAGTGGCGCCGGCTAGTTTGGCTCTGGCGGATCCGCCGGAGGGTCTACCAGCGGCCGGTGGGTCGCTTTCTGCGTCTATTGTTCTAGGTGGCAATCTCTGGTATACTTTCTGACGTGTGGGACACCCAGTCCATCGGCCGCGCGGGCCCAGCCCCTGAGTGCCGGTAAGCGGAGTCTCTGCCGGGACCTCTTCCTGAGAGCGTCCCCACCCAAGTTTATCCCGCTGAGCCTTGGCCCGCCTAGTCTATCCTTGTTTGGCGGCCCCCTGGTTCCCCGGCCTTCACGGCCGCGGCGGGCTCAGCACAAATCCCGCGAGAGGTGATCGACTCGTATGCCCAACATTAAGTCTGTAAAGAAGGACGTAAAGAAGTCCCGCGAGCGTAGGCTGCGGAACCAGTCGGCCAAGTCCGCCCTAAAGACCTGGACGAAGAAGACGCGTACCGCCATTGAGGCCAACCAGGTGGACGACGCCAAGGAGCTTCTGCGGATGACCGTGAAGCTGCTGGACACCACGGCGCAGAAGGGGATCATCCACAAGAACGCCGCGGCCCGGCGCAAGTCACGCCTGGCGAAGCGGCTGAACAAGACCGCCGCCCCGGCACAGGCCTAGCACCAGGGACTCCATCAGCATCTGCGCGTCCTGCGGTCCGTCCTGAACTCCCTTCAGAATCAGGTCGGCCTGCAGGACGCGGGAAAAGCTCTCCACCAACTGAGACCACGTGAAGCGGCTCGCCTGACCGGCGAGCTTTTCCTTTTGCCAGTCCAGACGGCCCAGGTAGGGATCCCTCGGCAGCAGGGCCGTGACCTCCTCCGGTAGCTGCAGGAAGGAGACGCGGAGCATCCGCTTCTCCTGCAGCAGCTTCACCTGCCACACCAGCCGGAGCTGCCTAAGAATCATGGCGAAGAGCGCGAAGGGCTTCTCTCCCTTGGAGAGCAGCGTGTCCAGGGCGCCCAGCGCCGCCGCGGCATCGCGCGCCCCCACGGCATCCACGAGCTGGAACACGTTCGCCTCAGGCGAAGCCGCGGCCACGGCCTCCACGTCGGCGGCGGTCACCTCCCGGCCGTCGGCATAGGCCGCCAGCTTCTCCATCTCGCTCTCCAGGCTGCCCCTAAGGGTTCCCGCCTGGAACACAAGCTGCCGGGCCACCGGCGGGCTGAGGGCGAGGCCCATCTGGCGGGCCCTCAGGACCACGAAGGCCTGCGCCTGCCCCTGGTTCATGACCCGGAACTCCTCCACCAGCCCGTGCTTCTTGGCCGCGTTCATGAGCTTCACGGGCAGGCTCTCGCCTCGGTCGCTGCCGGACTCCTCCGTGACCAGGATCAGGCATCCGCTCTCCGGCAAAGAGGGCACCGCCTTCAGCAGGGCTTCCAGTTCCTTGGGCCGCAGCCGCTCGGGCCCCAGCAGAACCACGGTTTGACGCGCTGAGGCGATGGGGGCGGTGGCGAGCCGGTTCAGCACCTGGGCCATGGGCTGAGAGCGGGCGTCCAGGCGCACCAGGTCGAAGGTGGAGAAGTCCGGATCCACCAGCTTCTTCAGGAGCGCCTTCAGACGCTCGCGCTTGGAGGCGTCATCGCTTCCGTGGAGGAGTACAAGGGGCTTCACGGCCTCTCTGGGGGCATCGACCGGCATCAGATGGAGTCTCCCTCGCGCGGGGCGGACGGTGCCGCTCCGCGGACCTTCAGGGCCTCTTTGACGGCCCGACCCATCCGACGGGCCAGCTCTCCTCCCTGGGACGCATCCTCCGGGGTGGCCGGAGCGCCCGAGTAGCCAACGCGGTTCACCAGGTCCGTCATCTCCGCCAGGGCCTGCCGCGCGGTGTCGGCGTCGGTGGGAAGCTGACTGAGCACGGCCAGCGCGTACTCGGACGGCGTCTGTCGGGGGTCGCGGGGGGCGCCGAGGCGGGCGGCCTGGTGGCAGAAGCGGCGGTAGTGGTTGGAGAGCTGCCGGACCGGGCTGCTGGACGCGCGCCGGCCCATCCGTGACCTCCAGGCCGGCCGGCCCCAGCGGTCCCACGCCTCTACCTTTACCAGGTAGAGCGCCATCGCCATCAGGCACAGCATCAGGACACGAGGCACCAGCTCTCGGGAGGTCAGAAGGCGGGTGAGGTGCGCCAGTATCTTCGCCAGGGAGAGATAGCCGGCAGGTTCCGCCCGGAGGCCGCCGGTAGGGTCAAAGGGTATCCACCCGAACTCCCCAAAGTCGACCTCCGTCCAGGCGTGGGCGTGGAGCTGGCGCACGATCCACCGGTGAGAGGCGGGGTCCCAGTCGCCCGGGGCGTACCCTGCCGCCACGCGGGCCGGGATCCCCAGGGAGCGGCATAGAATCGCCATGGCACTGGCGAAGTGTTCGCAATAGCCGGTGCGAGTCTTGAAGAGGAAGAAGCCGGTCGCGTCCTCCTCGTCGGGCAGAAGGGGCGGCTCAAGGGAGTAGGTGTAGTTGGAGCGCAGGTAGCTGGCGATGGCCTGGGCCTTGTCGAAAGGAGTCCGCGCGCCGAGGGTGATGGTGCGCGCCAGATCCGTGACTCGGTCCGCGACCGCCTCCCTGTCGGCGCGGAAGTCGGTGAACGGACGGTTCCTCACATGCGCCTGGCGAAGCTGGGAGGGAGTGGCGGTGCTGACCATGGAGGCCACCGTGTACTCGGTGGCACCCAGGGAGTCCTCCTCCATGGCACCCAGGGAGTCGCTGCGGAGGGTCCCGGTGTCAGTTCGCGAGAGGGCGTAGAAGCGTCCCGTGACCTCCACGGGGTCGGCGGCGGCGTGGACCTCCGGGCCCACCGGCGCCTCCACGGTGATGCGCTGAACCAGCCTCCTGCGAGCCTTCCAGTCTGGGGGTTGGGCGTAGACGGCGAACCTGCTCTGCTGGTTCGCGTCCTCCGAGACCGCGTCCAGGTGGGTCGCGAAGGACTGGGCCTT
>DASXUI010000010.1:0-2338 GCA_036504955.1 Armatimonadota bacterium
CGCGCCGGCCTCTACGGCCGCGAAGACCTCCGCGAAGCCAGCCTCCGCCTCTCCCTCTTCCACCTCAAGACCATGGACACAGCCCCAGACCGCCTCCGCTACCTCTCCCACCCCCTCCGCCACACCCTCTTCCAACTCGGCAGACGGCTGGTCCCCCTACATCCCTAGCCGCGAGCGAACCCTTCCCACCAAGCCACCAGGACACACATGGGGCACAAGCTCGCGCTGGCACGGCGCCCCGTAGGGTTGGCGATGCCAGGCAGTCCCATCCCTCATGCGAAGCGTGGAGACGCAACGGGGCATAGGTCACGCGCGACCAGAGGAGCCCAGCTAGCCTGAGTAGGGCCCACTGAGCCCTTGTGCCCCAGTCGTCCGCTGCCGCCCATGTCAGGGCGTTTTGCTGGACCCGGCGCGGGGACGGCTTCCCCAGAGCCTTGCGCCAAAGGTGACGGCCCACATCAGCCCTGGAAGGTGGTGCCGGACCATCAGCCCTAGAGACGCGGCCGAAAAGGCCCGGTTGTTCCCGGCAATAGGAGACGATCAGAGGTTTCCTTGGTTGAGAGGTGGAATTCCTTCTTGGGATAGGCCCAAGGAGGTCAGTGGATGCTGGGTCGGCGTAAGAAGCAAGTCAGTCTCTTCGATGTGGGGAACGTATGGCCGCTAGAGCTACCGGAGGGGAGCTTCCACGGGCAGTTAGCCCAGGCCGCGCCCCGGCTCTTCCAGGATGAGGCCTTCCTGAGCTTCTACTCCGAGCGCGTAGGCCGTCCCAGCGTGCCCCCCTCTCAGTTGGCGCTGATGCTCCTACTGCAGCAGCAGGCGGGCTGCTCCGACGAGGAAGCGGTGGAGCGCAGTGGCTTCGATCTGCGGTGGGCCGCCGTGCTAGGTCGGCACGCCGGAGCGCCCTTGTGTGCCAAGAGTACGCTGCAGCTCTTCCGCTCCCATCTGATCCTCCACGAGGGCGTGCGCCAGCTCTTCGAGGGGAGTCTCCAGGAAGCGAGGCGGGCAGGCCTCCTGAAGGGTGGAAAGCTGAAGGTCGCGGTCGATACCAAGCCCATGCTGGGGAAGGGCGCGGTCGAAGACACCTACAACCTACTGGCCGCGGGCATCCAGCAGGTGACCCGGGTACTGGCGATGACCAGCGGAGAGAAGCTGGAGGCCTGGGTCGCCCGACAGGGACTGGGCCGCTACTTCGGGCCCAGCCTCAAGGGCAGCGCGGAGCTAGACTGGTCCGACCCTCAGGCCCGGGAAGCCTTCCTGACCGAGATCGTGAGGGACGCCCGACGGCTGCTGCACTGGGCGAGCTTCGCGGGGGAGGCTCAGCGGGAGCGGGTGAAGGAGGCCTGTGAGCTGCTGAGCCAGCTCCTGCTGCAGGACGTGGAGTGGCAGGAACCTCCCGAGGGAGGGCCGAGGGCTCAGTTGAAGCGGGGAACGGCTCCTGACCGGATCCCCTCGGTGAGCGATCCCGAACAGCGCCACGGCCACAAGAGCGCCAGCAAGCGCTTCACCGGGCACAAGGTGGCGGTCGTCGTGGACCGAGAGAGCCAGCTCATCCTGGACTGCGCTGTACTGCCGGGCAACGCGGGGGACGCCCAAGGGGTGCTGGAGGCGATCGAGCGAGTCGAGGAGACCACGGGGCAAGCGGTGGAGCAGGTAGTGGGCGACGGAGCCTACGGCAGCGGAGCCACCCGGCAAGCCTTCCAGGAAGCGGGACGGGAACTGGTGGTCCGAGCCCCACGGGCGAGCCGACCGGGAGGTCGCTTCCCCAAGAGCGCCTTTGGGATAGACCTGGCGGGGGAGTCCGTCACCTGCCCGGCAGGCCAGACCACGCGGACCTTCGTTAAGGAGAAGGACGGAGGCCGCCTCTACCAGTTCGGGGCAGCCTGTACGGGCTGCCCCCTCAGGAGCCAGTGCACAACTTCAGCGGCGGGCCGCCAGGTGAGAGTGCATCCCCAGGAGGCGCTGCTGCAAGCCGCTCGAGCCTACCAACAGACGCCGGAGGGGCAAGCGGTCCTCAGTGACCGGGTGGTCGTGGAACACGGCCTGGCCCGGCTGGGGGCTTTGGGAGTGGGGCAAGCTCGGTACCGTGGCAGAGCTAAGAGCCGCTGCCAGGCCCTGCTGGCCGCTACGCTGGCGAACCTGCGGTGGACCTGGAACTGGGTGGCCCGGCAGGGGAGACCGGGACCGGCCTCCTCGGACTCCCTCACCCGGTCGTCGCGCACCAAGTGGCCGGGCGGGTGGGCACTGCTGGGCTTAACCCCTCCCCACTTCTGGCCGTACCGGTCGCTGGGCCTGGCCGCGTAGCACTCTCAGGGAAGGCCCTTTCCGGCCTTCCCTCTAG
>DASXUI010000011.1:0-6272 GCA_036504955.1 Armatimonadota bacterium
GCCCGCGCTCTTCCATCCCTCGCCGTAGCTCGACCAAGGGCCTGGCACCTGCACCTGCTGCCACCCTGCCTCCTCGATTCCGCCCGCCAGCGCCTTGCGCGCCTCATCGGTGACGCCGGGGTCCGCCGCTCCCTCCGGGGCCGCGTGGGTGAGCCGCGCCTGCCAGGGGCCCACCAGGCTGAGCCAGCGGTTGGAGGTACTGGCGATGGCCGCGTCGGAACGGAAGCGGGCGCCCAGGTTCGTGAGGAGCTGCGAGAGCGCGCGCGTCTCCCGCCAACGGGTGAAGCGGAAGTAGGTGAGGCGATCGGCCTCCAGGGCGTCAGGGTCGATCTGGGTGTAGAGCGCCACTCCCTTGCCCAGCACGCGACGGGCCAGGAGGCCATCTGCTCCGGTGACGGGGGAGGGGCGGAAGGTGAGGGCGTCATGGGGAGCGCGCCAATGCAGGTCCGAGGCGCTGAGCCCCGCGCACTCGGGCCAATCGGGCACCTCTCGGGAGCCGCGGAAGTCCTTGGTGGGGCTGATCCAGGGCTCCAGGGGTTGTCGTGCGGCCAGGTACAGCGCCTTACCCCCCTGGGATAAGTAGGCGTCCATCTCGCTCGGGGTCACGACGGACCCCGGGCCCAACACCACGAGGTCTGCCTTGGCGTCCGGCTTCTCCGCCTTCTCATAGACGAGTCCAAGCTCATCAACCAGGCTGGTGTCCGCACCGATGTAGAGGGTCTTGGCCGACCGTGGCTTCGGCTTCAGACTCAGGGCATAGCCCAGCACCAACCGGGCTGTTAGGGCGGCAGCCGGATCCTGAGCTGCGTGATCCTCAAGGTCCAGCGTGCAGAGGATCAGCGAGCCGGAGCCCAGCTCCAGCTCCATCAGCGGCGAGTAGGCGAGGTCGAACTCGCACTCCAGCAGCGGGCGCCAGGCGCCGTAGTGCGGCTTCTCGATGGCGGCGCTGCTCACCACCCCCCGGTTGCCCCAGTGCCAGCCCCATCGCGGATACACGGGGTTGCCGTTCCGGATCTCCATCGGTGTCTCTTCATGGCGGGGCAGTAGCGTGCTCTCGCCGTTCCAGTCCCTCAGATCCTCGGAGTCGACGCCCGCCATTCCCTTGTGGGAGGCGACGGGGTAGACGCGCCTCGCGGCGTGGCGGGCTACGCGCAGGCCCTTCGCTCTACGGATCCACTCTGGGTCCTGCTCCATCACCAGCACCCGGCCGCCCCTGCCGACGAAGGAGCGCAGGTCGCCCGGCAGCTCGTGGCCCTTGGAGAGGGCCTCTCGTCCGATCACCAGAAGGCCGGGGCCTGGCTTCCCGTTCCAGGCGGTGATCCGTAGACCCAGGGCCTTCAGCATCGGTGAGGTCAGTCCGACAGGGTCAAAGACGGCGATCGTTCCCTTCAGAGCGTCAGGAGTTTTGTAGATCCGGAAGTCCAAACGATCCTTGTGCGTTACCTCCCCTAGCTCCGCCTGCATCTCCAGCGATGCGTCCTGTTTGGCTACACCGGCAAGGACGGGGCAAGTGAAGCTGATCGGCGCAAAGGTCGTGGTCCCCGGCCGCACTTCCCCGGCCGCCTCGCCCTGGGCTACTGCCGCGCCGCCGACTACGACCTTCCAGGCCACGTGGTAGGGCAGGGGGCCACGAGTATCGTTCAGAAGGGCAACCTGCTTCTCCGCCGGCCTCCCGGAGAGGAAGTGGTGGTCCTTGGCGGTCACGGCGGCCTCTGGCCCGCAGATCCAGGCCAGCGTCGGACCGTTGTTGGCGACGAGGGCTTGTGCGCCGTCGAGCCGCTTAACGCCGCCCCGTTCTGAGTACCCGTAGAGGGCAAAGGGACGCATGGAGGTGCGGTGGGAGCCGCGTGTCCCCGGCACGAAGTCGGGGAGCGGCACGGCGGGTCTCTCCTCCTTCGGGAAGGAGTTGGCCATCTCCCAGGGGTTCATCCCGCCCGTACTGCCCAGGGTCCTCCAGCTCCGCCAGGTGCTAGCGATGAACAGGCTCTCGACGGCCTGCATGCCGGGGCTGAAGACGAGAGGGGGGAACCCATGCCAGGACCGGTAGCTTTGGTCGCCCTGCTTGTGCTCCACGTCGTAGCGGTCGCGGATCTCACGACGGTACTCGTCCGTCTCCAGGGCATATGCTTGCGGGCCTAGGTATGTTGCCTCGTACTCCGTGGCCCAGGGCTCCGAGACGATGGACTGGGAGAAGCCGTCCCTGGATCGCAGGAAGCTGGTGAACAGGGGAGTGCCCATCTCGATGGCGACGAAGGGCAAGGGGGCGTCTTTGGCCCAGGCGCTGAGCCACTCCTCACGCTCCTGTAGGGGGGTCATATCGAGGTAGACGTTGCAGGTGTGCATGTCTCCCACGGACCCTCCGTGGTGGGTGATGGCGGGCCGTGTGGGATCCGCCTCCTTGACCATCGCCACCGCCTCGATTCCAGGCTCCGTGGCGTTCTTGAACCACCAGCTCTCGCGATCGTAGCCGCCGCTTCGGCCAAGCCGCGTGGGATCCTGATCCGACAGATACCCATAGGCGTTGGCGTCCAGGACCCAGGCGACGATGCTGGGGTGGTTGCGTCGCTTCCGCAGCTCCGCCCGCATCTCCCGGCTGTAGTCCCCTTTGAGCTGAGCCCATCCGGGGGTCGAGCCAGGCCTGATGAAGGGCATGGCCGAGAGGGCCTTGCCGATCACCGGCCAGCCCTTGGTGTCGGCGATGTCGTACCACTGATCCCACGCCTGGTACCACCCTCGCTCTCGCTCGTTCTCCGGCCAGATCTCCTGAATGTTGAAGCCCAGCGCCCGGCCGGCATCGATCTGATTCGCGATCGCCGGGCGGTAGGCGCCGACCTCCTGCCACTCACCAGCCGCGTCAGCGGTCCAGGGGCGCATCCTGAACTCGGTGCCGTTCAGGAAGATGTGCCGGCCCTCGATCCAGAACTCGCGAAAACCGAAGCGCTGAACGACCTCATCGTTCAGCGCCTCGCCCTTCACGCTGAGTAGAAGTGTGTACAGGTTGGGCTGCCCAAGGTCCCACAACCTGGGGTTGGGCCACACCCAAGTGGCCGTGACCGCCTGGCTTGATGCGGCCTGGGTCGAGACGCGCTTGGTGAACCGGGCTTCTTCCTTCCCCTTCTCATCCAGCACCCGCGCCTCGAGGTCCACACTGCCAGCGGAGCGCAGGCCGGTTAGCTCCACGTCCAGAGACAGCTGCTTCAGTCTCGTCGAGGTCCGAACGAACAGGTCGGTGACGCGTGGGCCCTTGGGCTCGCTTCGAAGCACCACGTCGCCGGTGATTCCTCGCGTCTGCAGGGGCGCGGCGTCGGTGGCTGGGCCGGGCCCTGCCGGCGCGCCCAGGAGTCGGTCGGCGGCGCCCTCGTCCGAAGTGGCGCAGACATCGATCAGCAGGTCCGCGTCCTGGCCCGGCTGGACGGCATCTGTAATGTCCAGAACCGCGGAGGGCCATTTGAGGCGGCCGCAGGGCCGGCCGTTCACGGTGACCAGAGCGTCGGTACTGACCAGGGAGAGGTCTAGGAGGATGGAGCGACCGCGCCAGGCGACCGGGATGTGCAGCGGCCTGCGGTACCAGCCGCGCGCAAGCAGTGCCCCGTTGAAGCCGGTCCACGCGGGGCCGGACCCTTGGCGGCTGACCCCGAGCAGCTTCGCGTTGGCGCTCCAGCTTCCCGGCACCCACGCCAGGCCCCATGCCGCGTCGCTGGCCGCGGGGAGTGCGCCAGCGGCGGGCATGAACTGCCACTGCCCGTTGAGGACCACCTCGCCGCGGGTTGTGGTCAGCTCCACCACCGGCTCCTTACCCCAAGCGACGGGCTCAGCGACCTGGGCGCGGGCAATTGTGGAAAGCCATAACACAGCCAGGAGAGCCAGAAGGAGCACGGGAAGGGTCTGAACCAACGGCGGAGCGCTGAACGTACTGGTCCGACGCCGGGGTGAGGGGCTCGGGGTCTTGGGCCGGCGCGGCCGTCCGGCTGGGGGGCGTCTGCTCCCTTTCGGGCAGTTCGGGGTCGTGTCCTGGGCATAGGTGGTCATAGAGGGCCCCAATCTCCCTGGCGCCCCGCGCCGGCCGCCGTCTCGCGAGCGCGGCGCCTACCCAACCCTGGGGTGGCCGATACCCTGGGATGCAGGGTTCTGGATGGGCTGCCTGAGCGCCTCCAACAGCAGTCCCCTTGTCGTGCGGGCAACGCCTGCTCGGATCGCCACCGAGGATCACCTATTATCCAAGCGACCAGACTGTTGCCAGTGATGGGCGCCGCAGGGCAGCGCCAGGGGCATAGCCCCCCCGTGCCCACTCCTGGAGCGGTGCTCTAGCCTTGGCCGGAGGCGGATTCGGCCTGGTCGGTACCCAGCAGCAGTTTTCCACCGGGTGCCGCAGACCTGACGCGGTGGTGGTGCACAAGCGCACAAGACATACTGATGAGATAGCACATGGACGCTGACTCAGTTCGGAGCCTGTGCAGATGTGCGGCGCGGCTCTAGCTCCACGGGCAAGGTGAAGAGCTGGGGTGGGAGGTCGCGGTTGCCGATTCGATCGAGGAGACGTCTGGCCGCCACGCGTCCCATTTCCTGGGGATGCTGGTTCACGCTGGTAAGCTTGAGGGCGCGCCCGACCTCGAAGCCGGCATAGCCGACCACCGAGACGTCGCCAGGTACTCGGATCCCCATCTCGTCCAGGGCGTCCAGTGCCTCCGCGGCCACGGTGTCGTTTGCGCAGAAGAGCGCCGTGGGAGCCGGGGACCGACCCATGAGCTCTCTCACGCGCGAATTCCAAGGGGTCAGCACGTAGCCTGAGCTGGGCACCACCACGACCTCCGACGCGATGCCAGCGTCCTCGGCGGCGGATTGGAAGGCCGCGAGCCGGTCCCGGCCGGAGCTGACCCTCCCGCCTCCCGCTAGGTGCGCGATGCGCCGGTGTCCGAGTGAGCTTAGGTGCTCTACAACCTGGCGCACTCCATGGAAGTCATCGCTGACGACGCAGTCTGCCCTTCCGCAGAAGGAGCTGTCGTCGACGAGGACGCAGGGCGTGTTCTGCATCAGGAGCTCCTGAAGCCAGTCCTCCAGGTGCTCGATGGTGAACTCGTCCGTGACGGCGATGATCCCGTCCACCCGGTGCTCCAGGAAGAGCTCAACTTGCCGGGCCTCAACCGTCGCGTCGTGGCGTGCGTGCCCCAGCAGCACCCGGTAGTCCTCGGACTCCAGCCCCTCCTGCACGCCCTGAGCAATGGCGGCGCTGAAGCTGCTGTCCAACTGGGGCACCAGCATCCCTATGGTCTGGGTGCGCCCGTGAACCAGGCTTCGGGCGAGAGAGTTCCGGCGGTAGCCCAGATCCCTCGCCGCGCTGAGGACCCTCTCCCGCGTGGTGGCGAGCAGCGGGATGTCGGTGCGCTCGTTCAGCACGAACGAAACGGTGGTCTGAGATACTCCCGCGGCACGAGCCACGTCCGCATAGCTGGGCGCCCTTCGCCTCTGCCTAGACTCTCTACCCATGGATCATATCCCTACCGGCCCCATCACGTGGCGCCTCTGGTACGGCCCGCCAGCCCTTGGGGCCCGGCGGCACCGGGCGGCTGGTCCCATACAGGGGGCAGGAGCCCGGGATTCACGGTGGCGATGGGCGCGTCGCGAAGCTCGAATCGTGAGCGCCGGCCGGCCCCGTGCCAAGCTGGATACCTGGCACAAGGCCTTCTGGTTCTACACAGCAACTGCTGGGCCGGGACGAGCCTTCTGGCCCGCTCGGGAGGTGCCAATTGTGGCCATTCGGAGGGCGGGTGCTCGGGTGATCCGTGGATGCTCGTCCATGGAGGCCGCTCCTGCGAGAGAGAGGCACTGCCCCTGGCAACGTGCCTCTCAATGCTAGTTTGCTTGGAGGGGTCTGTCAACACCGCAGAGCCAGCAGCCTAGCGCGGAAGCGAACGCCTCTGCCTGATCGGGTACAGGGGCTCAAGGCCCGCTGGGTCGAATAGGTCCTCGTCAGGTGCTCGCGCGGCCCCCATCGTCAGGCAGGATCAGGCGCGCGCAGAGCGCCCGCCATCCCCGTGACTCCGATGGGGCGCGGAGGGACGGGGCGGCAACTGGTAGCGGCCGGCAGGGCGAGTGAGTGGCTTGGCGGGTGGCGGCAGCCACCGGAACGGACTAAGGCGATGCGCTTTGGGTGTAGGGGTGGGCTGATGTTGATGGGGTCTTTACTGTTGGTTGCGGCATCAAGCGGGGGGAGCGAGGGCGCTCCCAGTCTCACGGTGAAGCGGCTCCGCTGCGAGCTTACCGTGAACCCTCTC
>DASXUI010000012.1:0-6207 GCA_036504955.1 Armatimonadota bacterium
GCCTCAGGAGGCCTGCCATGGTGGAGAGCGATCAACCTCGTCCCCACGGGTCACCCCGTGCCCGGGCGGTTCGCGCTGCGCGACGCGGCGGGCCGGCGGACGGCTTCACCCTCGTGGAGCTACTGGTGGTGATCGCCATCACCGCTGTGTTGGCGGCCCTGCTGCTCCCTGTCTTCGCCAAGGCCCGGGATGCCGCTCGCACCACCCATTGCGCCAATAACCTTCGGCAGATAGGCACCGCGCTCCATCTCTACCAGGAGGACTGGGAGGGCTATGTGCCCAGCATTGGACCCGAGAACATGGGTCTGCTCGTCCCCCTGGAACGCTATCTGTCTGGGCGGGCCGTTCTTCCTTGCCCCAGTGACCCGGCCACCTCGCTGGAGGGCTGGCAGCATTACCTGGGCTGTGAGGGCCAGGGCGCTGGCAACCAGGAGTGTGTCAACGAGCGGCCCCGTAGCGGGGTCTTCTGCTCCTACACCATGCCGATGGACGCCACCGGGCTCTATAGCTCCCAGATTCGCGGCGACACGCCCTCGCTGGCAACGGTGCAAGATCCGTCTAACACCATCTCCTTCGTGGAGACGCCGACGCTGTGGTTCAACGGGTATGACTCCGGAACTTGGTTCTTTGGGCCTCTTCAGCGCCCCCGGCTGCTGCTGAACCACGCGGGGAGCAGCAACTTCCTCTTCTTCGACGGGCATGTGAGAAAGCTGACCCTCACCCAGACTCTGAAGCCCAAGTACCTTTGGCCCCGACTCAACGACAAGCAGGTGATTGACTCGCCCAGCTTCACCGTCGCGGAGGTTGTTGCGAGGGGCCTGCGCAGGCTCCATGCACCCTACCAGTAGGGGCAGGAAGGCCGAGGGGCGTGCCATGCGCCGTGAGCCCAGACAGGGGACAGAGAGCAGAGGCTTCACGCTCATCGAGCTGTTGGTGGTGGTCGCCATCATCGCCGTGCTAGCGGCGCTGCTCTTGCCGATCCTCGCCCGGGCCCGGGAGAACGCCCGGAGCACCCACTGCGCCAGCAACCTCCGGCAGATCGGGGTCGCCTTCCAGACCTACGAGGATGAGTGGGAGGGCATCTACTACGGACCCGCCTTCGCTGGTACGTCCTCCAACTTCCTCACTCCCCTGGAGCCCTATCTGACCACCCGCGCGGTCCTACGCTGCCCCAGTGACCCAACCGGCCTCACGCTGGAGGGCTGGAAGGAGTACTTCGGGTGCGGGGACGACGAATCCCGACTGTCCGACTGCCGGTATGCTCCCCGTCAGGCTGATCAGCTCTCCTCCTACAGGCTGCCCGATGACCTGGAGAACGTGTTCGGGAAGGACCCGGCCGACGGAGTGGTGACCACGAGGGGAATCCGCGACCGGAGCAGCACCCTCAGCTTCGTAGAGACGCCCTGGGTGGCAGTCCACGGCTACAACCCCCACACACTCTACTTCGGCCCGCTAGCCCGGCCGCGCCTGATCCTGCACGGGGGAGGTAGCAACTTCCTCTTCTTCGACGGGCACGTGAAGTGGATGACCCTCTCCCAGACCTACGTTCCCCGCTATCTGTGGCCGAGGTTGTCCGACACCCAGGTGACTGAGCCCTGGAGCACCCAGGCGACCACTGCCATGGTGCTGGCGCGGATCCGCCCCCCCTACAGGTAGCGGGCGAAGGACTAGGGAGGCTACCATGCGCCGTGAGCTAGGACAGGGGACAGAGAGCAGAGGCTTCACCCTTGTGGAGCTACTGGTGGTGATCGCCATCATCGCGGTGCTGGCGGCGCTGCTCTTCCCCGTCTTCTCTGCGGTGCGGAACCGGGCGAGGATCACGGTCTGCCAGAGCAACATGAAGCAGCTGAGTAGTGCCTTCGAGTTGTACCTGGGATCCTGGGACAACTGCTACCCGGCGCCCTATACCGATAGCAACAGTGCTGAGGACCACATTCAGTTCAACGTGCCTACCTGGCGGGCGCGCATTCACTCATTTGTGCGGTCAGCAGGCGTACACCAATGTCCCTCCAACGAGTACTTCGATCGTTTGGACTCGATGCAGGTTCTTACTCTTCCCAGCATAGCTCCGTATCCGGCGGAGACAGGCGGCCCTTACTCATACGCAATGAACGGCGAACAGTTTCGGGCTGACGCCACTAACGGTGAGCCGACCGGACCGGTTGTGAGTGAGGCCGACATCTCGGACCCGACCCACGTCATTCTGCTAGCCGAAGCGCAGACTCTGGCCGGACAGATTGAGACGGAGAGTGTGTGTCGCTTCACCCAGAGTGAGGTGGACGACCACATGCGCTGGCTTCAGCCTCCCTACGCCTCGGCCGTTTTCACCCACAGCAGTAGCGGCCAGGCCAGCTGGCTTTTCTGTGACGGGAGCCTCCGGTACCTGCGCATCAGGGACACGCTTCAGCCCCGAAGCCTGTGGTTCGACGCCAACTTGGCCGGTGGCGATGGCCGTGCCCTGCAGTCACTACAGCACCAAGCAGACCTTGTCGTGTCCAGGCTCCCCAGTCGCTGGCGCTGACCGTGCCGCTATCTGGGATACGCGACGGCGCTCCGCACAAGGAACCGCTGTGCTGAGTCCAAGCCCCACGCTGCTCGGGACTGGTGCCGATGGAAGCCAAGGCAGGTGGTTGTGTGGGTGATGCCGCCAGCGGTCTGCCATACCGGGTACGTGGAAAGCGCCGCCGTCGTGGCCTGAGCCCGCTCTATCGCCTCCGAAGCACCGAGGATTCCCGGCGGCGCCCCTAGATCCTCCCTCGGACGACGCCTAACGACGCGCGAACCCCTTTCGCTGCTCCGAGTGGTATACCATGAGGAAGGCCCGGCGTACCTGAGCGGCACGCCGGGCCTCGGCCATTCCGGGGGGCTGCCTGGACCCAGAACTGTCCGCCGCAGGCCCTGCAGCTCAGAGCGATCAGATCATCCACTTCTTCCGCGCGGGAGTGTGAACGAAGCGGTCCGTCTCAGGGGCGTTGGTGGCCTTCATCTTCTGGCCGTTCCAGTCCAGGGACTTGCCCGCGCGGAGGGCAACCACCCCCGCCAGGCCGATTTCCGTCAGCTTCCCGCCGAAGTCGAAGTCGGAGAAGGTGTGTCCCTGGCCACGGCAGGCCGCGAGCCACTCCCGGTCGTGGCCGTCGGTGCGCGGTAGGGTCTGCGGGATGTCCTTGGTGGCGGGATGGCTCGTCACGCGCACCAAGCCGGGCTCGCCGTTCAGGCGGATCAGGCCGTCGGTGTTCCAGTGGCTCGTGTGGATGCAGCCCTTGTCGCCGACGACCAGCAGGCCGTCCGGGATCTTCTCCCCGAAGAGGTCGCTGAGGGGCTTGGTGACCTCGGCCGGAGGCTTCTGGTCGCCCATCCAGTAGAGGACCACCGGCGGCAGGGAGCCGCGGGCGCCGAAGTGATACTCCACCGCGGCCTTACCGGGAACCTGCTGGCCGTTCTCCTGCATGTTCGTCACCAGCCGCTCCGGGTAGCCCAGGTCCAGCGCCCGCAGGGGCAGGTTCACGGCGTGGCAGAAGAAGTCGGCCAGGCCGCCGTTGCCGAAGTCGAACCAGCCGCGCCAGACGGCGGGATGGTAGACGCCCTTCCTGAAGGGCCGCATGGCCGAGGGGCCGACCCACAGGTCCCAGTTGAAGGTGGAGGGAATGGGGTCCTCTCCGGGCTCGCTCCCCTCGCGGGCGGCCACGCCGATTCCCCACTCGTAGATCTCCCGAACCTGGCCCAGGGCGCCGGCCTTGATGATCTCCGTGCAGCGGCGCAGTGACTCACTGGCGCTGCCCTGGTTGCCCATCTGGGTCACAACCTTGCTGCGGCGGGACAGCTCCCTCAGCTCGCGGGCCTCCGCCACGCTGTGCGTCAGCGGCTTCTCGCAGTAGATGTGCTTGCCAGCCTTCATAAAGGCTTTGCACAGCGGCGCGTGCCAGTGGTCGGGCGTGGCGATGAGCACGGCATCGAAGGTCGACGCCTGGTCCAGCAGCCTGCGGTAGTCCTCGAAGGCCTTGGCCGAGTCGGCGCCATGGTTGAGGGACTCCGCGCGCGCCCTGCCGATCTGCTCCGCGTCGGGGTCGCACAGGGCGACCACGTTCACCAGGCCGGACGCCAGCATGCCGTTCATGTCGCCACGGCCCTGGCCGCCGCAGCCGACCAGCGCGAGGTTCAGCTTGCTGTTGGCGGCCGTCGAGGCGGCGCTGCCCAGGGTCGCCAGGGGCCCGCCCAGAGCCGCCGCGCCGATGCCAAGCGCCGATGCCTTCAAGAAGGCGCGGCGTGAGAGGTTCGATTCGTTCCGCTTCATTCCGGGAGGTCCCCCAATCAGTGTTTGCGCGAGTCAGTCTTCCTAAGCGCGGGCAGCTTGTCCAGCGTCACCATGAGCGGATCGTTGGCGACCTGCTTCACCCAGTCCGGCGGGTTGTCCTTGCCGGGAGCCCACCAGGGCAGGCAGTAGAGCCACATCGGCCCCTGGCTGGCCATCACCCTGGGATTCGGTACCGTGTCGCACTCGCAGAGCGCCAGCATCTTCCCGGGCGCTACCTGCTTCATCACGTCGTAGTAGTTCTGGTAGGCGTCTGTGTGGTAGTCCTGCCCCGCCTGGTTGCTGTAGATATCCACTCCCGCGATATCCACGTACTGGGCCCCGGGGTAGAAGCGCTTCCGGAACTCGACCGGGTCCTTCTGAACGCCGGCGCTGTAGACCCAGATCAGGTTGTGGAGCTTGCGCCGGTTGACCAGGTAGTCGTAGATCATCCGCCAGAGCGCCGCCGTGTTCTCCGGCTTCTGGCGGTCCGTCCACCAGAACCATCCCCCGTCGATCTCGTGCAGAGGCCGGAACAGGATTGGGACGCGCGCGTCCGCGAGCTGCTGAAGGTAGTCGGCGGTTTGGCGGAGGTCCTCCATGGCCGCCCGGTTCTCCTCGGTGCCGGGTGTCACGACCCGGCCCACGTCGACATGCGGGGCATCCTTCGGGTCACCCACCCACGCCGTGCCGTCCGGGCGGAGCGGGCTGCCCCAGTGGTACTGCATCGTGACCAGCCCGTGCCGCTCCTCCCACCACTTCCGCGCGCCGTCGATGTAGGCCTGGAGCACCGTCTTGTAGGAGCTGCCCCAGTGCGGCGGATTCCAGCCGTAGAGGTCGATGCTCACCAGCGCGGGATACTTGCCGGCGGCCTTGTAAGTCGCCACCGCGTTGGGGTACTCCCCGACGCCGGGGCCGTGGTTCGTGGCCTGGCCGTAGAGCACGCGCTTGCCGTAGATGGAGTGAAGGTAGCTCAGCACCTGCCGCGCCTCGGGGATCAGGTGCGGGTCCGCCGGCCCGGCCGCGTTCGCGCCACCCCCAGCCCAGATCAGCGCCAGCGCCGCCAAGATGGTAAGCCGCACCATGGTCCTGCCTCCTCGCCGCGCAGCGGCACTAAGGGCGGGTCGTTGCGTCGTACTGGAGGGACCTCAGAGGGCGGAAGGTTGGGACCTGTCGGACGGGTCAGACCGGTCGGACGGTGGGGGCCTCGGGAATGGTCGGGTGGCATCTCCGGGCGCCAGCGTACGCCAGGGGTGTTACCCCTGGCTGACATAGAGGCGCCCCTCCGGGGCTTCCCGCGCTCTGTGCATCCACATCCTTGTGCTTACGCCGGCCCGCCTCAGCCCCGGAGGGGCGACTCTACGTCAGCCGGGGATGGCATCCCCGGCATACGAACCACTCCTTGTAGGCCCTCATCGTCCGACAGGTCCGACGAGTCCGACAGGTCCCCAACCTCCCACCCTCTGAGGCTCCTCCCCTACGACCTTACAACCCTACGACCCTACGACCCCCTAGACCCTCAGGGTCTTCAGGTACGCGACGCTCTGCTGCGTAAGCCCCCAGTCCTGCTCCACGAAGTAGTTCCTGACGCCGCCCATCTTCGCGGCCCTGAAGGTCTTCTTCCAGTCGATGCTGCCTTTGCCGAGGGCGACCTGGCGGGGTCCCTGGCGCCGGCCTTCTGGGGATGAGCTGCCCATGTCAATGTCCTGGAGGTGCATCGAGTAGAAGCGGCCCGGGTACTTCCGGAAGTAGTCGGCGGCCACGAAGCCGGCCGTGATGGTGGACATCTGGAACTGAAACTTCACCAGCTTCGGATCCAGCAGGTCCAGCAGCAGGTCGTAGGTCCGCTTGCCGTCGACCCTCGACATCTCGAAGCCCTCGTTGTGCAGGCCCTGCTGGAGACCGGCCTTCGCGGACAC
>DASXUI010000013.1:0-5718 GCA_036504955.1 Armatimonadota bacterium
TCGTGCTGGGCGGAAGCATCTGCCACTTCGTGGTGGTGTCGGCGTATCTAGCCCACCTCTAGTCCGCGCCGTTCACGAGACGCTTGGGTTCCACGGCAGCGCGCACACCGCAAGCGGGGCACATCAGGGGGCTGGAGCCTCGGCGAGCGAGACATCAGTGTCTGAGAGGCAATTCAGGTCTAGGTCCTCCAGGGAATCGAGCCGGCCGTCCGCCAGGGATAGGTCCTGCCGACAGGTAAGCTCGCTGGGCACCACGTAGCAGGTCATGCCGGCGGCCTTGGCGGCTTGCAGCCCGTAGCAGGAGTCCTCCAGCGCCAGGCATCTCGCGGGGTCCACGCCCAGCTTCTCAGAGCAGCGCAGATAGACGTCCGGCGCCGGCTTGCCGTGCTTCACGTCACTGGAGGTAACCACCGCCTGGAAGGCATCCTCCAGCCCCACCACCTTCAGCATACCGTAGACCCATCGGTCGTCGCTGGTAGAGGCGAGACCGGCCAGGACCCCGCGTCTCTTCATATCGGCCAGCAGGCGGCGCACGCCCGGCATCGGCTCCGGATGGGCGCGCACTTCATCCATGAAGGCGGCCTTGAGGGCCGGCTTCAGGGTGGCACGGTCGAGCCCCTGGCCGCACCGATCCTCCAGCACATCCCAGAAGTCCACCACATCCATCCGCCCCAAACAAAGCAGCCACTGGTCCATGGGAAGCTCCTGCCCATGCCGCTGGAAGAGCTCCTCCCAGGCCCGGTGGTAGGGCAGCTCTGTGTTCACCAGCAGGCCATCCAAGTCAAAGATAAAGGCGTCAAACATCCGTTGCAGACCTCCAGGGCTAAGGGCAGGCGCCGGCCGGCAGGAGTACCGGTGGCCACTTCCCATGATAGCATGAGGGCGGGTCGTTAGGTCGTGGGGTCGTAGGGTCGTAGGGAGGGGCCTCGGAGGGTGGTGGATGAGCCAAGGGGAGAGGGTCTGAGGGGCCGGTGCCCCGGGCTGAACCCCGGGGCGGCAGATCCCGAAGCCGGCTGGAAGCCGGCTAGCACCCAAGAGCGCCAGCGCCTGCCATCAGGGGCCTGTAGGAGACAGCTGAGCGCGCTTCAGCGTGGTTCGCCAACTGTCGCCCCGGGGTTCAGCCCGGGGCACCGGCCCCTCAGACCCTCTCCCCTTGGCTCATCCACCACCCTCCGAGGCCCCTCCCTACGACCCTACGACCTTACGACCCGCCTTCAGGCAGATGGTACCTTCTCGCTCATTGGCTATACTGTAAGGGCGATGGGGTGGCATCCTGCCCCGCATGCAGATAGCTTCGGAGGCCCAGCCAGTGCCCGCTTACCCTTCCCAGTCCGTCATCGACCACGTAGAGCAGCGCCGGAAGGCCAATCCATCACTCAGCGGAGCCATCGAGGAGGTGCTGCCGGGCAGCCTGGCGGACCGGCTCGGGATCCGGGTGGGGGATCGGCTGCTGAGCATGGACGGGGAGCCGGTTCTGGATACGCTGGACGTGATGTACCGGGCGGCCAGCAGCGCGGCGGTCCTGACCCTCGAGCGGCCGGGGACGGGTGCTTACGAGGTGACCCTGCCTGAGGAGCCGGAGCCCCTGGGCCTGGGGTTCGCCAACGAGCTCTTCGACCGCATCCGAACTTGCGACAACAACTGCCCCTTCTGCTTCGTGTACCAGCTCCCCAAGCGAATGCGCTCCTCGCTGTACGTCAAGGACGATGACTTCCGGCTCTCCTTCACCCACGGGAACTACGTCACCCTCACCAACCTGAGCGCTGAGGACTGGGCGCGCATCAAGGAGCAGCGGCTGAGCCCGCTCTACGTCAGCGTCCACGCCACTGACCCAGACACGCGGATCCGGCTGCTGGGGGGCAACCCCAAGGGGGGACGGATCCTGGAGGAGCTTCGGGAGCTCACCGATGCCGGCATCCGGATGCACTGCCAGGTCGTCTTCTGCCCGCGCATCAACGATGGCGAGGTGCTGAAGAAGACGCTGCTTGACCTGGCGGATCTGCACCCCGGAGCGCTGGACGTCGCCATCGTGCCCGTGGCCATCGGGGACCACCTGAAGGCGAACCGGCAGCTCTGGCCGGTCACCCCCCAGGTCGCGGAGGAGACCATAGCCCAGGTATCGCGCCTGCAGCGCCGCTTCCGGCGGGGCATCGGCACGCCCTTCGCGTACCTGGCCGACGAGTTCTACTTCCTGGCGGGCCGCCCGCTTCCGGGCCATGGGCATTATCGAGAGTACGCTCTGCTGGAGGACGGCATCGGCCTGGCTCGGCTCTGGCAGCAGCAGTGGAAGAGGGCCCGCCGCCGGCTGCCGGAGGGCCTCGCCGCCCCCCACCGGGTGGCTCTGGCTACCGCCACCATGGGAGCGGAGGTGCTGGCGGAAACCGTCGCGGACCTGAACAGGGTCGAGGGGCTGGCAGTGGAGATGGTCACCGTGCCCAACCGCCACTTCGGCGAGGCCATCACCGTGGCCGGCCTGATGACCGGCGGCGACCTCCGCCGAGAGGTAGCGCAACTGCCCTACCGCCCGGATGAGGTCTGGCTCCCCGAAGTGGCACTCCGAGACGGCGTGTTCCTCGACGACGTTCGCCTTGAGGACCTTCGGCGCGACCTCGGCCTCAGTCTAGTCGCGCTCCCCTCGGAGCCGAAGTCGATGGCCGCCCGCGTCCGCCACCTCGCATCCCACGCGGGGTAGCCGCCACGCACGAAGACCATCTCGCCTCTCACGGGACGGCGGCCGCCCCCCGTGCCGCGCTCTTCACCCGCTCATCCCTGCCCCAATGCCTCTGTCCGCGTGGCGCGAAAGGATAGGGCACCAACCTATTCGCTCCGTGGTCTCTAGGGTAGATGCACAAAGGCCCGGCAGCAGCAGCCGTATGGGCCGGGACGCAGTGCCCTGGGGACCAGCGAGAGCTCCCCGGGGATAGGGAGAGATGTGCGATGAAAGCAGTGGTGCTCCTAGCGGCGCTGGCCGCCCCCGCCCTTCTGGGCGCTCAGCCAGCCCGAGCAGATAACGACCGTGTCGGCGAAGTCCTCGGCCACCGGCCGTCAGCGGAGTGGCGTGACCGGCAGAGCGACCGCGACAGCTCGTGGCGCGACCGAAACGTGGACTGGCGTAGCGACCGCCGAGATGCCGACCTCCAGGATTTCCGGGATCGGCAGCGTGACGCCATCGATCGGTTCAACCGTCGCCATCACTCCGCGGCAGAGCGCCGCCGCTTCTATCAGCGGATGCAGCGCGACCGGGACCGATATGAGAGCCGGGTGCGCCGCGAGGATCGGCGCTCTGACCGGAATCGAGACCGCGACCGTGACCGGAGCTACAGCCGGGACCGAAGCTATGACCGAGATCGGAACTATGACCGAGATCGGGATCACGACGGTGACAACCAGCGTGACTGACGGTAGGATCCCAACACTGGAGTCCTGCTAGCAGTAAACGAGACAGGCTCCCGCCCAGCGCAGACCGGGCGGGAGCCTGTTTGGCGTTTGCGGTGCCGTCCGGAGCGATGGGTCCCGCGGGGTCCACCTGCCCGCGCCAGTCGCCCGCGTACCACTTAACGCTGAGGAGGCCCAAGGGAGTAACGCCGTCCACCGTCGCGCGACAGGCCTACTCCTGCCGTGGCGCCTCGCTCAGGAAGACCTCCGCCAGGGCCAGGGCGGCGGGCTTGGGGCGGCCCCAGTAGTCCACGATCGCCGTGTTGGAGGCGCAGGGGAAGCAGTCGTGGCCCATCCAGAC
Organism: Armatimonadota bacterium; assembly: GCA_036504955.1. Classification (GTDB taxonomy): domain Bacteria; phylum Armatimonadota; class DTGP01; order DTGP01; family DASXUI01; genus DASXUI01. Next base: position 3,737 of record DASXUI010000013.1, read on the forward strand.
CAGGAAGCCACCACAGCGCGGAAACCGGCCCTTGCAGGCCTGAGCGGCGATCCTCAGAGCCCGCGCTTGGCGCTCCTGGCTCCAAGCCACGTACTCCTCCAGGCTCTCGGGCTCCCTGCCGTGCTCGGCGACGAAGACCGGCGCCTCAATCCACCAGGCCGTTCGCCGCCAGAGTGGGTTCTCGTGAGAGCAGGGCAGCCCCTCGCACTCGCCCCGGTACCGCTCGATGATGTCGACGCCACTGGCGCCAGGCGAGCCCGTCTCCGAGCGGAACAGGGCGTCGTCTCCGCGCCAGTACTCATCCCACTCCTCCAGGCTGCCCCACATCAGCCAGGGGCCGTGGACGTCCCAGTGCAGCCCCCTGCCGAACTCCTCGGCGCTAGCGCCAAAGCGCGGGCCGCTGGAGGAGCTGGGCACGAAGCGCCGGCCCGGATCCTCCTGAGCGATGACCCGGGCGACGCGTGCCATCATGGGATGGGTTCCGTCGATCGGCTTGCCCATACCGACCCTCTCGCCCTCGAGGTTGCCCTGAAGCTCGTTGCCGCCGCACCAGAGGAGCAGGCTGGCGTGATGCTGGCGCCGAGCGACGTAGGAGCGCGCGATGCGCTCTATGTCCTCGATGCTCCCCTCGTCTTCCGGCGGCCAGTTATCGATGCCGGAGGAGGAGAGCGGCAGCTCCTGCCACACGAGCAGTCCCAGCTCATCGCAGAGGTCGTAGAAGAGCTGCTTCTCCAGAGCCGCGCCGCCCCACACGCGCAGCAGGTTGCAGCCCAGGTCCCGGTAGAGCATCAGCCGCTCGCGGTACTGCTCCTCGGTCACGTCGGCGAAGTTGGGTCGGATGGGGCTCCAGTTCACCCCCTGGAGGAAGAGGGGCAAGCCGTTGACGGCGCAGATCCAGGGGTCCGCCTCCCGTGGGGCGCCCTCACAGGGCCGCCACTCCACGGATCGGAACCCGACGCGCCGCTCCGCCTCATCCTGAACCACGCCCTCGGCATCGAGAAGCGAGACTCGCACAGTGTAGAGCGGCTGCGCCCCGTGGCCGTTAGGGAACCACCGCTCCACTGGCAGGCCGTCCCAGGCCACGCCTGCAGCCAACTCGACGGCGGCCACCTCCTGCTGCCGCAGGACCTCACCTTCGCGCGCCAGTGATACGCGCGCCCTGGCGTCACCCCCGCCGGCGATGCCGCGCACCCACAGGAGGCCGCCCGCCTCGTCCACGTCTGTGCGGCAGCGGAGGTCCCGCAGCTCCTGGCCGTCCGTCACCTCCAGATGGATGCCGTCCCAGACGCCGCACTGGACCAGGCGCGCCACCCAGTCCCAGGTGTAGTTGAATCGGGGTTTCCACTCCGTCATCAGGGAGGTGTAGCCGAACTGCCCCAGCCAACGGGGCGGGCACAGGAAGGCGATCTGGAGCCGGTTCCCCGACCCCGCCAGATACGGCGTGAGATCGAAGGTGTGGGGCGTCAGGGAGCCCTCGAAGCCGGCGATCTCCTTCCCGTTGACCATCACCACCCCGACGTAGTCCAGACCCAAGCAGTGGAGGCGCAGGCCGTGGCCCGCCGCTAGCCACTCGTCCGGGAGGTCCGCCTCGTAGATCCAGTGGCGGTTCTCCACCCACTCGCACTCCCGCGCCTGAAGCCCGACCTCCCAGTCCGGGATCAGGCCGGCATCGCGAAGTGCCCCCTGCACCGAGCCCGGAACCCGAGCCGGGATTGGCAGGATCTCCGCCGCGCTGACGGCGCCCGTCTCCATGCTGCGGGCCAGCCGCCAGAGGTAGGGCGTCCAGCCCGATAGCCGCCAGGAGAGCTGGGAGAGGTCATGTCTGTGGGTCATGGAACCTCCAAGGGACTGAGGGGGCTCAAGGGGCTGAGGGGGAGAGGCATCCGACGGCGCCGGGAATGCCATTCCCGGCTGACATAGAGGCGCCCCTCCGGGGCTTACAACAGTTGGAGGCGCCGCAGCCCTGTGGGGCCGCCGGCTCG
>DASXUI010000014.1:0-12950 GCA_036504955.1 Armatimonadota bacterium
AGCGTCACATCCGCCGGAGAGGTCTCACCCGTAAGGCTGTAGGCAGTCGCAGTGATCTTCGCCACGCTGTTCAGCGGCGCATCCACCGGAGCAACCCAGGTAACCGAGGTGCCCACCGTCTGAACCAACCGGCCGAAATCGGTCGTCCAGCCCACATAGGCGAGGTTAGCCGTGTCGGACAGGGCCACGGAGAGCGTTGCGGTGCCGCCCAGGGCGACCGTGGCGGCCGAGGTGGTGATGCTGGTGATCCGAACCGCCGTAGTCGTGGTGGCGCTGCTCGCGGCCACGTGGATGGTGACTACCTGGCTGTCAACGCTGCCGTCGGTCTTCGTTGCGTTCAGCGTGATGTGGAAGTCCTGAGCGGCGTTGAGAGGGTTCGGAGCGACCCAGACGCCCTTCAGCCCGACTGGGACGGTAACCGTACCGCCGTCCGCCGCCCACTGGGCACTCTTCAGGAGGGCGCTGTCCGAGACGGTGGCGGTGAGGGTAACGGTGTCGCCCGGTTGCACCGCGCCGGTTCCGCTGAGTGAGATCCCGGTGATGAAGCCGGTAGTCCCGCCGGTACCACTGCCAACCTTGATGGTGATGATCTGGTTGTCCACCAGACCATTCGTCTGTGTCACCTTCAGGTTCAGGTGGTAGTCCTTGTTAACAGGAACCGAGGTGGGAGCCGTCCACACCACCTTCAGCCCGGTGGATTCCTCCAGGGTGCCGCCATCAGGCGCGGTCCACGATGCCGACTTGAACTTCGTCGTATCGGCCACAGTGGCAGTCAGCGTAACCGCCGTCCCAGGCGCCACAACGCCCCCAGAGGGGCTGAGCGTGACGCCAGAAACAAAGGGAGCGTTGCTGCCGCCGGCCCCGCAGCCGGCCAGCAAGACCGGCAACAACACCAACAGACCGATGGAGAGTACATGCCAGTCCTTTGGTCGCTTCAAGGCGCTATGGTCCCCTCTCTAGCAGAACACTGCGGAACTACAGGTGTAGCGAAAGGATACCGGCCCAGCGGCCGGAGTCGGGGCGCGACCCGGCGGCGGAGCATCCCTTTCCCGAACCCCTAGCCGCTGCCGAGCAGACTAGAGGCCGGTTACCTGGGGGGTATGAGCCGCCTCAAAGGGGATGGGCTCCTCGAGGCGAGGCCGGCCTACTTCACTGCCGAGTTGGCCTGGAAGATGGGCAGCAGGATGGACAGCACTACAAAGCCCACAAAACCACCCATGCTGAGCACGATGAGAGGCTCCAGCATGGTGGTGAGCCGCCGCATGGTGGCATCCACCTCGAAGTCCAGGCTGTCGGCCACCCGAGAGAGCATGCGGGGCAGGTCGCCCGTCTCCTCTCCCACGGCCGTCATGTGGATCAACACCGGCGGGAAGTGGCCCGCCTTCTTCATCCCGTCCGCCAGGTTCTCGCCGCTCCGAGTGGTGGCGATGAGCTGATCCACCGAGTCCTTCATCACCAGGTTGCCTGCCGCTTCGCCGGAGATCTCCAGGGACTCAAGCAGAGTAACGCCGCCGGCGGTGAGGGTACCAAAGGAACGGGCGAAGCGCGAAATGACCATCTGGCGCACGATCTTGCCCACCACGGGGGCGCGCATCCAGAAGCGATCCAACGCCTTGTGACCGCCATCCGTCCTGGCGTAGGCTTTGAACAGAACCACCGAGGCCCCGCCGCCCACCAGCAAGTAGTGCCAGTACTTTCCCAGCAGACCAGTGACGGTAAGAAGCAGCACCGTCGGGGCTGGAAGCGCTGAGCCCATGTCGGTGAAGACGCTGCTCAACTGAGGCACGACGAAGAAGAGCAGGAAGGTAACCGCTAACACCGCCACCGTAAGGAGGACACCGGGGTAGACCATGGCGGATACCACCTGGCTCTTCCGGACCTGCTCCTTCTCCAGAAATCCTGCCAGGCGCTCAGTGACCTCTGCAAGCTGACCGCTCGCCTCGCCAGCGCGGACGATGTTGGTGTACATGGAGTTGAAGATGTGCGGATACGCCGTCAGCGCCTCGGACAGCGGCATTCCTCCGCGGACCTCCTGCTGCACCTCGGTGAGTAGGGCCCGGAGTCCAGGGTTCTCACTCTGGTCGATCATGACCGTCAAGCAGCGGTCCAGCGGAAGCCCGCCCGCGATCAGGTCGGAGATCTGGCGGGTAAAGGTCGTGACGTCACTCCGGCGGACCTTCCTGCGCTGGGCGCCGGCGGCCGCTCGCACCTGAGCCACGCGACCCTTCTGCTCGGTGACCTCAACCGGGAACTGCCCCATGTCCCGCAGGCGCTGAGTGACCTCCCGGGGGTCTCCCGCCTCCAACTCCCCCGTGAGCTGCTGCCCCGAGGCGTCAACGGCCACGTACCGGAAACTAGGCATGGCCGATCCTCCTGAGGATGGGGCGGAAGGCATCCGCGCGAGACCCTTGGGTGCGCGCCGAACCTGGCGAGAGGCCGCCGAGAAGCCGGACGGCACGGGGCTGGGACTGGCTAGATCTCATCGCGCTGAGCCACCCGAAGCACCTCGTCGACCGTGGTAAGTCCATGCAGGATCTTGTTCCGGCCGTCCCCCATGAGGGTACGCATGCCCTGCTTCATCGCGTACTGCTTAATCTGGGTGGCGGAGACCCGCTCGATGACCATCCGACGCACTTCGTCATCGATCGCCATGAGCTCGTAGATGCCGGTTCGGTACTTGTAGCCGGAGCCGGCGCACTCGTCGCAACCCTTGCCCTTGAAGACGTGCCCCTCGGCCTCCTCGACAGTCAGGCCCACCTCACGGAGCAGCTCCGGCTTCACGGTGGTGGGGGCCTTGCACTTCTGGCAGATGCTGCGGACCAGGCGCTGGGCGGCCACCCCAATGAGGGATGAGGCAACGAGGTAAGGCTCGGCTCCCATGTCCAGCAAGCGGCTCATCGCGCCCGCCGCGTCATTGGTGTGGAGGGTGCTGAAGACTAGGTGTCCGGTGAGCGCCGCGTGGATCGATATTTCCACCGTCTCTACGTCTCGAATCTCACCGACCATGATGATGTCGGGGTCCTGGCGGACGATGCTGCGCAGGCCCGACGCGAAGGTGAGGCCGATGTTCGGGCGCACCTGAATCTGGTTCACACCTGCCAGTTGGTACTCAACAGGGTCCTCGACGGTGATGATCTTCTTCTCACCGCTGTAGATCTCCTGAAGCGCCGCGTAGAGCGAGGTGGACTTGCCGCTGCCCGTCGGTCCCGTGACCAGAATGATGCCGTTGGGCCGCAGGATCAGGCGTCGGAATCGGGCGAGGTCATCGCCCGACATACCGAGCTGCTCGAGCCCCAGCAGCGCCGTGCCCTTGTCAAGGATGCGCATGACGAGGGATTCCCCGTACAGCGTCGGCACGGTGGAGACACGGACGTCGATCTGGCGGCCGGACACTCGAAGACGGATACGTCCGTCCTGCGGCAGCCGGCGCTCGGCGATGTTCATGTCCGCGAGGATCTTCACGCGGGACACGATGGCCGGGTGAAGCTGCTTGGGGGGAGAGGGAGCCTCGCGGAGCACACCGTCAACGCGATACCGAACCTTGACCTCACGCTCGAAGGGCTCCACGTGAATGTCACTGGCCCGCTCCTGCACGGCCTGGTTGAAGATGAGGTTCACCAACCGGATGACTACTGCCTCGGTGGCCATCTTCTGAAGGTCGGCAATGTCCGGCCCCTCATCGCCGTTGGGGTCGACGTCCTGGACCGACATGTCCTGGATCATCTTCTCCATGTAGAGCTGCTCGATGGCGCGGCGGATGTCGCCGGGACTCGCGATGGATGGAACGATCTCCAGCCCAGTCACCAGGCGCAGATCATCCAGGGGATGAACGTCGAGGGGGTTGGCCATGGCGACGACCAGCGTGTGGTCGTCGCTCTTGAGGGGGATGAGCTCATGTCGCAGGGCGAACTCGCTGGGCACCTTGGACAACGCCTCGGGGTCCACCGTGTTTTCGGAGAGGACGACTACGGGAAGCCCCAACTGCTCACCCAGGGCGTGGAGCACGGCCCCCTCGGTGGCGTAGCCCAACCGGATCAGAATCTGCCCGATGAGCTCCGGAGCATGCTGCTGCTCCTCGAGGGCTAGACGGAGCTGCTCCGGCGTGATGGCACCACGAGAGATGAGGATCTCGCCCAGGTGTGCCCGCTTAGCGGACTGGTGCGAGCCCCGCGGGGGTGAGACAAGAGGGGCAGCGGACAAGAGAGCTCCTTAGTATGTGAACGGGATTGAAGGATGCTTTGTGAGGATGCGATCACCCAACCCCGACAGGCTCAAATGAGCGGCCAAGCCTAGATCTCCACGGATAGGCCTGAGACTGGAGCAGCACTTGGGGCTGGTCTGAGTGAAAGGACGAGAAAGCAAACGACGCGCTCTTCCTCTCGATTGTATTAGACGAGCCCGTATAGGTGAAGTTGCACCGGAGGTAGCCTATCAGGCACCCATCGCGACTGCCGCCCAGCGCTCCCCCGGGGCGTCCGCGGTCGCTCAAACCGGGCCGGGCCAGTCGGCAACACAAGAGGTAAACACGGCGAGCGACGGGCGAGTTCTGACCGAACGCGCCTCCGGGCCCGACCCAAAGCCCTGCCAGGTTCCCCAGGGCGAGGGTCAGGTCCTTCACAGAAGACGCTCCGCCCACAGGGGCCGGAGACGAAAGGGGAAAGGAGCGGGGGTGGTCCTGCCAAGGCGTGGGGCCTCAGGGCCGCGGCAGTACTGCCGGACGGGCATGCTCTCCCGCCGGCTTCACGAGGCTAGCGGGGCTCTAGCGCCTTCTCATGCTGCTAACCCACCTTTCCTGGGCCCGAGGAAGCTGGGTCACGCTCGGGAGAGCGGATCAGGCCTCCGGTACTTGGGCCTCAGAGCTATCCGTGTCCTGGCTGCCCACCTCGGAATCAGCCACCACCGGAGTCGGCTCTGCCTTCTTGGCTGCCAGCTTCCAGCACGTCTGCTGCGATGCGAGGCACTTTTCCTCGTCGTCCCAGCCAATCTTCCTGCCCTGGTTGCAGACCAGGGCCACGATCTCATCTTTGACGGGCAAGGTGCTGTGGCCGGCATACTGAGCCCTGTGCCTTGCCATCAGGAAGCGGCAGCCGCTCCCCTGGCGCTTCATCTCCGTCCGAACGGGCATGGGTGACTCCTTCCAAACCCCATAGGTGCCCTCGGCCCCACGGTCCCAGCATAGTTCCGGGGCCGCTCATCGTCAAGGAGGCCGAACGCCCAAGCGATGCATCTGGATGGCAAGGTCACGTCCCGCTCAGCCGCGGCTGGTGAGAAGCTCTCAGTCGGTGTCCGCAGATGGCTTCACCACGAAGACACCAAGAGAACCTAAGCTGGTTCCTTCTTTGTGTGCCCTTGTGTCCTCTGTGTCGCTGAGCCAGGGCCTTCTTTGCCCTCCTTGGTGCCTTGGTGTCGTGGTGGTGGAGTGGTTCTTGGACACTGACCTGGAGGATAGCCCAGGGCGGTTGGCACTGGCGACTTGGTGATTCCGAGGGCGGCCCGCGCCGGCACCTACCCAGGCCCCCTGCCTCCCAGTAGCTGAACCAGGGCAAGGAGACCGGTGAGGGCGATCAGAAGGACCGCCGCCGCCCCACGAGTCACCCTCCTGACACCGGTCTCACGCGAGGGGTGCCGCCAGGCAGTGCCGGGGGTGCTCCGGGACTCGAGAAGCGCCAGCGCGACAGCCAGGAAGGCCAGGGCAACCAGCAGGTAGCGGAAGGCAAGGATCCCTGTGCGTACGCCGCCGGCTAGCCCACCATCGGTGGCGAAGCTGCCCTCCATATGGCTCGTCAGCGTCAGATGCCGAGGGTTGGCGCGCAGGCTCAAGGCTACACTGTCAACGTCCCGGTCCGGCTTCCTGCCCGGTTCCACGGGGTCCCGCTCCCCCAGGCGGCGAAGGTCGATGGCGGCTACCAGCGACCGGGGTTCCCCTACGGGCCGCGCTCCTACCGGGGCGTCGAGGAGCAGGTCGAGGCCCGCCCTCAGAGCCGTGTCGGTGCGCGCGAGGCCTACTCCGCCTGGGGCCCGCCCCAGGTAGAGAGGCGCCACGCCCCCAAGGCCCCGGTAGCGCTCCATACGGCACCCCAGGTAGCTTGGAGTCTCGACGGGATCGAGGGAATAGCCTGCCCCCTGCAGGAGGGCCACAAGCCTGAGGGCAGCGGCGGACGGGTCCCTGGCGCCCGCCACCAACGCCAAGTGATCCGTGACCTCGCGGCCACGAGGGCGAGGGCGCACCGAGGCGTCGAGCACGAGGGCCAGATCGCCGTTGGTCGCGGCGAGGAGGGCGGGGATTCCCCCCTCCCCCGCGACGGCTGAAGGCATCGGGAGCACCAGGCCAAGCGAGCTAAGGGCCGAGCCTAGGCCGCCCTCGGCGGTCCCCGGCCCGTCACCGGGCGGCCTGAGCGAGGCGGCGGCATAGGCAGGGAAACGGCTCAGAGCGCTCTGGGGCAGATTCGTGAAGGCGCCGGAACCCCGGAACAGATCCTCAACGAGCGTTGGTCCCCGCGTCACCAGATCGAGAGTGAGGTCGCTAGAGCGTGGGGTGATGCCGCCATGGAAGGAGAGGTGGTCAAGGTTGCGGGCGCCGAGAGACTCCAGAACCGGGGCGACGGCCATCGCGGTAAGGGGGTTGCTTAGGAGACGCTGTTCGGCCTGAGCCACCACTGCCTTAAGGTCAAGGTACCCCCAGAGGCCGTCGTGAGTCAGCGCGCCATTCACCAGATCACCGTGCCTGGCGGACCCCAGGATGCCTCCTCGGCCCCCCAAGGAAAGGTCCACTGCCCGCTCGGCCTCCCCCGGCGCGCTGCTCACCACCAGCAAGTTGTCCAGAAAGCCGTAGGTCAGGTCCCACCCGCCCGAGACATGCCGATGGAGCGCCCGACCGCGGTACCACCGGGTTGAGTCTCCGTTGCGAAGCTCCCCCGCGAAGGCCCGGCCACGGGCTCTCCCCCAAGCGCCAAGGTCCACCACCAGGAGGAGGTCGGGCTTCAGGCCGTCGCCGGGATAGGCGGCCAGGACTCCATCGCGCGAGAACCACCCGCCCACGCCGCCGCTCCAGCCCGCAGTGGACTCGAACCAGTCGGAGAGGTCGTTCACGCCCAGGCTGCGACGGTGCGACCGCCCCAGAAGCTGCTTTGTCTGCTTCACGACCGCCTGGAGGTCGTTACCATGGAGATAGAAGAGCGCCTCCGAGGCCACCAGGCTGTCGGGCTGCTTGAGGCCGCAGAAGAGAACTTGGTGCTCCACCAGGCAGATCGCGACTAGAACAAGGAGTGACACACACCGAGACAAGGGCGGCTCCGGACGCATGGAAGGGAACGCGAGGACGTTCGGGGAGGTGGGCGATGCCGTCGCTCCACCTTAACATACCGCCCAACCGCCCGGCGAGTTGCCCCACGGCGAAGCTCTTGACCTGTTCGATGGGCGGCGCCTAAGATGGGTTCTGGCCGCTCTCCCGCGCGGTTGCGAGCTTCGCTGACACCTGGGCGACGCTGGTGGATGAGCAGGAGCGGCGGGCCTACCCGTGGCCCGGCCACGAGCCCCATCGCGCGCCAAGGGACGGCCGGCGCTCAGTGAAAGGACCCGTTCGATGTACGTGATGGTGGTGGGTGGCGGGAAGGTGGGTTACTACCTCACCAAGACGCTGCTGTCTGAGAACCACGAAGTGCTGCTGGTGGAGGTCCGGTCAGCGCGCTACAACACCCTGCGGGAGGAGCTGGGCGACGTCGTCATGCACGGCGACGGCTGCGAGATACAGACCATGGAAGAAGCCGGCGCCCGGCGGGCCGATGTGGTGGTTGCCATCACAGGCCATGACGAGGACAACCTGGTGATCTGCCAGATGGCCCGGAAGCACTTCACCGTCCCCCGGATCCTCACTCGCATCAACAACCCGAAGAACAAGGACATCTACAACCGTCTGGGCGTGGAGTCGGTGATCAGCTCCACCGAGATCATCTACCACATGATCGAGCAGCAGATCCCCAGCGCCTCGCTCATCCCCCTCGCGGCCCTAAGGAACGGTGACATCGAGATCATCGAGGTGGACCTGAACAGCCGCTCGGCCGTGGTTGGGAGGGCCATCAGGTCGCTGGAGATGCCGAAGAACGCCCTCATCATCTCCGTGATTCGGGGGGACCGTGTGGAGATACCGCAGGCCGAAACGGTGCTGCAGAACGGCGATACGGTGATCGCCATCGTCCATCGTGACGAGGAAGAGCAGGTTCAGGCCCTCTTCAGGGACCTGGGGGCGGGGGGCTAGCGAGCTGACTGCCTTGCCTGCACTGCTGACAGGAGCAGGAGGAGGATCGCGTGATGCCCAACGCACAAGCGCCTGGTGCATTCCGCAGGTCCGGGGAGAGGGTAGGCGTAGGGGTTAGGAGCTCGGTGCCGGGTCCCAGAGGTTCCAGGCCCCTCCCTGACCGCCGGGCCGCGTCTCGCCGGTGGTCTCGCGCAGCCGCCGGTTCTCCACGATGAGGTCGTGCGCCTCGGCGGCTCGATGCAGCAGCATCTTGAGCTGGTCCAGGTTGCAGGGCTTCATCAGGTAGTAGTAGATGTCCCCGCTCTTGTAGGCCTCCTGAAGGATCGAGACCCCCCCGAAGCCCGTCACGATGATTCGGATGGTGTCCGGACGAAGCTCTCGGATCTGGGCACAGAGCTGGGCTCCGCTGATGCCCGGCATGCGCTGGTCGCTGAGCACGATCTGGATGTCCTCGCCCTGAAGCACGTTCAGAGCCTCGGAGCCGTCCGAGGCCGTCAGCACCCTGTAGGTCCTGCTGAGTGACTCCTTCAGTGTACGCCGTACTAGCTCGTCATCATCAACTAAGAGCAGAGTATGAGTAGCCCCCAAAGCCGGTTCCCTATCCTTCCCTTGCCAACAGATCGGGGTAGATGAGCTCCTCGAATACAGCCACCACAACTTGGTCGAACTGAACACCCGCCCCGGTCCTGAGCTCCTGAAGAGCTTCGGCGGCTCCCCTACGCGAGCGGTAGGGGCGAGACGACGTCATGGCATCCCACGCGTCCGCGACGGACAGAATCCGGGCCATCAGTGGGATCGCCGAACCGAACAGCCCATCCGGATACCCTCTGCCGTTCACCCACTCGTGATGGTGCCTCACGATGGAGGCCACGGCTGCCAACTCGGAGATCTGCCCCAGGATGCGGCTGCCGACCTCGGGGTGGCGTCGCATTTCCTTCTGGTCCTCTCCGGAGAGCGGGCCCTCGAAGAAGAGAACCCTGTCGGGCACGCCGATCTTCCCTACATCATGCATTTCAGCCGCCAACTGAAGGATGAAGAGGTCCGTCTCGGTCAGGCCCATCACCTCGGCGATCTGTCCGGCCAGGACCGCCACTCGCCGGGAGTGCCCGGCCGTGGAGGGGTGTTTGGCGTCGATGGCGGCGGCGAGAGCGTGGATGGCCTCCATCAAAACGTGCGCCTGCCGCTCGCGCAGCCGGTGGGCCTCGAGCCTCCGGCGCGCCAGATTGCGCTCAATCAGCAGCGGCAGCTCGGAGGCGCTGACCGGCTTTGACACGAAGTCAAGCGCTCCGCAGCGCAGTCCTTCCACGGCGCGATCGATGGTGGCGTAACCCGTGATGAGGATGAAGGGCAGACCGGGGTAGATCGTCTGGACGGTCTGGCAGAACTCGTTTCCATCTATCTCGGGCATGGACACGTCGGACAGAACCACGTCGGGAGGGTAGACGCGCAGCATCTCCAAGCCCTGCTTGGCGCTCTCCGCCTCCATCACCCGGTAGCCCTGTTGGCGCAGGCTCTCGGCGATCACCGCCCTAACCATGGAGTCGTCGTCCACCAGAAGCACCCGGCTGCCCGTCGCCAGCCCTGCCGTTCCGGTGATGCAGCTCTCGACTTCCTCGCCGGTTAGCCCTGCCAGATCGATCATCTTGCGCCCAACCCCACTACTCTGCCGGTTGCCGGCCGCCACTGGGACCCCAGGATCCCGGGGCACGGCAAGCGTTCTCTGCCTCACTGAACTGGTTCGCTGCTGGTCACGGTGCCGATGACCCTCCAGGAGGCCTCGTGCGTGGCCGGACGCGCGTAGAGCCATCGCGACCAGGCACGCCTGAACCCTCGCATGGAGGCTCAAACTCACGGGCGGCCGCTCCGATGGCTCCCCTGAGAGCGGTCCCAAGCGGCTCGCTTCCACGCCGTCAGGAAGTGTATCGACCGGCCGCCAGCGAAACATGAGTGGGCGAGCGGGGAGTGCCCACTTACTACCAATGAGCGTCAACCCCACGGCTCCGCCGCACAGTACAGCTCAGCGTCCGTTGGCCCTCTACGGATCAGCCGAGATGGCTGAACTGGGTACCGCCCCAGATCGCCGCTGGCGCCGCATGCCTGCCCCGTGAACGCCAGGGGAACTGCCCAGGGCGGATCGGTATCCTATACCGACCGGTCAGGCAGGATGCACACTCCTCACGGCGAATCGCCAGTATGAGGGCGTAGCCGCGATCCACGGTTGTAGATAAGGAGCAACAGGTTGGACTTACTGGTCTGTGGCACTGCCGCCGCCGAGGGTTGGCCGGCGGTCTTCTGCGGCTGCAGGGGCTGCCTCGAGGCCCGGAGGCTGGGCGGCAAGAACCTCCGGGGACGGTCCGGCTACGTGCTTGGCGACCACATCAAGGTGGACTACGGCCCCGACGCGGGCCACCAGATGATCCGGGAGGGCTTGGCCTTCGAGAAGCTGGAGCACCTGTTGGTCACCCACTCCCATGGCGACCACTGGACCCCTCACGAGCTCTTCTACCGGCACAAGGGCTTCTCCATCGTGCCGGACCGTCCCCCGCTGCGGATCCACGGCAACGCGAAGGTCAGGGCTACGGCGGAGAAGGATCTGGGAATGGACTGGGCTCCATACAAGATGGAGTTCAGCCAGCTGAAGCCCTGGCAGCCGACGGAGCTCTGCGACGGGGTGAGCGTTGTCCCCATCCTGGCCGCCCATGACCCCGCCGAGGAGTGCCTGAACTTCCTGCTGCTCCAGGGTGACCGATGTCTGCTCATCGGCCATGACACCGGCTGGTGGGCAGACGAGACCTGGGAATTCCTGAAAGACTACAAGATCACCGCCGTGCTGATGGACTGCACCAACGGCGAGATCGAGAATGAGAAGGGGCACCTTTCCTGCAGTGCCGTGGTTAGGGTGCGAGGCCGGCTAGAGGCGATGAACTGCCTGACTCCCGACTGCCGGTTCACCGCCACTCACTTCTCGCACAATGGCCACTGGCTGCACCACGAGCTGGAGGACTACTTCCGGCCCTACGGGATTCAGGTGGCCTACGATGGGCTGCGCTTTGCCCTGTAGCCCCCACGAGCGCCCGATCAGCTCCAGGACCCAAGCCGAGTGAACCTCACCGCCCCCTCGCAGGTGGCAGACCTACTGCGCCGCCACGGGTTCAGGCCCAGGAAGTCACTGGGTCAGAGCTTCTTGGTGGACCAGAACGTGCTGGACAGGATCGTCGACTCGGCGGATTTGAGTCCGGAGGACGGGGTGCTGGAGATTGGCGCTGGGCTGGGTACCCTCAGCCGAGCCCTCGCCGCCCGAGGCCGTCAGGTCATCTCACTGGAGATCGACCGAGACCTCATACCGGTCCTCTCCGAGACGACCGGCGACCTACCCAACCTACAGGTCGTGTGTCAGGACGCGCTCACTGCCGACATCGATGGTCTGCTGGAGACTCTGGCCGGCGGCCACATCAAGGTGGTCGCCAACATTCCCTACTACGTCACCAGCCCGCTTCTGGAGTTGCTGTTGGAGCGGTCCGGCCGTCTGAGCCTCATCGTGCTGCTCGTGCAGAAGGAGGTCGCCCAAAGGCTGGTGGCGCGGCCAGGCACCCCCGACTACGGATCGCTGACCGTCTTTGCCCAGTACCACGCCGAAGCTGAGCTGGTGAGCGTGGTTTCCCCCAAGGCCTTCCTCCCTGCTCCCAAGGTCGAGTCCGCCATCTTGAGGCTCACGCCGCGGCCTCGACGGTCGCTTTCAGGGGAGGATGAGGCCCGATTCTTCCAGGTGGTCCGCGCCGGCTTCTCACAGAGACGGAAGACCCTCTACAACTGCCTGCGAAGCTTTCCCCCCCTGGGCCTCTCCTCGGAGCTAGCTGCTCAGGCGCTTGCCCAAGCGGGGATCGAGCCGCGGAGGCGAGGCGAGACATTGTCGCTGGCGGAGTTTGCTAGGGTCAGCCAGGCGGTCGAGAGCCGGCGTGCTGCTGGTTGACTTGCCTCCAGGGCGCCCCGTATAATCAAAGGGGTTCAAAGTCGGTGGCAGCTAAGGTCGGCCCAGCACTCGGTTCGTGTGTTCGGGCCGGTTTCAGTTTATGGTGGTAGCCTTTCCCGAGCTCGGGCTCACAAAGCGCAGTGCGTCGGGCACGGCGGGGGAGGTCACACGCTTGCCACCCCCCTGGGCCCACCGGGCGACCTGAATGGCGAGTCGGACGGCGGCCGGGCCCGACACCCCCAGGCCGCCCGAACGACGAATCCTGCTAGCCCGCCTCACGCACGAGGCGCCTGCGTGAGGCGCGTGGCGCGAGCTTTCACACGCTCCGGTGAATGGTGCAACCGAAGAGACAGGCCTGCCTACGCCTCTGTGATGGGCTGGGAAGCCACCGTGCCTTCGTGCCGGACGGCTATCCGTGGTGTGGGACCCATTCCCTTGACAGGCCGGCGCAACGCCTCCTGACAGGGCCGAAGGCTGGGCCGGCCTCGGGGCCACTTCGGTTCAGAGGCCGGTGAGCCGTACCTTCTGATCCAGGTTGCCTGAGGAGCAGTTGCCAGGTGCCTCTGTGCCTCCGGCGGCGCTGAGCCCAAACCTTGCCCCGCGCCGGGGGCTCCCCCTTCCTGTCCCAGGAGCCTGGCCCTTCGAGCGCGACCCAATGAACGTGGGGCGGAGCCGCTGCCGCCTTCGCGGATGCGTAGTATAACACTAATGACGAGGTGAACCCTT
>DASXUI010000015.1:0-7290 GCA_036504955.1 Armatimonadota bacterium
CCGGGGAACCGGCCGACGGCGTCCAGCTCCTCCTCGATGCGGAGTAGCTGGTTGTACTTGGCGACTCGGTCGGAGCGGCAGGGGGCACCGGTCTTGATCTGGCCGGCGTTGGTCGCCACGACGAGGTCCGCGATGGTGGCGTCCTCGGTCTCACCGGAGCGGTGGGAGACCACGGCGGTGTAGCCCGCGCGCTTGGCCATCTCGATGGCGGCCAGCGTCTCGGTCAGGGTGCCGATCTGGTTCACCTTGATAAGGATGGAGTTGGCAACGCCCTCGTCGATGCCGCGGGAGAGCCGCTCGGTGTTGGTGACGAAGAGGTCGTCACCCACGAGCTGCACGCGGTCACCCACGGTATCGGTCAGCAGCTTCCACCCCTCCCAATCATCCTCCGCCATGCCGTCCTCGATGGAGATGATGGGGAACTTGTCGCAGAGGGTCTTGTAGTAGTCGACTAGCTGCTCCGAGGTACGGGTGATTCCCTCGCCAGTGAACTCGTACTTGCCGTCCTTGAAGAACTCGGTGGACGCCGGGTCCATGGCGATGTAGATGTCCTCGCCCGGCTTGTAGCCGGCCTTCTGGATGGCTTCGATGATGACTTCGAGGGCCTCCTCGGCGGACTTCAGGTTGGGAGCGAAGCCGCCCTCATCGCCGACGGAGGTGCTGAGGCCGCGAGCCTTCAGCACGCCTTTGAGGCTGTGGAAGGTCTCGGCACCCATGCGCAGGCACTCGGAGAAGCTCTGAGCGCCAGCGGGCATGACCATGAACTCCTGGAAGTCGATGGGGTTGTCCGCGTGTACGCCGCCGTTCAGGATGTTCATCATCGGAACGGGGAGGTCGCGGGCGCTGACGCCGCCCAGGTAGCGGTACAGGGGAAGGTCCAGGGAAATGGCGGCCGCCTTGGCCACCGCCATGGAGACGGCTAGGATGGCGTTGGCGCCGAGCTTGGCCTTGTTGGGAGTATCGTCCAGCTCGCAGAGGAGCTCGTCGATCTCAACCTGGCTCGTGGACTCCATGTCCAGCAGGTCGGGGGCGATGGTCTGGTTCACGTTCTCGACGGCCGTCAGGACGCCCTTGCCGAGGTACCGGCTCTTGTCGCCGTCGCGGAGCTCAACGGCCTCATGGGCGCCGGTAGAAGCGCCGGAAGGAACGGCGGCCCGGCCCATGGATCCGTCGTCCAGGTGGATGTCTACTTCAACCGTAGGGTTGCCTCGAGAGTCCAGGATCTCGCGCGCGATGACGTCGGAGATGGTCGGCATTGTGATTCAGCCCCTTTCCTGTTGTGTGTGGGTGCCTCTAGCGGGCATCGCTTGAGGCGACGCCGGGTCACATGGGGACCTTCGGTAGATGCGCAGCTATGGCCGGCCGGGCAGCGCCCTCCAGGGGACGCCTATGCCTCGGCGATACGATGAGCGAAGAGAGCTCCAGTGGCGGGGCAGGACGGGCTGAGCTCCCACGGCTCGCCCACCCTCCAAGGACCGCTATCAAGGCAATGACGTTAGCAGCCAAACTCTCGACCGCGCCTGAGCCTGAAAGGGAGCGCGCGAGGGGAGGCTGTGGCCACGCGGCAGATGGGGCGGCCAACGACACAAGGGGAACACGCCCAAGCCGCTCGACTCTCGGCCTGTAGCTCAACAACGGGCGCGCCACCCGTGGGGGTCTCTGCCACCGCAACCCTACAGCCGCGATCAAGCGACCGGCTAACTGGTAGAGCCCGCCAGCGCCAGCCTCACCATTATATCACGGGCGGCGGATCAGTGAAACCGAGCCGGCAAGCGGCAGTGGGCGGCTCAGGGCGCCGTCTTGAGGACAGCTCTTAGCGGGGGCGGGGGTCCTGTGGTACATTACTACCGTGCTCGCGTGGCTCCGGCCTGGTGTCCCTACCCAGGCTTGAGTGCGGAGCGAGCGCCTGAGGAGGGAGTATGGACGTACTGCTGGCAAACCCCCGCGGCTTCTGCGCCGGGGTGGAGCGAGCGATTGAGATAGTGGAGAAGGCGCTGGAGCAGTACGGCCCGCCCGTCTACGTGCGCAAGGAGATCGTGCATAACCCTTACGTGGTGGGTCAGCTCAAGAAGCGGGGGGCCGTCTTCGTGGAGGACCTCGACGAGGTGCCCCAGGGAGGGCTCGCCATCTTCAGCGCCCACGGCGTCTCACCCTCGGTGTGGGAGCAGGGAAAGCAGCGCGATCTGAGAGTGGTGGATGCCACCTGCCCCCTGGTGACTAAGGTGCACCGCGAGGTCGCCCGGTACGTGGCGGAGGGGCGGACAGTCCTCCTCATCGGCCACGCGGGACACGACGAGGTGATCGGCACCCTTGGCCAGAGCCCACAGAACACGCGGCTGGTGGGCACCGCCGAGGACGTGGCTGCCGTAGACGTGCCGGACCCCAGCCTTGTTGGTGTGGTGACGCAGACCACCCTCAGCGTTGACGACACCCGAGAGGTCCTCGAGGCGATTCGTAGGCGCTTCCCGCTGGCGAAGACGCCGGCCGCGGGAGACATCTGCTACGCCTCCCAGAACCGGCAGAACGCCGTGAAGGTGCTGGCGGAGCAAGCGGACGTCATCCTGGTGGTCGGCGCGCCCAACAGCTCGAACGCCCAGAGGCTGCGGGAGGTGGCGGAGCGCTGCGGTGCCCGGGGCTACCTGATCGACTACGCCTCCCAGATCCAGCCGGAGTGGTTGGAGGGCGCCACAGTCGTTGGGGTGTCGGCAGGGGCTTCCACGCCGGAGACCCTGGTGCAGGACGTGGTCCACTGGCTGGAGGAGCACCATCCCACGGTGACGCGGCAGATCGTGGTAACGGAGGAGCACGTGGTCTTTCCGCTCCCCAGCCAGCTCATCTCTATCGGCACCTAGCCCGCATGATGCACGAGGCGCTCGCGCGCCGTGCGTGGCGCAGGCTTCCACACGCTCTCGTGAACAGGGCAGGCCAGGGGCGAGGTCGTGAGCTTGCCCCTGGCCGAGGGCGGCGCCTGGCAGGCGCCAGGGCAGTACGGGAGGGGTAGGTTGGAGCCCAAGACACGAACACTGGAGGATGCGGTTGTTGAGCAGGTGCTCGAGGGGCAGCCGCGGGCCCAGGAGTGGCGTGAGTGGAAGCAGGCCCTGCAGCTCCGGCTGGACTCGCTGCTGAGGGAACGCGCCGCACCCGGGCCCATGGCCGACCTGGTGCGCCTGGACGAGACGATCGCGGAGACGCGGGACCAGATACAGGCGCTCTCCACGGAGCAGGTGATCACCCAGTTCGTGGAGGATGCCGCCCGTTTCTCCCTCCTGGCCCAGGCCCGTCCGCTAGAGGATGACGAGGACCAGGAGGACTGGTAGGGTCGTAGGGTCGTAGGGTCGTAGGGTCGTAGGGTCGTAGGGAGGGGGCCTTAGGTCCCTTGCGTCCCTTAGTTCCCTGGGCAAGCGACCAAAGGGACCAGAGGGACGTAAGGGACCCAAGGGACCTAAGGTCGGGCGCCCTTCTAGCCCTGCTGGAAGAAGCCTTGGGGGTGCTGGCAGACGGGGCAGACCTTGGGGGCGTCGGGGCCCTCGTGGACGTGGCCGCAGTTGCGGCAGACCCACCGGGTGGGTTCGGGCTGGTGGAACAGGGTCTCCGTGCTGAGCTTCTCAGCGAGGGTTCGGTAGCGAGCCTCGTGCTCCGCCTCGATGGCGGCGATGCCCTCGAAGAGCTGGGCGACCTCCTCGAAGCCCTCCTGCCGAGCCACCCGGGCGAACTCCGGGTACATCGACTCCCACTCGTGCTTCTCCCCGCCGGCTGCCTCCAGCAGGTTTGCCTCCGTGTCGCCCTTCAGCCCGCCTAGGGCCTTGAGGAAGAGCTTGGCGTGCTCGCGCTCGTTTTCGGCGGTCTCCAGGAAGATGGACGCGATCTGCTCGAGGCCGCGCTTCTTGGCGGCGCTGGCGTAGAAGGTGTAGCGGTTGCGGGCCTGCGACTCACCCGCGAAGGCGGCCTGCAGGTTCGCCTCGGTAGTCGATCCCTTCAGTTCCATAGCCTTGCTCCTTGTGAGGTACCGCTCAAACTCGGTGCCGCGCTGTCGTGGCGCGGGGTCACCTAGACGGCTCGGCCCATCCACGGAGGATGGGCCGGTAGATGCTGTTTGGCGGGCGCCTGAGCGCCCAAGGGCGAGGGCGGTTAGGCGGGCGGCGCTAGTCTGCCAGACGGAGAGCCCAGAGGATTCCGCCGAGTAGATGCCTCTGGAACCGCTCGTCACCCCACACCTCGTTGCTATGCCCCAGACCGGTGTAGAAGACGCGCCCCTCGCCGTAGGTGCGGCACCAGGCCATCGCGAAGTCCAGGTCTGCCCGCTTGACGCTCTCCTTCTTGAGGTCCACCGTGCTGTTGTCCAGGCGAAGCAGCACGTGGCTCTTCTCGCGGCTGAAGTTCCGCTGCTGGTAGATCTCGTCCGTGATGCGGAAGGAGTCGCCAAGGTCGCGGGTGGCGGGGTGGTTCTTGTCCTCGACGATGATGCCCACTTCCTGGTTCCAGGGATGGCCATCGAAGTAGCCGCCCAGCATTTCGCCATAGGGTGCGAACTGGTAGAAGGTATCGGTGGCGTTGTGGATGCCGATGAAGCCCTTGCCGCCCTTCACCCCCTCAATGAGGGCGCTCTTGGCTGCCTCGGTCATGGGGAGCTCGCCCGTGGTGCAGAAGGCGATGGCGTCACAACGCTCGATGGCATCGGGGGTGATCAGTGTGGCGTCGTTGGTGACCGATGCCTCGAAGGCGCCGTTCGACTCCCGGCCCAGCTTCTCCATCACATCGAGTGAGTAGGAGAGACAGTCATGACGGAAGCCAGCGGAATGCGTGCAGTACAGCAGCTTCTTGCTCATAGGGGGACCCTTCCTGGGAGACAGTCACGGCTACCGCGCTCCACACGCGAGGCGCCCCCGGGTTGCTCGGGACTCGCGGAGGCGGCGCCTCGTGGGGCATGGCGCGCACCAAGGGGCTAACGGCCCAACCGGCAGGCCACTATCCCACTTGGCCATGGATGCTCCGATGCCTCCCCCGGAGGAGTTGGGCTGAGGTACCAAGTCGCGCACGCGGGGGAGCGCCGCCAGCAAGCCCAACGATCCAACGACGTGACGACCCTAGTCAACCAACCGGATACGCCCGAAGTGCCGCCTGCCGACCTGGAGAACCTCGCCGCCCTTCAGCTCTACCTGGGCGTCCACCTCGGTGACCTTGGCGCCCTCCAGGGCCACGGCCTTGTTCTGGACGTGCCGGCGGGCCTCGTTGGTGCCGCAGCTCAGGAGCGCCTTAACCAGGCTAACCACCCAGATACGCCCCTCCTGGAGCTGAGAGCGCGAGACATCCACATCCGGCACCTCATCGGGAAGCTGGTGCTGGCTGTGAACGCGCTCCCACTCGGTACGGGCGTGCTGGGCGGCCTCCGGGCTGTGGAAGTAGGAGATGACCTCCACGGCCAGGCGCTTCTTCGCCTCCATGGGCAGCTGGGCGATGAGCGGCGCGTACATAGACTCCGGAAGCTCCGTGCAGAGCTCGTAGTACTTGGGCATCAGGTCGTCGCTGATGGAGAGGAGCTTGGCGAACTGGCTCTCCGCCGGCTCACTGACACCGACGTAGTTGCCCAGCGATTTGCTCATCTTCTGCACGCCGTCCAGGCCCACCAGGAGCGGGGTGAACAGCGCGACCTGGGGCTCCTGGCCGTACTCACGCTGGAGGTCGCGGCCCATGAGGATGTTGAACCTCTGATCCGTGCCGCCCAGCTCCACGTCGGAGCGCAGCTCTACGGAGTCATAGGCCTGGGAGATGGGGTAGAGGAGCTCGTGAAGGCTGAGGGGGCGGTTCTGGGCCAGCCGGTTGGCGAAGTCGTCCCGCTCAAGAACACGCGCGACGGTGACATGCGCGGTCAGCAGGATGACGTCGTGGAAGCTCAGCGCGCCCAGCCACTGGCTATTGAAGGTGACCTTCGTCTTGGCGGGGTCGAGGATCTTGGTGTACTGCTCCTCGTAGGTGCGAGCGTTGTCCCGGACCTCGTCCAGGGAGAGCTGTTTGCGGGTGAGAGACTTGCCGCTGGGGTCGCCGATCATCGCGGTGAAGTCGCCGATGATGATGGTGGCCACGTGGCCAAGGTCCTGAAACTGCCGCAGCTTGCGCAGTACCACGGCCAGGCCCAGGTGGATGTCCGGGGCGGTGGGATCCAGCCCCAGCTTCACCTGAAGGGGGCGGCCCGTGGTGGCGGAGGACTCGAGCTTCTTCAGCAGGTCCTCTTCCGGCACGATGCCGTCCGTGCCGCGCCGAAGGATCTGGAGCTGTTCTGAGGGAGTAGGTAGGGAAGACATGTCGGGCCATTATAACATGACGGTGGCCGAGGGCCCAAAGCATGACCGCTGATTGGGAGCAGCTTGGTGGCTGGCGAGTGGTCCGCCGGACCGTGGCAGCATCGACCATGGACGAGGTTCGCACGCTGCTGGCCCAGGAGGCCGCCCCGTGGGCGGTCGTCGCGGGCCGGCAGGACGCCGGAAGAGGGCGCTTTGGCCGCGCGTGGCAGTGCCCCACCGGAATGGGTCTGCTCGTGTCCGTCGCCACAGCTGTCTCCGATGCCGAGATGCCCCGCGCGGGCCTGCTTTCGGGGGCGGCAGGCCTGGCGGCGCTCGCCGCCATTCGGGAGGCGACTGGCGCCGTGGCGTCCCTGAAGTGGCCCAATGACGTGGTGGTAGGCGGCAGGAAGCTGGCAGGCATCCTGGTTGAGGTGGCCCGCGACTCGATCGGCGCAACCTGGGCCGTGACGGGGATCGGCATCAACGTGAACCAGCATCCGGAGGACCTGGACCCTCAGATCCGCGACACTGCCGCTTCACTCCGAATGGTCACAGGCCGTACCTGGCAGCCGGAGGAGCTTC
The DNA here is from genome assembly GCA_036504955.1 of Armatimonadota bacterium. GTDB lineage: Bacteria > Armatimonadota > DTGP01 > DTGP01 > DASXUI01 > DASXUI01. The sequence goes on from DASXUI010000015.1 coordinate 6,861, forward strand.
TGGGGCCCCTGCTACTGACTCTGTCTGAGACCACGCAACTCTGGCGCACAGACCAAGACGCCCTGGTCCATCAGTGGTCCACCCACGAGGTGACGCAGGGGCGGCAGGTGTGGGTCACACGCGGCGAGGACCGCCAGCCGGCCATCTCTCTGGGCGTGACTGCCACCGGCGCCCTTCGGGTTCGGTGGCCCTCCGGCGATACCGAGGACCTGGGGTCTGGGGAAGTGAGCCTACGGCTGAGGGGCGGGTCGTAGGGTCGTAGGGAAGGGCCTCAGTGGGTGTCGGTCCACCTTCATGCCCTAGACCGGTGGTCACGATCGCCCACCCCGTAAAGGAGTGGGCTGGCTTGGCGCTCCGCGCGGAGCTGCCGCCGGACACCGTCGCAGCACTTTGCCGTTGGTCGGTGGACACGCAACGTATGGTCACGGTA
>DASXUI010000016.1:0-2565 GCA_036504955.1 Armatimonadota bacterium
CCCGAGTTGCCCCATGATGGTGAGCGCTAGCCCGCGCGGCCGCCCTGGCCCCGCCCGGCCTTGGCGCGCGGGGCTGCCGACCCCACACTCCTCGGAGAGCTGCCACATGCATCGTCACACGCCCAGGCTCATCCTAGCCCCTATCGGATTCATGGTTGTCGCGATCGCTCTGGCCTCATGCTCGCCGAAGGGAGCCAGTGGACCCACGAGTGAGCTGCCCGCCGGTGGCGGCGCCAAGCAGAAGCCGCGGATCATGCTGATCACCAACGGTCACTCGCCCTTCTGGGACCCCATGGAAGTGGGACTCAGGAAGGCGGCGCAGGAGGTAGGCGCGGACGCCTCCTGGGATGGACCGATGAACGCCACCGTGGCCGACCAGAAGAGCTTGGTCGAGAAGTACGCAAGCCAGGGCTACGACGGCATCGGCATCTCTAGCATCGAGGCCGCGCCGATGGTGCCTGTGATCGACCGCCTGGTCTCGCGAGGCATCAAGGTCATCACCCTCGACTCCGATACACCGGGGTCCAAACGGATCGCCTACATCGGGACCAACAACTTCAAGGCCGGCCAGGAGGCCGGCAGAGCGGCCATGAAGTTGATGCCCGGCGGGGGCACCTTCGTGGCCTTCGTCGGCAACCAGAGCGCCCAGAACGCGCGGGAGCGCATCGACGGGTTCAAGGACGCGGTGAAGGGCCGCAACATCACCGTTACCGACGTGATGGACGACCAGAAGGACCCAGTCCAGGCGCGCCGCAACGTCGAGAACGTGATCCAGTCCCGCGGCGCGAAGGTGACAGGCCTCCTGGGCGTCTACTCCTACAACGGCCCCGCCATCGCGGAGGCCGTCTCCACGGTGAAGGCGCGTGATCGCTACAAGATCGTGGTCTTCGACGCCGAGCCTAAGACGCTCCAGGAGCTGGAGGCGGGCTACATCGACGCCACGGTGGTTCAGAAGCCCTACGAGTTCGGCTATCAGTCGGTGAAGCTGCTGGCCGCCCTCATCCGCGACGGCGAGGCCAAGGCCCGGCAGGCTCTGAAGGTTCCCTCGGACGGCATCATCGACACCGGCGTTGAGGTAGTCACCCCCGCCACCGTCAAAGACTTCTGTGCCCGCTTGAAGGCGCTGGGAGTGAAGTCCTCGTAGGCGACGATCGCTCGTGTGAGGGGGCGGATAGGTCTGAGGGGTGGATGGGTGAGGGGGTTTGAGAGCCTCAGCCTAGTGTGACCTGAAGAGCATAGGCCCGGCTCTGAGGCCCTTACACCCCCTCAGTCCCTCCGGGGAGGACCATGGGCAAGCTCAGGGAGACACTTAGGCAGCGCGAGACGGGGATTCTACTGGCGGTCCTGGTCATCCTGGTGGGCATGGCCTTCCACCCCAGCCGCGGCAGCTTCTATGGGCCCGACAACCTCCAGAACCTCCTGAGACAGATCGCCTTCCTTGGCATCTTCGCGCTTGGCGAGGCCATCGTCATCATCACCGGAGGCATCGACCTCTCCGTAAGCTCGGTGATTGCCTTCTCGGGGATGGTGAGCGCCGCCTCCTTCGCCGATGCGCACTGGGGCTTCGGGGCGTCCCTGGGGGCTGGGCTGGCGGCCTCTCTTGTGGTGGGAGTGCTGCACGCGCTGCTGATCGGCTGGGTGGGTATCCCTCCCTTCGTGGCAACCCTCGGAACTCTCAGCATCCTCCGAAGCGTCGTGCAGCTCATGAACAACAACATGCCCATCCCAGTCTACGGACCTGGGCTGGACTCCAGGGGCTTCCTCTTCCTGGAGCAGGGCAAGCTCTTCTCAGTCGCCCACCCGGCAGGCGGCAGCGTGGCCATCGGCCTCCCCTTCGCGCTCTTCGTGGCACTGGCCGTCGCCATGGCGCTTCTGATGCGAGGAACAAGCGCCGGCCGCAACCTCTACGCCGTGGGCGGCAACGAGGAGGCAACCCGCCTCTCGGGCGTTAGCCTGCTGAAGACGAAGGCCCTTGCCTACTGCCTCTCCTCCGTGCTCGCCGGTGTCGCTGGCATCCTCTACCTCGCGTACCAGACCCAGGGCGACGCAAGAACGGGAATGGGCTACGAGCTGAACGCGATCGCAGCTGCAGTGGTTGGCGGATGCAGCCTGAGCGGCGGCCAGGGCACAATCCTTGGGGTGGTGCTTGGCGACTGCCTCCTCAACCTACTCCTCACCGCCATGCCCTTCGTGATCAGCGAGAAGTCCACGCAGTGGGAGGGCACCATCGTCGGCTCCGTAGTCCTCCTCGCCGTGGTACTCAACACCCTCCGACAGCGCCGCACCGACCGCCAGTAGCCCCCGCCGCAAGGCAGTGCCCCTCCTTAGTCATCGGCCCGGAGGCTACACAGCCCTCCGTCGGGGCCTGCGGCCCTGCTCGCCTGCCTGATCGGATTGGTATGTGGGTGACTGAAGGAGATCAGCGATCGGCTGGCGAAGGGCAGGGCCGATGGTTGCCGATATCAGCGGTAGACAGATTGTACTAGGGAGCGGAGTCCTGGCCGTCATCCTTCTTGGGGCCTACTGGCAATACCGCTCGACGCCCTCGCCTGCCTCCTTCATCCC
>DASXUI010000017.1:0-8551 GCA_036504955.1 Armatimonadota bacterium
TGAGGTCCCTCCCCCACGTCCCTTCAGCCCCCGGAGTCCCCTCAGTCCCCTGCCTTTCTCTGTGTCTCTGTGCCTCTGTGGTAGAGCAGTTCTTCAGCGTCGCTAGGATGACGCTAGGCTGTCTGGGTTGAGGCCTTGCAGGTCGGGGAGGGTGAAGAGGCCGTCTTTGCGGATGAGCTGGTCGTCGAACCAGACTTCGCCGCCGCCGTACTCGGGGCGCTGGATCAGCACCAGGTCCCAGTGGACCTCGCTTCGGTTGCCGTTGTCCGCTTCGTCGTAGGCGTTGCCGGGGGTGAAGTGGAAGGACCCGGCGATCTTCTCATCAAACAGGGTGTCCTTCATCGGGTGAAGCACGAAGGGGTTGAAGCCCAGGGAGAACTCACCCACGTAGCGCGCGCCCTCGTCGCTGTCCAGCACCTCGTTCAGCCGCGCCACGTTGCCGGAGGCGGTGGCCTTCTCGATGCGCCCCTTGGCGAATTCGAAGGCGACGTTCTCGTAGGTTACGCCGTGGTGGACGGTGGGCACGTTGTAGCGGAGGGTTCCGTTCACCGAGTCCTTCACCGGCGCGGTGAAGAGCTCGCCATCCGGGATGTTGCGTCCGCCCACGCAAGGCACGGAGGGAATGCCCTTGATGGAGAAGGTCAGGTCCGTACCGGGCGCTACCAAGCGAACTCGGTCTGTCTTTGCCATCAGCTCCTGGAGCGGCTGTACCGCCTGCTTCATCCGGGAGTAGTCCAGCGTGCATACCGAGTAGTAGAACTCCTCAAAGCTCTCCGTGCTCATGTTCGCCATCTGCGCCATACTGGGGGTGGGGTAGCGCAGCACGACCCAGCGCTTCTGCGTGACGCGGACCTGGGAGTGGACCGGCAGCCAGTAGTGGTGCTGGTAGAGCTTCATCTTCTCTGAGGGTACGTCCGCCATCTCACTGACGTTGTCCGCCCCGCGCACTCCGATGTAGGCGTCGATCGCCTTCATACGGTGCAGCTCCACCTCGCCCATCAGTCGCATCTGCTCATCGGTGGCGTGCATGTAGACGGAGCGTAGCACGCGGTTGTTGCGCGTGGCGACGATGGGGAGGGCGCCTGCGTCGGCGATGCTGTCCACCAGCGTGCAGACGAACTCGTCCGGAACGTCGAAGGCCTCAACGTAGACCTTCATGCCGGGCGACACCTCCAGGCTGTAGCCAACCAGGAGATCGGAGAGCTTCCGGTGTCTGGGATCCATACTCTGGGCCATCCTTTCGCTGAACAGCAGCCCAGGGGGCATGGGGAAGCCCGATGGGTCTGGCGGGGTGTACCTGCGTGGCAAACGCGCGGAGGGAGCGCCGAAGTGGCGCTCCCTCGTTGCTACCTCTAGCTATGTTCCCCGTTGTGGTGAGGGCGCGAAGGGTCCGCGCCCAGCCGTGGCGGGGATAGGTGCCCTAACTAGGTCTCACTGGCGGGCTCCGCAGGCGACTCGGGAGCGGGCTCCTCTGCCTGGGCCTTGGGACGCCGGGCTCGGCGCTTGGGAGCGGCCGGCTCGGGGGCCGCCTCGGCGACTTCGGGCTCCGCCGCGACTTCTGCGGGCGCCTTTCGCGCCCTGGGACGCCGCGCGGGCTTGGGGGGTGCTTCAGCCTTAGCCAGCGCCGTCTCAGGAAGGGCAGTAGTGACCGCCTCCACCTCGGCCGCGGCCTCAGTCGCCTCCGGCTTCGCCTTGGCGGCTCTGGCACGTGGCGCGCGCTTCGGCTTGGGTGCTTCCTCCACGGGTGCGGCTTCCAGAACCGAAGGGTCCGCGGTAACCACGCTACCCTCGGCAGCAGCCTTGGGCTTGCGGGCCCTCTTGGGCTTGGCTGGTGCCGCCTCGGGGGCCGCCTCAGTGACGGTCGCTGTTTGGGCAGCCGGTACCTCCACGGGTGGGCTCACCACGGCCACGGGTGACTCCGCCTCCTCAGGCGCGGTCGGTCCCGCGAGGGCTACCTCGGCAGCTTCGGTGGTATCCGGTACGGCCGCGCGGCGTGAGCGGCTTCCTCTGGCTCTTCGGCCAGAGGGCTTCTCAGCCTCTGGGAGGGCCTCGGCCACCGGCTCCATGATGGTGGCAGGCAGCAAGGACTCCGTCTCGGGCGCGGGTTGCGCCTCCAGGTCGGAAGCTCCGTCAGTGGCGCTACCCACAACCTCCGTGGCCTCGGCGGGAGCGGTCTCCCGGCTGCCGCGCCGTCGTCTACGCCTCGAAGAGCGCTGACCCGGAGTCCCCTCCTCGGCGGCTGGCTGTTCGGGGGTCGGCTCCGGTTGCGCCTCGAACGGTTCCTGAACGGTGGCGCCTAGCAGCTCCGCGCCTTCGGAGAGGATGGCCTCGGCCTCGCCCTCGGCGGCAGCTTCACCCTCGGCGACGGGCTCGCCCTGGCCTCCGCGGGAGCGGCGGCGAGAGCGGCGTCCGCCTCGACGGCGGCGCGAGGTTCGGCCTTCGCCGGGGGCCCCGGCGTCCGCGCCCTCGGTGCCGGCGGAAGCGGCTTCGGCCTCAACCACCGGCTCCGTCTCGGGTGCCACTTCATCTGCGGGCGCCGCTGGTGGCCTGTCGGCCCCCTCGGTTTCCGGGCGATGCTCCCGGTCACGGCTTTGGCGGCCTCTCCGGCCGCGGCCCAGGTCGCGCCCGACCGGCGGCTCCTCTACTGCTGGAGCCTCCTCTTCATCGGTGTCTTCCTCGCGCGATTCTAAGGCCTCAACGGCTTGTCGCTCGCCCTCTTCGGCTAGGCTCTCGCGCAAGCCGGAGTCCTGCATGAAGCTCAGGACCTCAGAGAGGTCCTCGGCCCGGATCTTGGAGCCGCAGGAGTACTCCGCTACCGAGGTGTGCTGGTCGACCAGCTCTCCTCGGGAGTTGATGGCGATGATCTGTGAATCCTCTAGGACCGGAAGGGTCAGGCCACGGAACAGTACCTCGGTCTCCGTGTTGCTGAAGCTCCACACTACATCCAGCAGCGAATCGAACTCGTCCTCGGAAACGTCCTCGAAGACGTGGCGGTCCCCTCGGCCGTCTCGGACGATCACCAAGGGGTACCGAACTGCTGGACTCCAGCGGGATTGGAACCGATCTCGTCCCGACCTACGCCCAAACCGGGGTCGGCCGGAAGAACCACGACCGCTCCGGTGGTCACCATCTCTGCTTCTACCGCGTCTCAGTGCCATATACTTCTTGGTTTCCCGTGACGCCCAGATCTCCTGCAAGACGAGGGCAGGGCCTATCGCCCCAGGAGCGCGGCTCGCGCGGACTCAGGCACCTGCCACCGGGGATGAAGGATGAACGACGTAGAGGCCACGTGGGGGCAAGGGCGGATCGCCCGGGCCACCGGGCTACCGGCCGAGGAGGCAGACCCTGAGGATGGGTATTGATGTCGGGAAGTAGAGCCTAGTCGGCAGGGCGACCGCTTACTTGGCGGTGTCCCCGGTCAGCTCGTCCAGGCCGAACTCCTCGGGGAGGGCGTTCAGGATCGCGTCCTCAAGCCACTTGTTGAGGCCGTCCAGCTCCTGTTGCTTCTGGCGCACCATCAGGATCTGCTGGGGGGTTCCGTGGGTGGCGGCCCAGGCGGCCAGGGGCGTAAGGCAGGTCTTCTCCAGCTCCAGCGCTCCGGCGACCTGAGTCAGTCGCATGATTCCGCTGAAGCCGGAGAGGGCTGCGTCCGCTAGTCGCTCTCCCATCGCCACCAAGGTGGTGTAGGCGGCCAGCGCCTGAGGAGGTTGGTCGGTCTCCCATCGCTTGGCTACCTGGGTGGCCTTCCGCCCGATGGCGCTGAGGCGGTTCAGCAGGGGGAGCTCCATGTCCGTGGGCTGGCCCATGACCATGGTGCGGAGCAAGGTCGCCAGATAGGCGGGAGCGGAGGCGGAGTAGACTACAAGGTTGGTGACCGATGCCGAGTTGCCCTCGGCAATGCGCTGGAGGGCCTCCTGCTCCAGCTCCAGGCGACGGGGGGCGTCACCTTCGGCTTGGTCGAGGGCGATGCCGGCCAGTAGGTAGCTGTAGAGTCCGTTGCTGGGATCTGCCTTCTGAGCCGCCAGCAGGTAGTCTCGTGCCCGGTCGAGGTCGGGAGGAGACTCCCTGAGGGCGTACGTGTAGAGCACGAAGTTGAGGCCCTCGTTGTTGGGGTCAAGGCGGAGGGCCGCCGCGTACTCCTCATCGGCGCTTGGCAGCTTCAGGTCCGCCGCCGCCGGGCCGCCGTAGTTGGAGGCGGACCGAAGGAAGTCGCCGTAGCTCTGATGGTAGCGAGCGTTGTTGGGGGCCGCCTTCACCAGGGCTTGGAAGGCCTCGCCCGCCCTCTTCATGGAGTCGGCGCGCTTCTCAGTCAGCCCCTGCCGCACGTCGACAAGCCAGACCCAGCCGAGGGTGTGACTGATTTCACTGGTGGCTCCCGGGAGCTTCAGTGCCTTCTCCAGCGCCGCCACGGCTTTGCCCATCAGCGGAGCGGTGAAGGTGGCTGTGGGCTTCTTGCTGCGGGCGATCTCCCGGTTCTCGCGCGCCCGGGCCAACGTGAGGCCCTCGGGCGTCGTCATCCAGACGATCTCCAGGGCCCTAGCCACATAGCCACAGGCCAAGGCCTCCAGGATCTTGGGGTCAGTTGGCGTCAGCTTCGACGCCTCCTCCAACTGTCCGATGGATCGGAGGATGAGGCGCCCGTCTTTCAGCCGTCGCCCGGAGGCCTTGAACAACTCCTGCGCGCGTGACTCAGAGGGCTCTGGGGCCTGGGCGCGGCAGGCTTGGCAGAGACAGAGCAGGGCCAGCACGAGGAACAGCGACCCGGCCGGGGGGCGTCGCCATACCATCACTCGGGCGCCTGCCGCGACAGAACCTCAACGTCCACGGGGTGTCCCTCATAGTCGAACTGGGACTTCAGCAGCCCTTCGCGGACGAACCCTCGGTCTTGGAGCATCGGCAGCGAGGGGTGGCCGGCCTCAACGTAGGCCTGAACCTTGCCCTTGGGCCACACCAGAGCGTCCAGCAGGGCTCTGGCCTGGGGGCGCCCAACGGTTCGGTGCAGGAAGTGGTCCAGGAGCCAGACCGAGCCGTGCCACCGATAGTCGCGTGTGAGCGTGGCGAAGCCCAGCACGGAGCCGTTGCCTCCGCGGAGCACGCTGCTGCTGGCCTCCAGCTCCTTCAGCATCGAGGACTGAACCTTCAGGTACCCGGCCTCGAAGTCCTCGCGGCCGGCCACCTCGAAGGCGACGCTGCGCATCACGGGACCGGGCTGCTGCATGAGAAGGCTCACCCCCGGCCAGTCTCCCCAGGTCGCGCGAGCGGGGGTGAGAGACCGTGGCGACCAGTAGCGGTCCTCGGCGGCGGAATCCCTTGTGTACTGCATGATACCGGAGTCCACCAGGATCTCCCTGAAGCCCAGGCTATCGTAGAGGCGGTAGGCATGGGACCCGTAGTCGGTCCCCAGTGTCAGCAGGTCGCCGCCACGGGAGAGGAAGTCCTCCAGTACCGTGGTGAGCAGCGCTCGCGCGAGGCCCTTCTGGCGATGCTCCGGGCGCGTGTAGACGTGTCCCAAGATGCCCACGGGGCCGCGCTCGAAGGTGCAGACGTTCGTAGCGGGCTGCCCGTCGATCTCGATGAGGTAGAAGCGGGTCTGAAGGTCCTCCAGCTTCCTGTCAAGAGCCTCCTCGATGTGCCACTGCCAGAGCTTACCCTTGTGCCCGAGCAGCGGCAGCACCCTGTCCCTGTATGCGCCGTCGGGCCCCAGGACACAGGAGATCAGCCCCTCCTCACCGTTGCTTGCTCGTACCTTCTTCAGGGATGTGTACAATCTGGCTTCACCTTGGGCGGCTTCGACCTTGGAGCCGCTCTCTCTCGTGCTCAGGATACCCAGACGGAGCGGCCTTCCATCAGGCACTCGCCAAGGCTCTCCCTTGGTTACGACGGGCGACAGGATCCGGGGGTTCCCCTCGTAGGCGCCAGGGTTTGCGGACGACCGCCGGGAGCCTTGATGGGCTTCAGCGGGCTGGGGGTGTCCGCCGACGCCCTACTGGGCCCGGTGGTGGGCGGGCGCCCGCCTCACGAAGCCCCTTTGGCGAGCTGAGGGGGCATTCCCTTTGCTGGGCAGCGCTCTGGGTGTGCGGAGACGGGTGCGCCTACCAAAGGGGGGTGTGGGTGACCCCAGTGTAGACCCAGAGAGCTACCAGGCTGCAGCAGATGGCGGCCGCGTAGAGCACGATCACGGCCTGGCGCTGCGACAGCCCGTGCTTCACCAGCACGTGGTGAACGTGGCCCTTGTCGGCACGGTAGATGGGCTGGCCGCGCACCGCCCGCTTCGTGGTGACGTAGACGGAGTCAAAGATGGGCACGCCCAGCACCAGCAGGGGAAGGGAGATGGAGACCGCGGCGGCGGTCTTGAAGAGGCCGATGAGGGCGATGCAGGCTAGCATGAAGCCGAGGAACTGAGACCCGACGGTCCCCATGAAGATGCGCGCGGGGTTGAAGTTGTGGCGGAGGAAGCCGGTGCAGGCTCCCGCAACGGAGGCGGCCACCAGAGCAAGCTCGGGCTGGCGCCGGCCCAGGGCCATCAGTGCCAGCGTGGCGGCCGCGATGGCGCTGATGCCGGCCGTGAGGCCATCGAGCCCGTCCAGGAAGTCCACGGCTTTGGTAACGACCACTATCCAGAGCAGGGTCAGAGGGATGGAGTAGGGTCGAACGTCGATCACTCCCGAACCAAAGGGTTGGCTGATGAACCGCACGCCGAGCCCAAAGCAGATGGCCATTCCGCCGGCCGCCACGATGGCGGCTATCTGGGCGACGGGGGGGAGGTCGATGCGGTCATCCAGCAGACCGAAGAGCGCGATGACCGTGGCGCCCAGCAGCATGCCCAGCACCGGTCGATCCATGCGCAGACCGAGGAAGCCCACGATGGTGAGGACGCTGGGGGCCCAGATAGCGAGGCCGCCCCAGAGGGGCATCACCCGGGTGTGCATATCGCGGTTCCGAGGCTCTCGGACCGCGCCGAAGTGGCAGGCGAAGGTCTGGACCGCTGGGGTGAGGAGATAGGCACCGAGCATGGCGATGCCGAAGGCTGCGAAGCATTGAGTAGCCGAGTTCATTGAGTCTACCCGAGGCCCAATAGCGAGAAGGCGCGTCTGCGGTGACACGCAGGCACCGGGGCCCCATCCTCATTGGATCCAACGTGGGGTGGGTGCCTGCGTCACGTTCACGCCGCTTGACCCGCCCCACTCACGAGACACGTGTGACATAGGGGCGGGCCAGTGGAGCGCTACTGCCAGGCGTTCAGCGGGTAGCGCCCGCAGAGGTCTCGGACCTCCTTCTTAATATCGGACAGCGCGGCCTTATCCTCACCGTTGGCCAGGGCGCGGACGATGAGCTCCGCGATACGGTCCATCTCGGCTTCCTTCATCCCACGGGTCGTCACGGCGGGGGTGCCGAGCCGTACGCCGCTTGTGTACCAGGGCTTGCGGGTGTCGAAGGGGATGCCGTTCTTGTTCGTGGTGATGCCGGCGCGGTCCAGGGTCTTCTGTGCCTCGCGGCCGGTGGTCTCGGTTCCACTGAGGTCCAGCAGCATCAGATGGTTGTCCGTACCGCCGGAGACCAGCTTGTTGCCCCGATCCAACAGCCCCTTGGCCAGCGCCCTGGCATTGAGGACGATCTGGTTAGCGTAGTCGCGGAAGGAGGGGTCCAGCGCCTCCTTGAGGCAGACAGCCTTGGCGGCGATGATGTGCATCAGCGGGCCGCCCTGAATGCCGGGAAGCACCATCTTGTCCAGGGCCGCCGCGTACTCCTCCTGGCACAACACCAGTCCGGAGCGTGGGCCGCGAAGGGTTTTGTGGGTAGTCGTGGTAACGAAGTGGGCGTGGGGCACGGGGGAAGGATGCGCGCCGCCCGCGACAAGCCCGGCGATGTGTGCCATGTCGACCATCAGCACCGCCCCCACGCTGTCCGCCACCTGGCGGAAGCGCGCGAAGTCGATCTCCCGGGGGTAGGCGCTGGCGCCGGCCACGATCAGCTTCGGCTTGTGCTCCTCGGCCAGGCGAGTCAGCTCCTCGTAGTCGATCCGCATGGTCCCGCGGTCGACGCCGTAGGCGACCACGTTGTAGAACTGGCCCGAGAAATTGAGGGGTGCTCCGTGGGTCAGGTGGCCTCCGGCGGAGAGGTCCATGCCGAGGATGGTGTCTCCCGGCTTGCAGACGGTGAAGTAGACGGCCATGTTGGCCTGGGTGCCGGAGTGCGGCTGAACGTTGGCGTGCTCAGCGCCGAAGAGCTGCTTGGCGCGATCGATGGCCAGCGTCTCCGCGATGTCCACGTACTCGCAGCCGCCGTAGTAGCGCTTGCTCGGGTATCCCTCGGCATACTTGTTGGTCAGCACGCAGCCGGCCGCGGCGAGTACCGCCCGGCTGACGTAGTTCTCCGACGCGATCAGCTCGAGGTTGCCCCGCTGGCGCCTCTCCTCACGGTGGATCGCCTCGGCAACCTCCGGATCCACCGCCTCAACGGCCTCCAGACCCGCCGACTCTGCCCTCAGTTCCGTGTCACCTGCCATGCTCTAGCTCCTCCCCGCAGATGAGAGGGTGAGGGGGTGAGGGGG
>DASXUI010000018.1:0-7474 GCA_036504955.1 Armatimonadota bacterium
ATGGGCCAGCGCTCTGACACCGGCGAGGTCCAGGCCACAATGATCATGACCGGGATCGATCCTCCCGCTCGTGTCGGCACCGTGGCCGCCTTCGCTGACGGCGTGCTGGAGATTACCCCAGCTTCCGGTGGCACCTCGGCCAAGGTCGCTGTTCCTGCTACAGTGCCTGTGTACCGCCAGTCCACTCTTCAGGAGAGTGACCTCAAGGTTGGCGACAAGGTGTCCGTTCGCGCCCGGCAGACCCAGGGCTCCGATAGCACCGCCATCGCCTCGATGATCACGCTGGGTGATCCCCTTCCCAACGTCGGCGGCATGGGCCGCGGCATGTTCGGTGGCTTCGGTGCTCGTCCCGGCGGCGGCGCGCCTGGTGGCGCTGGACCTGGTGGACCTGGTGGTGCTGGTCCTGGTGGACCCGGCGGCCGCATGGGCGGCAACCTGGTGACCGGCGAGATCACCAAGCTCTCGCCTCTCACCATAAAGACTGACCAGGGAGAGCGTGAGTTCACCCTGTCCGGCCAGACCCGGATCGTCAAGAACGAGAAGATCGCCGCCTCAGACATCAAGAAGGGCGAGACCGTCTCGGCTACCGTGAAGGCACCCAAGGGCGGCGTGTACCAGGCCGAGTCCGTGCTGCTTGGACAGCAGTTGAGGACCGGCGCGGCTGGTACCGGAACCCGTGCCCGCAATCGGAACCAGAACACCGGCGGAGGCGGCGTCTAGCTTCCCTGTAAAGGGCCCCGCCGCCCTGTTCGCACCGTCTGCTAGCCGAACCTGGCTCCCGTACGGTGTACCCGGAAGGGTCGCGCTCTGGCGCGATGACCGGGGCGGCGGAGGCCCCACAGGTTAGGTTGTTATCGTTGGACACCGCGTCGGAGGTGTGGCGATATTGGCGGCACTTCTGACGCGATGCCCGATACGGTTGAAAGTACAGTCGCCTGCCTAACCTAAGAGCGCTGATCGCCCGCCTGGGCATCTTTGCATGTCACTTGAGCCTCTGTCTTACGTCTGTGGTATAGGTGGTAGAGTCGTGCGTACGAGGGGCCTCGCTCCCCTGGCCATATTGAGATCCCTGGCCTCATCCCCTGCGCCCTTGGCGCCCCGGGCAAGAGCGAACCCGATCCCCTCGCCTCTTTTCAGTGGTAATGGGCAGTGAGAGGTGGGCTATGAAGGCAAAGGCGAAGGAACTGAAGACGGACCCCAAGAGCAATCCGAAGCTTCTGGCCCTGGTAGGCCTTGGCGGCGTCGTAGTGCTGGCCGTGACCATGCTCATGGGCCCGGTGACCTCCTCCTCCTCGCCCGATTCCGCACGACGGTCGAAACCCGCCCCCAAGCGAGCCGTGGCCTCGCCAGCCCGCGTTCCTTCGACGCAGAGCACGCAGTTCGCGATGCTCGCCAAACGGAACGTTTTCAGGCCTCTGGTCTCCACCGCGGAGAAGCCCGGGGGCAAGTTCGGTGGATCCCTGGGCGCTGAGGTTCTCCTTCCCGCGGCTCTGCCCCCAGCAGGGGCTGATGCGAGCCAGCAGGCTACCGGGAAGGGCGCAAAAGCCAAGACCGGTCCCGAGTATGTCGGCACCATCACCGTGAATGGAACCGCGGTGGCCCTGATCCAGGATCCAAAAACGGGTGAGGGCTCCTATGTGCGCGCCGGCGATAGCTATGGCGCGGCCAGGGTGGTCAAGGTCACGGACTCGATGGTCTCCTTCCTAACCAGCAAGGGTACCGTCGTCCTGCCCAAGACCACCGGTACGGAGCCGAAGACCAAGGCCCAGCAGAAGAGCGACCCCAACGCTCAGATCGCCTCTGCTGATACTGGCCCGACCCCGGCTGTTTTCGATGCCTCGGCCGTGATGCAGAAGCTCAACGCCATGACCCCGCAGGAGCGGATGCAGGCCCTGCAGGATTTCAGGCAACAGCTCACGCCCGAGCAGCAGAACCAGCTCAGGCAGGCCTTCGGCGGAGGCGGCAACTTCGGCGGTCGGGGGAACTTCGGCGGCCGAGGCAACTTTGGAGGACCCGGCGGCTTCGGCGGCCCAATGATGTTCAGGCCTGGCGGCTAACCGTCCTGGCCTCTGGGCCGCGGGTGGCGGCAACCGCCCTTCTTTGGTTGAGTCCGCGAGTACGATTGAGGCGCGTAGGCGCCGGGAGTAGTGGCGATGACGCACGATGATTTCGGGCTCCGAGATGAGCGGCAGAAGGCCTGCTGGCGTCGAGCCCTCAAAGGCCGCCTCGTAGGCAGTGCCACCCTGGCCTGCCTTGGGCTGTCGTTCCTGCTGTCCGCGCCGCTGATGGCTCAGGCGGACCCGCCTGCCTCCCCCGACGCGCCCCCGGCGAAGGGGGCTCCTCCCGCTGACGCCCAGAAGGCGCCCGCCGACATTCCGAAGCCCCCCGCCGAGACGGTGGTCGTCCCGGTCACGGTCCCCCCGGCCGACACCACTAAGGCATCCTCCACCACGGTGAAGCTGGCCGTACCCGCGCCGGCCGCGAGACAGAGGAGCAACAGGCGGAGCCGCAACCGGACAGCGGCAACCAGCACGGCCGCTGCCCCCAAGACCGCCGCGTCCAAAGCTGCCACTGCCGCTGCCGCCAAGGTCTCAGCCCAAAACGCCGCGAAGGCGTCCAAGCTGGCCAAGGCCGTGGCGCCCTCCATGGTGGGCCTCGGGGCCGTTGGTGCCGTCGGTAACAAGGCCAAGCTTCCCATGAACTTCCAGGGCGTGTCGATCGACAACGTCCTCAACTTCTTCAGTGTTTGGGCGGGCCAGAGCATCATCAGGGACTCCAGCCTAACGGGCACCATCACGCTGATTGCTCCGGTTCCCATCACACTGGAGCAGGGACTGACCATGCTGAACGCATGGCTGGACTCCAAGGGCTTCTCCCTTGACCGGCAGTCCGGCTTCATGCAGGTGCGGGTCAAGGGGTCCGGTGGGCCATCTGGCAACCGAGGTCCTGGTGGCGGCGCTCCCAATGGGATGGACCCCACCGCCATGGCTGGCGGCTTCGGTCAGGGAAGCGGGACCACGCTGGACCCGAAGGTGTACCGCCTGAAGTACGCCAACGCGGCCGCACTGGCAACCATCATCACCTCGCTGTACCCGGCGTCCCCCACCACCAATCAGCCCCAGGTCCAGGGGGGGAGGGGCGGCCGGTTCCAGATGGCAGCGGGAAGAACCACGGACGTGAAGGTTGCCTCGGACGACCAGACTAACTCCCTCATCGTGGTGGCGGCCGATGCCCAGTTGCAGCAGATCGAGGCCCTGATTGAGGACCTGGACACTCCCGGGACCTCCAGCAAGCCTCCCACTATCCTCAAGGTGCAGTACGTGGACGCGACGCAGATCGCCCCCACCATCACCACCGTCCTGACCTCCAGCAGCGGCGGCCAGGGAGGAGGCCCGCCCTGGATGAGGCGCGGCGGGGGCACCAGCGTCATTCCGGATCCCAAGATCACGGCGGACGAGTCCACCAACAGCCTTGTGGTGATCGCCACTGATCCACAGATCACCCAGATCAAGGCCATACTGAAGGAGCTTGACGTTGAGGCTCGGCCCACTCGCGAGCCGAAGGTCTACAAGCTTAGGTACGTGGCGGCCGACCAGATGGTACAGGTAGTCACGAGCGTGCTGAACTCCACCCAGCAGACCTCTACCAACCAGAACAGCATGGCTGGCTTCGCGGGGATGGGAGGCTTCCGGGGCGGATTCCGAAACCAGGGCAACAGCGGGAGCTACGGTACCACCGGTCTTGTCTCGTCTCACGCGGAGACGAACACCCTGGTCGTCACCGCTACCGCCAAGCAGCTAAGGGCCGTGGATGATGTCGTGAAGAAGCTGGATGTCCCCCAGCAGCCTCGAAGCAGCACCCTGGTCTACAGCATCAGCAACGCGTCGGCCCCTGAGATCGCGGACCTGCTGACCTCCACCTTTGGACGGCGCACGGGAAGCTACGGCACGAGCAGCTACGGCAGCAGCAACCGCAACAGCAGCTATGGCAGCACGAACCGCAACAGCAACAGCAGTAACCGAAACAGCAACAGCAACAGCTTCGGGAACAGCAACAGCTTCGGTTCTGGCTCCACGATGCGGAGCATCACTATCGGCGGCTGACCGTCCGGCGGGGCATCCGGATCGAGTCACGGTATGGCAAGGGCCGGGCCTGGGAGCAACTCCCAGGCCCGGCCCTTCTTCTTTGGTGCCGTGCATCAGCAACCCGTCGCACCAGTACGAGGTCACATCGTCGGAACCTGGCGCCCAGCCTGCACAATCCGCGACAGGCGTCGTGATGCGCCGCACGAGTGGAAGGAGACCTTATGAGACGAATATACGGAGTTGCGACGGGCCTGGTTCTTCTGTCTCTCACGGCTGTGCCCGCCTTGGCCCAGCAGGCGGCTCCAGTCGCGCCAGCCATACCTATCGTTGGCGCTGGGTCCGTGGACGCCGAGGTGAGCCTCACCAATCAGGACCTGCTGCCCTTGTTCAAGAAGCTGATCACCACCGCCACGAATATCAAGGTGCCCGCTGGAGCCCCGGCTGGGATCCAGACCATGCTGGAGCAGCTCAACCCCAAGGACCTGTCGGACGCGTTGGAGGGCCTCGAGGGCATCGACTTCGTGACCTACTCCATAGCGGGGGAACCAACCGGAGTGGTACCTGAGGCGCTGAAGCTCTACGGCAACTACGCGGATGCCGCCAAACTGCGTCGGATCATCAGCGTGAAGCCGGACCCAAGCGTTACCGTTCAGGTCTACGGCGGACCGGGCCTCTCGCTGTTTGGCTACGTTGTCGCCAAGGAAGGAACCAGGACGCGAGTTGTGGCCGGTGCCCTTCGGGGTAGAATCGATGTCGACAAGCTCATGGGCTTCGTTGGCAGGGCCAGCGAGTTCGCGATGAAGCTCGCCCTGCAGAGGGGCATGATCCCCCACGGGCCGCCGGCCCCCGCGCAGCCTGGAGCCCCTAAGCCCGGCGGCCAGTAGCTCAGGAGTGCCCCCAGCCGTGACTCTCCGGCTGGACAGCCTCCTCGTCCGCTGTGGGCAAGTGCCAAAGACTCGGCTAGTGTCATCCCACAGCATCCCTGTGGAGAGGACCGAGGGTGTGCCGGGCCGGTGAACGACTGTCTTGTACCCACATCCTCGTCCAGTCGACAGGTGGCGGTATCTGCGGAGATGGGATACCAGATATGCCGCTGTCTTCGTACTGTCTGGGCCTTCTTAGGAACAGCAGACACCAGCCGCCGTCAAGCTCAGGATCAGGGCAGCAGCGCCGACTTGCCCGCCTGCCAGCGCCGAGATGTGGGTATAAGACAGCCGGTGAACGACCCGGCAGGAGGGCCCGCGGCCAAGCCGGGAGGGAGCCCATGGAAGCCCCCCACTCCTGAGTGGATCTTGGTCCTCTGCACCCTGTGCCACCTGGCTTGGCCGAAGGCCCCCGTGCCGGGTCGTTCATCGGCCCGGCACACCCGCTCCTGAGTGGACCTCGGCCCTCGGCACCTTGTGGCAGCTGGCTTGGCCGAAGGCCCCTGTGCCGGGTCGTTCACCGGCTGTCTTGTACCCACATCTTCGTCCAGTCGACAGGTGGCGGTATCTGTGGAGCTGGGATACCAGATATGCCGCTGTCTTCGTACTGTCTGGGCCTTTATGGGGACAGCAGACACCAGCCGCCGTCAAGCTCAAGATCAGGGCAGCAGCGCCAACTCGCCTGCCTGCCAGCGCCGAGATGTGGGTACAAGACAGTCGTTCACCGGCCCGGCACGCCCGGTCCTCTCCACAGGGATGCTGTGTTCCTGCACTAGTTTGCAGAGGGCCGGGAGAGCACACGCTCCCGACCCTCTTCCCTTCTGGCGCCCTCGATCCGCCCCACTTCACGCCTCCAGCCCCACGCTCCACCGCAAAGGGTCGGGAGCGAGCGGCTCGCAACCCATGTCGCCCACGAGGCGGTTGCGCGTCGTGGGTGGTTCGGGCCTCCACTCGCTCCTATGAGCAACACAGGCTGGGGCACCGGTCCGAGCACATGCGCTCGCGCCCTCCAGGGACTGACCCGGTTCTCCCCGCGGCCCGAAGCCTGCGCCACGGTGCCCCTGGTGCTGGCCCGTGCCACTACCAGGCATCTGCCTACTTCTCAAGAGCCCCGGCCCCCTGGTCGATACCCTTCTTGGACAGCCTGTGCCAGGCCACCCTCACCCCGCCGCCCTTGGCCAAAGCCCACGCCCTGGCGGCCCTTAGCGTGTGGCCCACTGGGAGCAACCTTGAAGCTGCATCTACTGGACCCTCTGAGCATCCCCGGACTGAGCGAAGCTCTCCTTGCCTACTGCGCTGCCACGGACGCAGACCGGGCGGGGCTCTTCCTCTACAGCCCCGCGCACAGGCTGGTCCAGGGGGTGTTGGGCCTGGACGACGGCGGAGCCCCCGAGAGCCTCACCAAGTACCTCTACGGGTGCGCCGAGAAGGGCGATGGCTTCCTGCAGGACGTGGCCGTGGGGTTCAGGCCCTTCAGTCTGCTGAACCAGAGCACGGAATACACCGCCTATGGCCTTCCCCCCGTCGACTACGGGACCCTGGTGGTCCCCATCTCTGATGGCGCGGAGGTTCTTGGGGTGTTGGCGGCCGACCGCCGAATCAGCCGTCGACCCATAGACACAGGCGATGCGGCCTGCTTTGGCCAGGAGGCCCAGGGCTTCGCCCCCTTCCTGGCGGGTCTTGAAGTGACGAACACCTGCGATCTCCTGCCCGAGGCTATGGAGTCCCTCGGCGATGGGCTTGCCGTCCTTAGCCATGAGGGCTGGGTCCTCTACACCAACCCGGCTCTGCGCCAACTGCTATGCCGCCAAGAAGGCTCCTTGGAATACCGACCGCTCCGCGAATCGATGGCCCTGAGCCTGGCCGGAGTCCCTGAGGCTGACGCGGGAGCCCTGGCACCGGGTGTGTACCGGGGCGACCTTATCCTTCCCACAGGAGAGCCAAGCCCCGTACGAGTGACGGTTGTGGACCTTTGCCTTCGGATCGGCGTGCTGAGCAGGCTGGTAGTCGTTGGCGATGAGTCCGGCGTGCTGGCGCGGCAGGAGGCGCGGCGCCAGAGAGAGCTGGCCCTGAACCACTCCGCGGCCGCGGAGACCCTCCGGTCCCTGCTCAACGCCTCTCCGGCGGCCATCATCACCCTCGATTCGGAGGGCCGAATCAGCACCTGGACCCGATCCGCTGCACGCCTGTTCGGCTGGACCGAGGAAGAGGTGATGGCCGGAGCCGATCCCTTCGGCCTCCAGGGCAAGCCGCAGGCACTCCCACGGCTCCTGACCCGTGCCCTCCAGGGGGAGGAACTGCGGGGCGAGGAGGCCCACCACTACCGCAAGGACGGCCTGCCCCTCGTCGTCAGCCTCTCCGCCTCACCCCTGCCAGGCGTTGGCGGCCGCCGCGGCGGTTGCATGGCCGTGATACTTGACGTGACCGAGGAGGTGCGGGCCAAGCAGAACCTGCAGAGCCTCAGGC
>DASXUI010000019.1:0-8887 GCA_036504955.1 Armatimonadota bacterium
CGGCCAGGAGTTCGCCATCCCAGCCAACCGCCGCTACACCACGCTCTCGGGCTACAGACGCCTGCTGGAGCAGAAGCTGGACGCGGTGGTCATCGAGAGTCCTCCCTACTTCCACCCGGAGCAGGCCGCGGCGGGGATCGCGGCGGGCAAGCACGTCTACCTCGCCAAGCCGGTCGCCGTGGATGTGCCCGGCTGCCAGACCATCGAGGCGACAGGCAAGGCAGCCACGGACAAGAAGCTCTGCTTCCTGGTCGACTTCCAAACACGCGCCAACGACTCCTACCGAGAGGTCGCCAAGCGCGTGCACGATGGCGGCATCGGGAAGATCGTCTCCTGCGACGCCAGCTACGCCTGCGGGCCCACCTTCACGAGCCTCGACCAACTCCTCCGCAAGAGTCCCACCGACCCAGAGACGCGGCTGCGGGCCTGGGGGATTGACAAGCGCATCTCGGGCGACATCATCACCGAACAGAACATCCACGCCATCGACGTGGCCTGCTGGATGCTGAACGGGCATCCGGAGAAGGCCTACGGGACCGGGGGCCGGACCCGTGACTTCATTGGGGACTGCTGGGACCACTTCGCGGTCATCTACCAGTTCCCCAAGGGCGTCTTCACCAGCTTCAACTCCAAGCAGGTGGGCGGCGGCTTCGATGACATCCAGTGCCGGGTCTACGGAGACAACGGGACCGCCGACACGCACTACTTCGGCAAGGTGGTCCTGATAGGCGACGACCCCTTCAACGGCGGCACGATGACCAACCTCTACACGGAAGGCGCCGTCCGCAACATCGGGGACTTCCACAAGGCCGTCACGCAGGGGCCCATCGACAACTCAACGGTCGCGGCCAGCGTAGCAAGCAACCTTACCACCATCCTGGGTCGCACGGCTGCCTACAAGGGCACCGAGGTCACCTGGGACGAGATGCTTCGGGCCGCCGAGAAGATGGACCCGCAGCTAGGCGGGCTGAAGTCCTAGCCGCGGCACAGCCGCCCCGCGGTCCGGTCCGAGCGTGTCACGCACCGACGTGTGCCAGGCCGGTGAACGGCCCAGCACTCGGGGCGAACGCGGTTGGCCCTCTCCGCGGGGCCGTGGTGGCACGGCACCAGCGAGCGGTCGCCACACGCCACTCCGAGCGGCGGCCGGCAGCCCTTGCCGATTCGGCACTCCCTCCCTTGCGGTATACATGGCACGAAGCTCTACCAGAGACGCGGACGTAGTCCGGGAAGGAGATGGCCATGCGCATTCAGGCTGGGGTACTGGTGGCGTTGGGGTATGGCAAGTACGTTAGGTCCGACCGAGTCACCGCTATCATCCCCATTGAGGAGGAGCGCGGGCCGGGGAGGCGCACCTTCGTGTACGTTGACGGCCAGGAAGAGCCACTAGTTGCGTCGCGAGCGGAGGACTCCCTGGTAAGGGACCTAGTGCTGGAGCCCAAGGAAGTCACTCGGGCACGGCAGCAGCAGGAAATCCTCCGCGACCTTGGCGACGACCTGACCACTGTGAACGATACCGTGCGGGACATCGTTCGAGACCGCAGCAACCTGGACCTGAACATCGTGGAACGGCGCATCCGCGACGCCCTGGAGGACGCGGCCGAGCAGCTTGTGCGGACCTGACAGGCTCAACCGGACTTTCTCATTCATGCCTCTCCCCTCGCCTGCGGGCCCGCTGGGTGCGTCAGGCCCTAGGCAGGACGCAACTCCGGACTACTGTTCCTAACAGGAGCGAGCGGGCCCGCACCGAACACGGGAGCAAGCCACAGCTCATCGGGCGCCTTGTGCGCATGTCAGCTCCCCCGAGGTTCGCCTCGTGCAGGGACGGACGCCCCGGCCTCTGAGCCTGGTGGCCGGGGGGAGGGGGAGGCCGAACCTTGGACGGTGTGATAGTTCCGATAGCGCTCTTCTTTTTCATATTCCTAGGGGTCGGCGGCACCTTCATCCTACGGGAGTTGCGTCCCTACTTCGAGGCGCGGCACCGAGGGTCGCCCGAACTGCTGGAGGAGCTGAAGGCGATCCGCCACGAACTCGCGGAGCTGAAGGGCCTTAAGGGTGACCTGAACGACCTCCGGCGGACCACGGGCGAGAAGCTCCTGGCGCTAGAGGCCCATGTGAGGACGCAGCCGGGCCTCGCCGCCGCTCCTCCACTTCCTGAGACGCCAGCCTCAGAGGCGTCCCGGACCCTATCCGAGCGCGCAGGGCCAACACAGGTCGGGTAGGTCGGTCACCCACCGCCCCGTGACCCCAATTCCCCCAGCAGGAGGCCCTATGTATCTCCCAAGGCACTCTCTGGCCGCCACAATGGGCCTGGCCCTGCTGTGCGCTCCACCCGTCGGCGCGGTCCCCAGCCCGCCGCTGCGCCTGGAGAGGATCACCTACCGGGGGTGGAAGGACTCGTACCGCCTCTCCGCCGGCCCCTACAGCCTGGTGGTGGTGCCGGCCATCGGCGGTCGCATCATGGCCTTCAGCCTGGGCGGCAGGAACTCTCTGTGGGAGAACCCGGCCGAGTTCGGCAAGCTGTACGGGCCCAACCCCGACCCCTGGCGCAACTACGGCGGCTACAAGACCTGGAACGCCCCCCAAAGCCGGTGGGGGTTTCCTCCTGACACCGCCCTGGACCGGGGGCCCGCGCACGTCCGGGTGCTGAAGACCCCCACCGGCGCCCCCAGGGGTCTGGAAATCCTGGGCCAGAGCTCAGACCGCTTCCACCTCCGGTTCCGCAAGCGGGTGTTCCTGGATCCCAAGACAGGGGCCGCGCGCCTGGAGCAGTTCATGACGAACACCGGCGGGAAGCCCCAGACCTGGGCCCTCTGGGACGTGACCCAGGTCCCCGCTCCCTGCACAGTCGCCTTTCAGGCCAACCCCAAGAGCCGGTTCCCGAAGGGCATCTACACCTACGGGCAGACGAAGGACACGGGGCAGGTGAGCCGCGATGGCGACCTCGTTGTTGTGACCTGGAAGGGCGAGTCCGCCAAGTTCGGCGGCGACTGTGCAGCCGGTTGGATGGTGGGGCTGCGCGGTGACCTCGCCTACGTGAAGCGCTTCCCCCCGATGTCCGCCAGGCACACCTACGCGGACGAGGGCGCCTACGCCCAGGTCTACACCAACGGGCGGGAGCTGCCCTACGTGGAGATGGAGGTGTCCGGCCCCCTGGTGACGCTCGCGCCCGGAGGGGAGACCGGCTTCGTGGAGGAGTGGCAAGTGGTCCGCCTAGGCAGCCCCAAGCTCTCGGTCCAGGAGGCTGTCTCGGAGCTCAGGACCAAGGGCGTCTTGCATCCGGCCGGTCGCTAGCCCCGGGAAGAGGAATCCGGTTCCCGCGTCATCGCTCGCCAGTTCTACCTGGTGATTGACAGCAGGCTCTTCAGCAGCAGGATGGCGTCAGCCAGGGTGACCTTGCCATCCCCATCCAGGTCACAGGCAGCCACCAGACGGCCGTCTATCGGTTCCATGCCCAGCACCGCGCGCAAGAGCGCGATGGCATCGGCGATACCAACGCGACCATCGTCATTGGCGTCCCCTACCAGCACGGGATTCATCTCGGCGGCTCCAGCGGCGGGGGCCGGGCCGAGGGACATCCCCTGCCCCGCCGTAATGCCGAACTGGCCGCCCTCGTAGACCATGCGAAGAGCGATCACGTTCTGCGCGCCGAACCTCACGAGGGATCGTGGAACAGAGTAGGACCGCCATCCCTGCCCACTCAACGGCTTCAGCTCCTGGCCGTTGAGGTAGGCCGCCTCCCCACTCCCGGAGCAGTGGAAGCCCCCAAGCACCAGGTCGCGCCCCGGATAGGCGGCCGACCACTCCTCGGGAACGGGCACACTCACCCGAAACCAGAGGAGCGCCTTCTTGTCTGGCAAGCTGGCGGATGGGGTTGCCGGGGCCTCCGCGACATCCTCAGGTACCGTGACCCCAGACCGCCAGGCCACTCCGAATCGGGGATCGACGCCCTCGGGCTTGTAGGTGGGCTTGGCCGGCTCCGTGTCCGTGTACTGCCCTGTCCCCGCGGGAGACACCATGAGGGACGACCAGCCCTGTAGCCCCTCCTCGGCCAACTTGGCGCTTGACAGAGATACCTCGTTGATACGGTGGGCGACCAGGGTAACCGGCGTCTGCTCTATAGGCAGCACGCCCACGCCGCTCAGGCGGACGGACTCCATCCCCGTCCACCGGCGCGCGACCACCCGGTACCAGCCCTCCGGCAGGACTGGGAAGGAGTGTCGGGCCTCCGAGGAGGCGGCCTGCTGGCGAGTGAGGGCGCCGCCCTCCTGGTCCACCTCGGCGCTCACGTAGTCGACGGGGTGCCCCTGCTCGTCCACCACCCTCAGGTCCAGCTCACCGTTCCGGCGCGAGAGCTGCCGAAGCCAAGGATCCCCGCCAAGGCCGGACCAGGTGGCGCCGGCCACGCCGCGGACCGCGAGGAGGTTGGGCCTGCCGAAGCCCAGCACCTTGCCGTTCGGAAGCACGTAGCGGCGCTCCGTGTCCCCGTAGGTGCCCTGCTCCGCGCCCTCCTTGCCCAGGCCAAGCCCGTTCCAGAAGACCTGGCCCCGCTCTCCCACCGCCAGACTCTCCAGCGCCCAGGGGTAGAGGTCCACGGTCTCGGGGTTCTGCTGGAATGCGATTGGCAGCCGGTACCAGTAGAGCGATCCGGGCGCGACCTCTCCCGAAAGGTCGCGGGGCACCTCCATGTCCTGAAGCCAGGCGCTCTGGAGGAAGGGATCGAGGGCGTGGTCCAGCGAGTAGTCAGGCTTTGAGGGGTCCAGGTACACGGCCAGCGCCGAACCGGCGAACCGCGGATCCGCCAACACACCAGACCAGTGGTTGCCTGCTGCAGGCGCCTGGGGGCCGGTGCCGGACGTTAGCGAGTAGGCTCGAGTGGGGAGCAGGCCCACCTTCGCCTCCGCGTCCTCGCCGGCCGTAACCACTACCTCAACCTCCTGATCGGAGTCATGGTAGGGGTTCACGGCCCGCACTCCATAGGTGCCAGGGGTGAGGTTGAACAGGCGGGCCCGCTCGTAGTCCCCCTCAGGAAGGGCGAGGCCCGAGACCATCGCCCCATCCGCGTCGCGAGCCACCAGCCAGGTCGGGGTGCCATCGTAGGTGGTCTTGGTGTAGGCGACAACCCTCCCGAGGGACGTATCGACCGCTAGGCCGTCGCCGGAGAGCTTCAGGTAGTCGAAGTCCGCCACCAGGTCCATCGCGCGGCCCGTCCGCGCCAGCAGGCCGACCGTGAGCGGCTCACCCTCGTGCGCGTCCGTGCCGACCACCTGCCAAGGGTCGCTCTCATACTGCCGCCACTCGAAGGAGTATAGGTTGCCCGAACGCCTCACGCGCATCCAGAGGGGAAGGCTGTCGAACTCCTGGGTCAGCTTGGCAGCCGTTCCGGGAGCCTTCTCCATACGCAGGCGGCTCCGGACGTCCCCCTGGCCGACGCCCCAGAGGTAGAAGTCGCGCGGCCCGAACGTCACCGCGAGCCCCACGGTGAACTGGTCGTTTGGGTCCTCCGGCAGGTTGACCTCCGTCTCGAAGGCGAAGTCGCCTCGCGGAGCCGGAGTACGGATCTGGGGCAGGTTGTCTCGCCCCAGGGTCAGCGGCGGAGGGTTGGCCGGCTCAGAGGGCCGCCGAATGTCGAAGCGCAGTTCCCCCGGCGCCTCGGTAGTGCTGAGCGTCGTGTTGCTCCCGCGGGTGACCTGCTCCCACACAGAGCTCAACGCCGGCGCGTCGAAAGGCTCAGTCCACTCCGCCGCCTGCGTCGCCCTGCACCCGCACAGCAGCAGCGCAAGGCCCCACCACAGGGACACAGAGGGCACAGAGATACACAGAGAACCCCACCTCCATGAGTCAGAGGGTCTCGAACCACGAGGAGAGCCGCTTGCCCAGCCCCTTCTGGTGTCTTGGTGTATCGGGCGCAAGCGTACGGCTCTTGGAGGTGGGGTTCTCTGTGCCCCTCTGTGCCTCTGTGTCTCTGTGGTGAGGCCATGGTTGGCGTCCTGGCGCCGTGGCGGAGTTGGCGCGCTGGGGAGACCGGTAGGCGCGCGTCTCATAGGAAGGTGAGATTCGGGAAGGTGCCTCCCAGCACCTTGTCCGACGGCACGCCCATCCAGCGGTCGAGTAGGGACGCGTAGATGGAGCGGAAGTCTGTGTTGAACACCAGATCGCCGTCGTCCAGGTCGGAGAGGCTGGGGTAGGCGCCATACAGGCCGCCCTTAACGCCGTCTCCCAGTAGGAAGACCACGCTGGCCTTCCCGTGGTCCGTTCCCTCCTTGCCCTTGCTGCCGTTTTCCTTGGCACGCCGGCCGAACTCCGAGAAGGCCAGCAGAACCACGTCGTTTGCCCGCTTCTGCAGGCGTAGGTCGGTGAAGAAGGCGTCCACGGCCGCCGCCAGGCGGCCTAGCAGGGGTCCGTGCTGGTTCTTCTGTCCCGCGTGAGTGTCGAAGCCGTCGAGGAAGGTGTAGTAGACACGGGCGGGGGAGTCCGTGACGATGAGCTGCGCGATCTGCTGAAGGGACCGGCCCAGGCCGCCGTCGCCCGCGGGGTATGCCACAGCCGGCTTGTAGAGCTTCAGGCTCTCCTGGAAGCGATCGGCGTCATCGAACACCTGAGCGCTGCTCTGCCGGAGGGCGGTCAGCGCATCACCGTCGCCGGCCTGCTTCACAAACAGGTCCTGCAGCGCGCGCACCATCGCGGGGCGGTCCTTGTGGTAGTTATGCTCGTCCGTCTGGACCTGGAACCCGTCGAGGTTCTGAACGGAAGTGGTGAGCGTAGCCCCCGCGATCAGCGCGTGCGGCAGCGCGTCTCCCAGGCTCAGGCCCTGGAGCCCCCCTCGGGTGTCGTGGAGCTCATCCAGGTAGCGGCCCAGCCAGCCGGTCGCGGTGCGGTTCGTGGGGTCCGCGCTGTGCCAGATGTCCATCGACTCGAAGTGCGAACGGTTTGGCTTGGGGTACCCCACCCCCTGAACCACGGCGAGGTTGCCCTGATCCCAGTAGCTCCTTAGTTTTGAGAGCGACGGGTTCAACCCCACGGTGTCCGAGAGGAGGATCACGCTGTCCCGGCCGTAGGCGAGGCTGGGGCGGAGCTTGTAGTAGAGGTCGTCGGCGTAGGGGATGACCGTGTTGAGCCCGTCGTTCCCGCCCGTAAGCTGAAGCACCACCAGGGTCTTGCCGGTCTGCGACTGAGAGGCCGCCTGGGCGAAGGCGCTCCGCTCGAAGAGCGACGACGCCGCACAGGAAGCCGACAGCCACAGGGTGCTCCGCAGGAAGTCGCGACGGGATAGGCTCATCAGGGTCCTCCGGTGTTGGGACGCCGGAGACGCCGAAAGGGTGACAGCTCTTTGGTGGCGTTCTCAGGCAAGCTGGTACTCAGGTAAGTTCAGCATCAGGCGAAGCAAACCTCGAACCTTCATATCTACTGTACGGTCCGTCAGCGCGAACCGCACCTTTCGACCCGACTCCGCCCGCTGAAGGTAACCCACCAGGACATCCCGACTGATCGGCGTCACCTCAGGGCTTCCGCACCAGCCGCGGACCGCCTCCACCACGGCCTCCGCAGTGTAGGCGCCCTCCGCCACCAGCCGGGCCTTCAGGCGCGCGGTGTCCAGCTTCCCGCCGGTCTTGCGGAAGCCATCGGTGGTAACGGCCTGATGCGCGAAGCTGAGCCGCTGCATCTGGGTTCCGCTGTTGACCCACGCCAGCCCCCCGTCCCAGCCCTTCACCGAGGGCGGATCGAAGAGGGTCTGGCCCATGGCGATCGTCCAGGTGTTGAGGAAGGCTTCGGCGGAGAGGACGTTGGCTCCCTTCTGCTGAATGAGGCCGAACTGGCGCGCCACGCCGACCGCGTACTCCACGGGGCTCTTCACCAGGGCTCGATACGCCCGTTCCGAGTAGAACCAGGGCGAGGTGAGGATGGCCGCCAGCATGGGCCTGACCTCGCCGCCGCTCTGTGTGTAGACCAAGGCAACCTGGTCCACGAACTCCTGCTCCGGGTCGGGGTGGTAGAGGTAGTGAAGGAGCTTCAGCGCGAGGCGCTTTGCCGTAGCGGGATGGGCGCACAGCATCCGCAACGCCTGCTCCGGGCCCAGGTCGCCGCCGACGCCCAGGAAGCTCTTCTGTCCGTCGTCGTGGTTCTCCGGCACGAAGACGGCTCGATCCTCCTTCACCGTCCATCCGGTGAAGATCCTCGCCAGCTCTTGCACGTCCTTCTCTGTGTAGTTCCCCACCCCAAGCGTGAAGAGCTCCATCACCTCGCGGGCCCAGTTCTCGTTGGGGTTGCCCTTCACGTTCAGGCCGCCATCCAGCCACACCAGCATCGCGGGGTCCACGGCGATGGCGCTCAAAAGGTCAGCGAAGCTGCCGGTGGCATGGCGGCGCAGGGCATCGTTCTGGATCCGCATCAGCTTGGGGCTGGCGACTTTGGTGATGCCGGTAGCGAAGTGGTTGTGCCAGAAGAGCGTCATCCTCTCTTCCAGCGGGCGCCGGGTGCGGAGCAGTCGGTAGAACCACGCCGACTGGAGGTCCTCCCTGGATTCATCCGGCTTCAGCGGCTTACCCGCCAGGTTCTGGGGAAGGGCGGTCGCTGGAACAGAGCCGTAGTTCAGCAGGGATCGCAGCGTACCAGCCAACCCTAGTTCGAGCGCCGCCTGAAGCTCCGCCGCGGAGGGCTCGAAGCCCGCGCGACGCAGAAGGTGGGCCGTCATCTGGCCTAGGTCGGCCATGCGCTGCCTCCGGGGAAGCGGCGGTTCGCCAGGTCATGGCTACCTGTGGAGTGGGTTGTGGGCCGCCGCAGTCACGTGTTTGACGACGGCTTCATTGCTTTGTTCCCGCCGGAAGGTCGTGCAAGGGACTTCACCACCAAGCCACCAAGCCACCAAGAAGGGCCAGGGGCAAGGGGACTC
>DASXUI010000020.1:0-2576 GCA_036504955.1 Armatimonadota bacterium
GACGAGACTCCCACGAAGAAGACGCCGTCGAAGCGCGGGTCGTGGGTCAGCAGCGCTTCATAGCAGACCTGAGTATCGAGTTCCATGCCCACAGGATAGCAGAGCGGCAAAGCGAAGACTGGCCGTTTTCGGACGTGGAAGGCGACGATCTACGCCCGATGGCTCGAGCAAGATGCTCGCACTCGGCGCGGGCGTTTCGCCCGCGACTCGGCCGCAGGCCGAGCGGGGGTTGCCCCGCCTCCTGGGGAGCGCCGGCCCGGCGCCCGGGAGTGAACTCCTCGGGCTACACTCGCCCCGTCCCCCTGCGGGGACGGTACCGCGGTCCGTGGAGAGGGACGGCTCGGTACTAGCCCGAGAGGTTCATTACGGGGTGGTTGGGTGCATCCGCTACCCGTTAGTGGTACCTGCCAGCTTTGGGGGCCGTAGGGCGAGAGGCAACCCCTTCTCGGCCTGCGGCCGAGTCGCAAGCGAGACGCTCGCGCCACGGGGGTCGGGCTGGTGGGTGGCCGGCAGCCGGAGGTCGGACGGGGTCGCGCAGGCGGGACGCCTGCGCCCCAACTGCCTCGGGCGGAGGCCGGAGGCCAGGTGTGGGATTGGGGCCGAAACCGGCTGGGAGACCTCGCCGGCATGGGCCGAGAGCCACGGACCGGTTGGGAGTCCGTGGCTCTCGGGCTGCCCGGCTTTCTGGGCGGGGCTCAAGTCGGTTTCGTGAGACTGGCGTGTCTTGGTGGCCCGCCCAGGCGTTTGTCTATCGCGTGCTCAGGCTGAGCTTTTGCTTCCACTTGAAGACGTCGCCGCCCTCGGCGGGGATTGTGGCGCCGTTGGTCGCGGGGATTGTGAAGTAGGGCGAGGGGGCCATGATGGTTTCCTCGACAGGGACCTCGAGGACCAGTTTGCCCTGCGTGTCGTAGACCTTGGCGCCGACGAAGTCCGGGGTCCGCATCTCCACCGACATGTTGAACTGGCCCGTGCCCGGCACATAGGAGCCGCGGATGGTGCCGAACTCCATGGGCCGGCCCTGCACGTGCTGCACGGAGAAGGCCTGGGGCATGCAGCTTCCGCCGTTGAAGGTAGCCAGGTATGCCAGGCTGCTGGAGGCGTTCACGATCTGGAAGTCGTCGTTGAGGCTGAAGTCCGCCACCCAGCCATCGTTCTGTTCCCAGTTGTCCAGGCCGCCCGGCCCGCAGCTCTTAGTCCGCTTGTACTCGAAGCTGGCGGACCAGTCCCTGGGGATCACCCTCACGCGGCTGATGAGGATCACATTGGCCAGGTCCTCCGTGGTGATCGTGGCAGAGAGCGTGACCGGATTCTGGCCTGGCGCCTTCTGGGGCGCGCCGTAGGTGGCCTTCTTCCCGGGCAGCGCCTTGAAGGTGCCGACCGAGGAGTTGCCGCCGGGGATGCCGTTCACCATTGGGTTGGAGAAGAGCATAGACTGCGGCGTAGGGGGCAGCTTGGGGGCGTCACTGCCGTCGGTGGGGTCGGCTGGCGCCTCCAGGATTTGGAAGGAGGCGTTGAGGCCGGCCAGCACGTCCTTGTAGCCGGGCACCATGCTGTAGCGCTCGTACATTGCCCACTTGCTGAAGTGAGTGGTTGAGACCGTGATGGTATGGGCTACCGGGTCCACACTCATCACCTTGAGCCCGTGCCACAGCCCCTGCGCGTCCTCATAGGCCACGCGGAGGTGCTCCGGGGCGCTGCCGTTGAGGTCATCGTCCGTGAAGGCAAAGGTCAGGGCGACAGGCTTGCTGAAGGTGATGCCTTCCGGCTGGAGGGAAAAGGCCTTGCCGACGCCGAGCGGCGCGCCGTTGTCCACGAAGCTGACGCTGAGCTTCGTGGACCGCGCCAGAGCGCCGGCGGGGACGACGGCACGCAGGCGGCCATCGGAAGAGGACAGGATGCCGCCGTCCGGCCCCAGGGTGACGGAGCCGTCGGAGGGGGTTCCGGGGGAGTTGGGGCCGCCGGGCCAGGGGTCGGCCTCGAGGCCCGCCACGCGGCGGAGCACTCGGACGGCGTCCGCCACGTTCACCTTGCCGTCGCCCAGCTTCAGGGCGTCTACCGGCGCAACGTCTGAGCGCGTCACCTGGTCGGCGGTGAGCTGTGACAGCCCAATCACCGCTTTCAGCAACAGCAGGACGTCCCGAATGGTCACCTTACCGTCGCCGTCCGTGTCACCGTAGACCAGCGAGGTAGAGGGGTCGGTGCCTCCCGGCCCCAGGATGGTGATCTGGCCCGGCACGAAGGTCACCGTCTCAATCTGGATTCCGGCACCGAGCGCGGTACCCTCATCGGCCGTGACGGAGTAGGCGCCGGGAGCGGCGTTGGCGGCCAGGGTGATCTCGAGGGAGATCAGGGGCCCCTGGGGCACAAAGGTGCCGCCGCCCGACATCAGGGCCATGGTAACGCGGCCCTCCTCGGCCGCGGCCATGACCGAGCCGCCCGCCGCGGCCGCAGTGCCCTGGGCCGTGGCGGAGGCCAGGCCATAGCTGTTGGCAACGGGCACGGCGACGGCCGGATCCAGCTTCAGCTCCAGAACGAGCTGTCGGGTGGGCATCGTGCCGTTGCCCGACAGGGTGAGA
>DASXUI010000021.1:0-35109 GCA_036504955.1 Armatimonadota bacterium
CTGAGTCCCCTTGCCCTTCTTGGTGTCTTGGTGTCTTGATGGTGGCTTGTCCTTGTAGCCCCTAAGTCCTGCATGTGCCCTGGGCTATAGGCCCGCAACCTTACGGAGAAGGGCCACTACGTCCCGAATGTCCAGCTTGCCGTCGGCGTTCATGTCGCCAGCGAGTTTGGCTGGGTCGGTCACGGGAGTGAGGCCCGCGACCATCTTGAGCATGGTGATCACGTCGCGGATGTCCTGCTTACCGTCTCCGTCTAGGTCGCCCGGAAGCTGGGTGGGTGGCGGCGTGGTGGTGCTTGCGCCGGACTTGAAGTCCACCTCGGTCACGTTGCCCCAGAAGCCGTTGGCCAGTGGCGTGGCGTCGGGGTCAAGGGTCAGCGGATAGACCAGGGCGGCGTAGTCGCTGCCGGCCTTCAGGCTGCCTGCCGGGACCGCGAAACTCGTCTGACCGTGGCTGCTGGACCAGCCGATCTCGGTGTAGACCGGGTTGTTGGTTGCTTGGTCCTTGGTGACCCCGTAGAGCTGGACCCAGTAGCCCAGGGCGCCCGGCACGGCGGCCCAGGTCAAGGCCAGGCTGCCGTCTGCGGGAGCCGAGGCTTGAACTCGCGGCTCCGCTACCTTTGGGTCTCCCATAAACTCGAAGACGAAGGTGAGCTCCTTGTCCGCGAACTTGAGCCGAGCCTGGTAGTCCCCCTCAACGGCCTTCGATCCCACGTCGATGAGGTCGACCAGGCCCCCGCCCTTCACCAGCCGTAGCTGGCCGCTGACCACCAGGTTCCCGTCGGGTCCCCAGATTTCGACGGGGACCTGGGCATCCGGAAGCGATGGGTCCTTGGGAATCGCCCGGACCAGCAGATGGAGCTCGGGGTCCTGGCCGGCGTAGAGCTTGATGGATCCGCCGGTCACCGCCACGGTGTACTGGTCAGAAGTGGGGACGCCCGCCGTCGTCGGTGGCCCCCCCGGGGGGCCGCCCGCGGGGGTCCCGTCGCCATCCTGGATGCGCATCACGAAGCCATCGCTCACGCTGCCGCCGAAGGTCGGCTGCGCGACGCCCGGGGTGGTCTGAAGCGAGCCGTTGTAGATGATTCCGGCCAGGTAGATGGCGCCGCCGGCTCCCACGGCGATGGACTGGAGGCGCATCCCGGTCTTCACCAGGAACAGACCGTGGCCCGTCGGGTCCAGCTTGATGAGGAAGCCGTCCTGGTCACCGCCGGTGCCCAGCGTGGGGGCACCCGGATCGATCAGGTCTGAGGACTTCGACCAGCCTCCCACGTAAGCGTCGCCGGCCGGATCCAAGGCCAGGGCCTGCGCCTGATCCACCTGGTTGCCGCCCACGTGGGTGGAGTAGACAAGGCTGGAGCCATCGGGGCCCAGCTTCGCCACGAAGCCGTCGTTACAGTAGCCGGTCTTCTCGATGGAGCCGATCACGTTCCCAGCCGCGTCCGTCTCGTCGTAGACGTGCGGGCAGTGGGGATCGAAGGCCTTAGAGGGCTGGAAGGTGCCGGCCGTGGTCGGGAAGGGCGTGTCGAGCGGGCTGGAGTAGGTGTAGCCCGCGACGACAGCGCTGCCGGAGGTGTCAACCGCGATGGCCGTGGCCTCGTCGGCGTCGCCGCCGCCCAGGTAGGTCGAGTAGAGGATCCGGGTGCCCGTGGGATCCAGCTTCGTGACGAAGGCGTCGCCATACAGGACCAGTCCGCCTCCAACATACCGCGTTTGGAAGGCGCCATTGGTTGCTGGGAAGTCATCCGAGCCCGTGCGGCCGGCCACGTAGATGTTTCCCTGGCGGTCCAGCGCCACCGCGTTGGCGGTGTCCCCGCCCTTGCCCCCCAGGTAGGTGGAGTAGAGGAGAGTCGAGCCGTCGGCGCTGAGGCGTGCCACGAAGGCATCACCGGCCAGCACATCGCCGCCGCCGAACTTGCGCTGAAGGGCGTTGTCGGTGGTCGGGAAGTCCCGAAATTGCTCGGGGTAGCTGGGGTCCAGCGAAGACCGGGTCATACCCACGACCACGACCGAGCCATCGGCGGCCACGGCGATGCCGTTGGCCTGGTCCGGCATCGCGTCGCCGAGGTAGGTTGAGTAGACCAGCGAAGTGCCCTCTGGGTTGATCTTGAGGATGAAGGCGTCGTGGTTGTCGATGTAGGCCTTGCCCACGGGGTCATAGGCGCCCTGGGTCGTGGGGAATCCAGGGTTCTCCACGTTGTCCCCGAAGGCCGGGTTGGCCGGCTCGTACTTCGAGTCGGTCCATCCGGCCACGTAGGTCGCGCCTTGGGCGTCGACCTGGATGGCCATCCCCTCATCCTTGTTGCCTCCGCCAAGGTAGGCGGAGTAGAGGATTTGGGATCCATTGGGGCTCAGCTTGGTCACGAACGCATCCTGGCTGTCCCCCCACTTCCCAGTCTTCCCCTGGGTCGGTGGATTGGTTGGGAAGTCGAGGCTGCTGGTTCGACCCGTAACGTAGGCGTTTCCCTGGGCATCCACGGCAATGGCGTTGGCCGCGTCGATGCCGGTGCCACCGAGGTAGGTGCCGTAGGTCAGCACCGGGTCGATGATCAGGGGACGGCCATGGTCGTACCGGCCTACCTTGATGCCGACCTCGTTCCTCCCCAGCATGGCGTAGCGGACCGGTACCGGCTGGCGCTTGCCCGCGAGGGTCTGGTACGCGACCGGCCGTCTCTGAGTCACAGTGGCGTCATCGGCGACCAGGTCCAGATCCCCCTTGGCGGTGAGGCGAAGGGCCCTTGCACCATCGACCTTCATCTTCAGCAGGCCCGGGTTCCGGCCAGGGGAGACCACGTAGTCGGTCTCCATTAGTCTCTGGTTGCCATAGACCACCGCGTCGATGCCCGGGTAGATGCCGGAGAAGCGGAGGCGGCGGTACGTGGGGATGCCGGTGTGCCACTTCCTGGGGTCCCCACCTCGGAAGTAGCTGCTGACCCCCGGAAGGCGCCCCACGCCCTCCGCCTTCGCGGGTCGGCGTGCGCCCACCATCCTGAGGCGCAGCGTCGTGTCCGAAAGGGGCCGAGGGTGAGGTATCGATAGCAGGGCCTCGTGACCCGCCAAGTAGGCGGTATAGCCCGGCGCGCGAGCGATGAAGCGAGCTCGGGCGTCGGTCTGCCCTCTATTGGGCTCGAAGGCCAGCGGCAGGGAGTAGCTCCTGGCCTCGAGGCTCTTGGCAGATCCGGGGGTGGCAGTTCCAGCTGGGCCGGGCCAGAGGGTTGTCCCGCCCTGCCGAACCGTCGAGGCAGTGTGAGCCCCTAACGTTACGGCGTCCACGCTCAGTTCAGCGGCGTGGACGGCGCCGCCGGCTGGCCGCAGCCCGGCGACCAGTAGACCTACTGCGAACAGCTTAGTTGATCGGTGAAACCGCAAACCAGCATCCTCCATCCGCGCGTGTAAGGGGTAGCGTGGCCGAGACCCTGACCTACTCGGCCGCCCGCGGTCATATGCTTGTGGTTCCGCGCCTGTGCATTGGGGCGACAGCCTGTGCCCAGCGCGGAGATCCTGGGGCCCGAGCGGCGTCTGAGTGCCCCCAGAGTGAGTGGGGCCTCAGCGTCCAGACTCAAGCGCCAGTCTGCTTACGCGCGGGAGGTGGAGGTTCCAACAGATCGAGCCGACGCGGAGTCCGCGGTTTCTGAGGGTAGGGCACTTTGGCGGGGAAGGATGACGAGCGAGAGTTCCGCCCCGGTATCCAGGGACGCGTCTAGTGCGTCGGCGTCCCCCAGCCTGGGGTCGGGCCGAGAGGCGGCGGCAGTGCTCCGGCTGGCACTGGAGCTCCTTCAGCAGGCCATGCCCTACCCACAGGCGTGGTGGTCGGGGTCGTGTGCTCCTGGCCGAGCGGGCCTGAGCGGAGCCACCCACCTGTGGATACGGCACAGCTCCGGGGGTGGGGGTGAGAGGGCCTCGGCACGTGGCCTGGGATCGCCCCAGCGGCTGGGCCCAAGCCCTCTCACCTCCTCGGCCTCTTCTCTCCCTGGGCTATAGGCCCGCGACCTTGTGCAGAAGGTCCACGACGTCGCGGATGTCCAGCTTGCCGTCGGCGTTCATGTCACCGGCGGTGACCGATGGGTCCGTGACCGGCGTCAGGCCCGCGACCATCTTGAGCACGGCGATCACGTCACGGATGTCCTGCTTGCCGTTGCTGTCCAGGTCCCCTGGAAGCTGGGTGGGAGGAGGCGGAGTGGTGTTGCCGCCGGAGGCGAAGTCCACCTGCGTCACGCTGCCCCAGTAACCGTTGGCCAGCGGGGAGGCATCGGGGTCCAGGGTCAGGGGATACACAAGGGCAGCGTAGCCAGTGCTGGCCTTCAGGCTGCCGGCTGGGAGCACCCAGCTCGTCTGTCCGTGGCTGCTGGACCAGCGAGCCTCCATGTAGGTGGAGCTGCCGCCGCCTGGGTCCTTGGTGACTTCGTAGAGTTGCACCCAGTAGCCCAGGGCGCCTGGTACGGCGTTCCAGGTCAGGGCCAGGCTGCCATCCGCGGGAGCAGAGGCCTGCACCTGGGGCTCGGCGAGCTTGGGGTCGCCCAGGAACATGAAGACGAAGGTGGCCTCCTTGTCCGCGAACATGAAGCGCGCCTGGTAGTCGCCTTCCTTGGCCACGATCCCCACGTCAACCAGATCAACCAGACCGCCGCCGGCCGGTATACGCAGGGTTCCGCCCGCCACCTGGCTTCCGTCCGGGCCCCAGACCTCCACGGGCAGGCCAACTTCCGGCAGGCCCTGAGCGGTGGGTACCAGGCGGACGAGCAAGTGCAGCTCGTTCTCCTTGTCGGCGTAGAGCTTGATGGAGCCGCCAGTGGCGTCGAGGGAGAACTGGTCGGCGGTGGGGACGCTGGCCGCGTCGCGAGGGACCTGCTTCGAGCGATTGCCGCCATCCTGAGCCCACATCCGAGGCGCTCCGAGGGTATCGCCGAAGTGGCCCACCGACTCTGGGTAGTGGCCTCCGGCCATCCCCGGCTTCAGGTTGGTCGCGGCCGCTCCTCCAAGGGAACGCCCGGGGCGCTGGGTGTCGCCCGTAGTGTCGGCCGCGGCGGCGAGCAGGTTGCCGGTAGACAGCGCGGTGGGAAGCAATCCTGATGCGAACAGCATACTGAGAGGGGGAAACCGCTTTCCAGTATCCTCCGAATCCCGAGCAAGGCGTCGCGTGGCCGTAGGCTTGGCTCACGCGGACGATTGCCGTTTGGTGTTCCGTGGTTCTCGGGCGTACAGGAGGGACTGCCGGCGCGATTCGGTACTGCGGCCAGGGGATCAGGCCGGGTCCCTCAACAGCCAGTCTGCTTGCGGAAGGATGGGTAGGAGTCCAGCACCTCGGCCTCCGGGGAGATGGGTCGTCAAGACCCCTGGCACCGTGTCGGGCGTGTCAGGGAGACGGACCAAGCTGGGCGAGTTTCGTGCGCGATGGGGAGGGCCCGCCTCCGATACGAAGGCGGGCCATCTATTGCTAGGTCTGCGCTACTTCCAGTCCCGCCAGACCTCGGAGGCCGCGCGGAGCAGTGACTCGGGGGTCCAGGTGGTCTGGGTGGGCAGTGGCACTTCGCCGCCAGGGCACGCGGCGTAGAAGGTCAGCTCCTGCACGCCCTTCGCGGGCAGTGACACCTTGTACTGAAGCGTGCCGCCGGGGTACATCGACTGGTCGCCCGGGCCGCCCACGTCCACGAAGCGCGTGGCCTGGGAGTTGAGCCTACCCGCGATGACCTGCGAAAGGTCCAGCGCGGCATCCGATGGGAAGACCCATAGTGCGTTGAGGATGGGGTTGCGATCCGGTGAGGCGGGGTCGGGGAGCACCGCCACGTCTAGAATCCCATCCTGGTTCACATCGCTGGCGCCAAAGAGCAGGGCGCCCGGTTTGTGGCGGCCCCATCGGGCGATGGGGTCGATATTCTGGACCGGCGCACCCTCGACCCGGCACCGCATCAGCCGTTGGCCCGAGGAGCCCCAATGGCTCTCGCACAGCCCAAGCACGACCTGCGCGGCGCCTCCTGGGGTGATCGGCAGCCGGTAACGAATCGGCACGCCGCCCAGGCCGGCCCGGATGCTGGTGAAGGCCGGGTCGCACGCCCCTTGTGGACTGGCCCAGCCGGGGAGGGAGGTCGCCTCGTCGTCGTAGCCCCAATCCCGACGCTGACGAGACACGGTGCCACTGGCGGGGAGTGAGAGCACAACGCGGCTGCCCATTGTGGCTGTCCGCGAGCCGGACTGCGCGCCGTCGGGGAGTTGCACGCTGACGCCCACCGTGGCGGGCTTACCCGCGGTCTCCTCCAGGCGCACGGTCAGGATGTCGAAGCCCCCAGGGAAGGCGGGGCCTCGGAAGGCGGTGTAGGTGGCGTTGACTCCAGGGGCGGCCTGGCGGGCCCGCGCCGCCGGAACCCGGCCGTCCAGGGAGATGCGCTCCGGACCGGCAGAGGAGGGGCCCGTCGCGCCGTCGAGGCTGACCTTGAGCGTGCCCCAATCCTCGATGAGAGACCCGGCGGCATCCATGCGGGTTTCTGGGAAGCCCGGCAGTCCGAAGGCGACATCGGCCGCGTTGGCCTGGCCGGTGGTCAGGAAGAGAGCGACCCCCAGAAGCCCCAGGGGCCGTAAGCGTGCTAGCTGGGTCACGCGGCCACCTCCGGCTCTGGGCTGTGCTCTGGGGAGTGGATGGCGCGGATGCCGTAGAGCTGGCAGAAGCCCTCGACCACGCGCTGGTGGTCGCCAAGACAGACCACCTGGTGGAAGCCCAGCACGTCTCGGGCGTCCTCCACCTGGTCCATCCGGATCTCCACGCTGGTGCGGCAGCCGCCGGCGGGCGGCGTGTCCACATTGCTCACCACTTTGCCCGTATCCAGAATCAGCTCGTTGGGGCTGCTGAAGCGCACCAGGGTGACCGGTTGGTCCTTGGGCCAGAGCACCTGCATGGAGACGCCCAGGGCCGACTCGGAGTGGTTGCGAAGGATGTGCGGATGTCGCGGCTTGTCGAAGCCGTCCAGGCGTGTGCCGCTGGTGCAGTGCGACGCGATCAGCAGGTTCTTTGCGGTCTCCGCGACCGGGTCGTTCATGTAGCCGGGGCGGTCCAGCAGGTAGCTGGTCAGCATTAGGGAGGTGGCGCCGAAGAGGTCAGCCTCGCACCCGGCCGTGATCCCCTGATCCTGAAGCAGCGTCCAGGCGCCGCAGGGAGGGGTGGGGACCAGCTTGGCTCCCACCATTCCTAGGCAGTCCATGGAGAGGGCGTTCGACTTCTCCTGGGCCAGGAGTCGCTTGGCGGTGACGTAGGCTCGGGCGCAGTTCTCAGTGTCCTCGAGCGTGGGCTCGACGATCTTCTTGGCGTTGCGCCGGAGGTCCGCCGCCACATCCTTCACCTCCCGGCTGACGGGAGTGCGGTCGAACTCCTGGTTGAAGGTATCGCGCGGGACGGCCCGCACCTTGGTCCCCAGGCGATCCAGCACTGTCTCATTGCGGGCGCCGCCCTGGATCCATAGGATGCGGCTGTCCTCGAAGCGCCGCTTGGCCAAGACCATCCTCATGCCGTCCTCGACGGCGGGCCACTCCAGGGTGGACGCGACGTACACGCCCGTCCGGCGCGAGATGCCGGCAACGTGCCCCGTGAAGGAGGTCCCAATCGGGGAGAAGACGAGCAGGGGCACCCCGGCCTCCTGCGCCAGCCTCTCCGCCCAGCCCCAGCAGTTCATGTGCTGGATGATGACCATCAGCGCGTCCGGCTTGCGGTCCTTGACCCTCTGGAGGAGGGCCGTCATGCCGGCCTCATCCTCGATGGGCTTCTCGGCCAGGTTCAGGGTGATAGCCAGCTTCTTCGAGGAGTCCTTGAGCTTGTCCAGGTACTCCTTCTGATGACCCTTCAGGTCATAGGTGGTGCCAGGCCAGCCCAGCCAGTAGGGGGTGGGCTGCTGGAGGACCGCGGCTTCCAGGTTGACGGTGGGTTTGGGCCGGAGGGCGGTGGCGCTTACCGCCTCGGCGGCGCCAAGGCGCGCGGCGGGCTCGGGCGCGGCGAGGGCCTTGCCCAGCGCCCCGGAGCTGAGGGCGGTGGCGGACAACAGCTTCAGACACTGCCTACGGGTGAGGCAGCAGGCACACTTGTGAGGAGCCTCCATTAGGTGATACCTCCGATGAAGATGCCGCGGGCAAGAGTGGTTGCAGCCCGCTCCATTAGTCTTGGGCTTCTCTGGCCCACTGCAGCCTCCTGCACACGAGGGGCAGGTAGTCTGCCACTGTGAGTCGCCTCCGGCCATCCGGGAGCCGCTGGACCCAAGGGAAGGCAGCGCCGCCCATCTGGGCGAACATAGTTTCGGGGCTCCAGTGAGGGTTCACCACCGCGGCCGAAGCCCTTGGCCTGCGCTATTCAAGAGAGCGGGTGGAAGCCCGTGCCATGCGCGACGCGCAAGCGCCTCGTGCACTATGCGGGTTAGGGGCACGCCGGTCGTGGGAGGAAGGAAGGCTGATCAATGGCGGTGGCGCTCACCATCTCCGGGTCGGACCCGTCGGGAGGCGCGGGGCTTCAGGCGGACCTCAAGACCTTCCATCAGTTCGGCGTGTACGGCATGGCCGCCGCGACGCTGTTGACGGTGCAGAACACCCAGGAGGTCGCCGCCGTCGAGGTGATGCCCGGGGAGCTGGTGGCCGCGCAGGTTGAGGCCGTGTGCCGCGACATCCCGCCGGACGCCGCCAAGACGGGGTCCCTGGGCTCGGCCGAAGTGATCGAGGCAGTGGCAAGAGAGGCGCGCCGCTTCAAGCTACGGCTCGTCGTGGATCCGGTGATGGTCAGCAAGCATGGAACACCGCTGCTGGCCCCCGAGGCTCGGAAGACTCTTGTCAAGAGGCTTCTGCCTAGAGCTTTGCTGGTAACACCGAACCACTTCGAAGCGGAGGTACTGGCGGGGGTGTCTGTAGCCGACGAGGAAGGGATGCTGGAGGCCGCCAGGATACTGGGGAGGCTGGGCCCGGAGGCAGTGCTGGTGAAGGCCGCGCCGCTCTGCGAAGGGGCGGCGGACCTGCTGTGGTGGAAGGGGCAAGCGACGTGGCTCCGGGAGCCGCGGGTGGCGACCTCCAACACCCACGGGACGGGCTGCACCTTCTCCGCCGCCATCACCGCGGGGTTGGCGCTGGGCCAGTCGCTACCGGATGCCGTCGCCGCCGCCAAACGCTACATCACCCGAGCCATCGCCACCAACCCGGGCCTGGGGCATGGGTTTGGGCCCGTGAACCACCACGCGGCCGTGGAGTGAGCGGCAGGGGAGCGGAGCGCCCCCCTGCCTGGCATCCGTGCCTCCGGGGTGCGCCTACCAGCCACCCTGAAGGATCTTCATCGTCTCGTCGTGGTGGGTGTTCTCGTCCTGAACGAAGTTCTCCATCTGGATCCGGATGCCAACCTCGCCCGCCTTCTCCGCAAGCTCGATCAGCTTGGTGTAGGCCGCGATGGCCTCGGTCTCGGCCTTCAGGACGTTCTCCAGCAGCTCCTTGGCTTCAGTGGCCGTGGCAACGGGCTTCGCCTTCGTGGTGGGCATCCCCCCCAGAGCCGCGATCTTGTCGGCCAGGTACTGGGCGTGGATCTGCTCATCGGGGATCTCGGCCCGGAAGAAGGTCACCAGCTCCGGCCGGTGGGGCCCCGTCACCACCGCCGAGTACTGGATGTACTGGATAACCGCCTGGTACTCCGCGGAGAGCTGATCGTTCAGTGCCTCTATGAGAGCCTGCTTGCTCATTCCTAACTCCTTTGCTGTGCGCCGCCTTGCTTGACCGGTACCTAAGTAACACCAAGCATTTACCCAACAATGGCAGAGGGCCACACCTTGCCGGGGCGCGGTGAAGCCCGATGCCCGCGAGGCGGGCGAGCGTTGAGTGCAAGCGGGACGCCGATGGCTGGGCGTGCCCCTGTAGGTTGGGAGACAACGATGCCTGAGCTACCTGAGATCCTGCGAATCGGCAACCAGATGCACCAGACGATCACTGGGAAGGTGTTGGAGGAGGTGGAGGTCCACCAACCCAAGTGCCTGAACATGAGCGAGGCGGAGTTTCGGGTGATCCTTGGGAAGAGGGTGCTGAGGGTCGAGCCGCTTGGGAAGTGGGTGTTCGTGCACCTGGAGGGCGACCTGGTCCTGCTTCTGTGCCTGGGGATGGGTGGGGAGCTCCGGTACCGCGAGCCGGGCGAGGAGCTCCCGCCGGGCGCCAAGATTCAGGCTCGGTTCCGCTTCACGGATGGGTCCGGCTTCACCCTCTCCTTCTTCTGGTTCGGCTACATCCACCTCGCCACGGCCGCCAACCTGGCGGACCATCCCGCCGGACAGCTCGGGCCGTCGCCACTCGATGACGCCTTCACGCTGGAGGCGCTGGCGAAGGTGCTGAGCTCCACGGGTAGGAACGTGAAGAGCGTGATCACGGACCAGCGTGTGGTCGCCGGCATCGGCAACGCCTACTGCCACGACATCCTGTTCCTGGCTGGGATCCACCCGCTAGTGCCCAGTAAGAAGCTCTCGCCGGAGCAGGTGGCCAAGCTGCACTGGGCGATGCGCGAGGGCCTGACTCGGGTCATCAACCACGATGGGCTTCGCTACGAGACTGACTTCTTCGGCGCCACCGGGCGTTACGATGGGTTTCTGGTGGGGTACCAAGAGGGGAAACAGTGCCCGGAATGTGGTACCGCGATCGCGAAGATCAAGACGGGTTCCACGTCCACCTTCATCTGCGAGCGCTGCCAGCCTGCTCCCTGAGCCCCCCAGTCCAGAGGGCACTGTCGGTACCAGCGGGGCGCGAGCTCCCACAGGAGCTCCCCACATGGAGGTCACTTCCCGTAACCGCCCATGGTCGATGCCTCTGGCCTGATGGGAAGCTATGTGGTATAGATGGGCATCCGCCTGCCCCCCGCATGGGCGGCACGCGCGGCAGGTATGGGGCTCGGCGCCTAACCGAAGCCGCGCGTCACTGCTGATAGGCACGGGTGCCGCGCCCCGGCAAGCCGCAAGGCGCCCGCTGAAGCCGCTGTCTGTCTAGTCCTCGGGACCCCTTGCTCCCGGTTGCCTGGAGTTGCCGTTGTCCTCCGCACCGCAAGTCACGCCTCCTCCTCCGGACGACCTGGTCGGTCGCGAGGCAGACCTCACCTCGGTACTACAGCGCCTCGGCACGTCACGCCTGGTGACTCTCATGGGGCCGGGAGGGGTAGGGAAGACCCGGCTGGCGCTTCATCTCTCCGAGAGAGCCCGTGGCCGTTTCCGCGATGGGGTCTACGTGGCGCCCCTGGCCACCTTCACGGAGCCTGAGAGCGCCCTCCGGGCCATCGCCCAGGCCCTGCGGGTGGAGGAGCAGATGGGCGTGGGCCTTGCCGAAGCGCTGTGCCGCCGCCTCAAAGGCAAAGAGGCCCTTCTGGTCCTGGACAACCTGGAGCAGGTACGCGAGATCGGCCCCATGCTGGTGTCGATCGTCGAGTGCTGTCCCACCATGCGCGTGCTGGCCACAAGCCGCTTCGCACTCCACATCTTCGGCGAGGACCGGTATCCCCTGGCTCCCATGGCGGTTCCTCCGGCTGCCGACGGGCTCGATCCGCGGACGGCCCTCCTGAGTCCCGCCGTTCAGCTCTTCGTCCGCAGGGCCCGGCAGGCATCTCCCGACTTCGAGCTGACGGAGGCGAATGTCGTGGAGGTGGCGAGGATCTGCCAGCTTCTGGATGGGCTCCCCCTGGCGCTGGAGCTGGTAGCCGCGCGCCTCTCCGAGCGCTCGGCGGCGCAGATACTGAGCGATCTCTCGGGCTCGGCCGAACAGGGGGCTGGTCCGGCAAGACCCTCCGCCCAGAGGTTGCAGCCTCTGCGAGGGGTGATGGACTGGAGCTGTGGCCTTCTGCCCGCCGGGGAGCGGGAGATCCTGGGACTGATGAGTGTCTTCGCCGGGGGCTGCGACCTGGAGGCCCTAGTGTCAGTCGCGAGTGAGGGAGGCATCTCCCGCAGCGCCGCGCTCTACGGCGCGTCCTCCCTGGTCGACAAGAGCCTGCTCCAGAGGGAGGTGCCCTCGAGGGGCATCCCCCGCCTGTCCATGCTTCAGACGGTTCGGCAGTACAGCCTTGAGCATCTGGAGCATGGCAAGGGCGCCGAACCACATAGGCGGGCTCACGCGAGCTACTACCTGCGGTTAGCGGAGGATGTGGAGTCCTTTCCCAAGAGCACAAGCCAGCCCTGGCTCGACCGCCTGGGCGTGGAATACGAGAACCTGCTGGCCGCCGCTGAGTGGGCCCTGGTGTCCGAGCCGCCCACCGCTCTGCGCCTGGCCGTGGCGCTGGGCAGCTACTGGGATGTGCGGAGCTACTGGACGGAGGGGAGGGACCTCCTGGCGAGGGCGATGGCGGTGGCCGATGGCCCTCGGGTGGCCCTCGCCTGGGGCCTGTACTGGTCGGGGCACCTCGCCTACCGCCACGGTGACTATGACTCCGCCCAGCAGTTCCTCGCGGCCGGCCTCGAGAGCAGCAAGGGCGTTCCGCTTCTCAGCGCCGCCCTCCTGAACGGCATGGGCCGTCTGGCACTTGTCCGCAACCAGATCGAGACGGCCTGGACCTACCTCGACAGAAGCCTGGCCGAGGCGAGGCTCTCCGGGGACCGCCGCGAGGAAGCCATGGTGCTGACTGAGCTGGGGTCCCTGGCGTCCAGCCAGGATGACCTGCTGCGGGCACGCCAGTACGGCGAGGATGCCCTGGCGCTCTGGCGCCGGCTGGATGATGCCTGGGGACTGTCCCGAGCGCTGAACGGCCTGGGGTACCTCGAGGGGCTCTACGGCCGCCGAGCGGAGGCGCGACGCTACTACGAGGAGAGCCTCACCTACAGCCGGAAGCTGGGCGATCGCGTGGCGTCCTCGGTGAGCCTGAGCAGAATGGGCATCCTGTCCTGCTTGGATGGCGACTATCAACAGGCGAGGCGGCATCTGGACGAGTCGATCCGGATGCTGGGGGAGGAGGGCGACCGGAGGCACATGGCGAACGCCCTCGACAACCTGGCGAACGTGGCGGAGCACGAGCACGGCTACGCCGAAGCCTACAGCCTCCGCCAGCAGTGCCTAGGTATCCGGCAGCAGACTGGTCACCGGCTGGGCATTACCGGCGTCCTCGAGGGCCTGGGCAGAGTGGCCCTCTTCAGCGGCCAGCCGGGCCGGGCCCTCACACTCTTTGGTGCCGCCTGCTCCGCCCGAATCAGCCTGGCGGCACCGATGCCCAGGGGAATTCGCGGCTCTCACCACGGGTACCTCCGGCGCGCCCGGGTTGCAGCCGGCGCCGAGCTCGCGCACCGCTCCTGGAGAGC
This sequence comes from Armatimonadota bacterium, assembly GCA_036504955.1. Lineage (GTDB taxonomy): Bacteria > Armatimonadota > DTGP01 > DTGP01 > DASXUI01 > DASXUI01. The sequence goes on from DASXUI010000021.1 coordinate 13,254, forward strand.
AGGACGGAACATGGACCTCGACTCAGCCTCCGCCTACGCCATGGAGCCGTTGGAGAGCTAACCAGATAGCCTTGCGGGCACGGCCACTCCTTCGCTAAACTGCTAGCAGTCAGCGAAACCAGATGCGAAGGAGGATGCCATGGTGCTGGACCCCGCCGTGTTGATCTACCTCGAAGGGGAGAAGGTGGCCCTTGGGCCCCTGCGCCGCGATCTGCTGCCCCTCTACACCCGCTGGATCAACGACCTCCACAACCTGCGCGGCCTGGGAATGCGACCGCAGCCCATCACCGCCGAGCAGGAGCAGGACTGGTTCGAATCCGCGTCGCGCAACACCTCATCGGCCCACTTCACGATCTTCGAGGCGCAGGGGCGGCGTCCGGTTGGGAACACCGGGCTCAGCGAGATCGATCATCGAAACGGCACCGCCACCTTCGGCATTCTGATCGGCGAGCGCGACTGCTGGGGCCAGGGCTACGGGACCGAGGCCACGCGCCTGATGCTGGACTACGGCTTCACGGCGCTGGGGCTTCACAACATCGACCTGCGTGTCTTCAGCTACAACCAGCGTGCCGTCCGCGCCTACCTTCGCGCCGGCTTCCAGGAGACGGGAAGGCGCCGCGAAGCCATCCGCCTGGCGGGCGTGCCCTATGACGTCATCTACATGGACTGTCTCTCAACGGAGTTCAAGAGCGAAGTAGTGGCCCCCATCCTAGACCAACGCTGATGATGGGTCTCACCGGTGAATGGAGGAGAGAGCGCATGGTATCTATGTCGCGCCGCGGGGCGACGGCGACGTTCGCCGGGCTGGGGGCGGTGGCCGCTCTCTGCGTCAGCACCGCAGCCGCGCCGAGGGCTCGCCAGACGGCAGGGCCCGCGGCAGCCAAGGCCGCCCCGCGGCTCGTGCTGAAGAAGGTGCGGTTCGAGGACTACCGACTCCGAAACGGCCTCAGAGTGCTGCTGTCCGAGGACCCCTCCGCGCCGATGGTCGCCATCGCGGTGGGCTACCACGTAGGCGGCAAGGACGACCCACCGGGCCGCTCCGGCTTCGCCCACCTCTTCGAGCACCTCATGTTCAAGGGTACCGCCAACCTGCCGCCGGAAAGCATGGATCGGTTCACCGAGGACGTGGGCGGCGCCAATAACGCCTTCACTCAGCCAGACTCCACCGTCTACCACGAGGTGATCCCCTCGAACTACCTTCGGAGGCTGCTCTGGGCCGAGGCGGACCGTCTTGCGTCGCTGAAGGTTGATGCCGCCAACTTCAAGACCGAGCGTGAGGTGGTCATCGGTGAGTACGAGCAGAACGTAGTGGCGTCGCCCTATGGCCGGCTCTGGGACCTCCTGCAGGCGAAGGCGTTCGTGAAGCACCCCTACGGACTAGGCGTCATCGGCAACCCCGCCAACCTGCGGGCCGCTACGCTGAAGGACGTCAGGGCCTTCCACGCCACCTACTACGTTCCTCAGAACGCGGTGCTTGCCGTGGTGGGCAACTTCCACACCGCGCAGGCCCGGCAGTGGGTACAGCAGTACTTCGGCCGCGTCGCTCCGGGTCCCCGACCCATCCCCCGGGTGCGCGTGGTGGAGCCGCCTCAGAGGGCGCCTCGGACGGTCCTCTACCACGGAGCTAACGTTCCGCTGCCCGCCGTCGCGCTTGCCTACCACATCCCCGCGGCCAGTCAGCACGACGCCGACGTTCTCGACGTGGCCTCCGCCATCCTCTCCGGGGGCGAGAGCTCCCGGCTGCACCAGAAGCTGGTCTACTCCCAGCAGATCGCCTTCGAGGTGGGCGCCGATGCCGATACTCGCGAGCAGCCCGGGCTCTTCGTCATCACCGCGATGCTGAACCGAGGCAAGAGCCCCGAGGCCGCTTTGGGCTCGCTTCGCGATGAGATATCACGGCTCCGAACCTCGCTTGCGACGCCGGACGAGATAGCTCGCGCCAAGACTCAGCTTCTCACCCACATCGTACGCTCGCGGGAGCGCAGCGAGGACCGAGCCACGGAGTTGGTGGAGACGTCCATCCTGGAGGGCGACCCCGGCCGCGTGAACACCGCCGCCGAACGGCTCCAGTCCGTCACTCCCGAGGAGATCCGGGCTGCCGCTCGGAAGTACCTAACGCCAACCAACGTCACAGTGATGCGCTACCTGCCCGCGGCCAAGCCACTGCCCGCGGCGCCGGACGCCAAGGGGAAGGGCCAATGAGAGCAGCGCACCCGATCCACCTTCGGCGGTATGCCGGCCTGTTCTGCGCGGCGGCGGTCCTGCTGATCCCGGCGGCCTCTTGGTCGGTGGAGAAGCCCCCGCCCCCGGGCCCCAGCAGTCAGATTCGCTTCCCCCTGGTCTCGGAGGCCCGGCTCGATAACGGACTCAGGGTCGAGGTGGCCCCGCGGCACGAGGTCCCTCTGGTGGCAGCGGTGCTGCTCATCCCTGGGGGCTCGTCGGCCGACCCCAACTCCCGACCCGGTGTCGCGCAGATGACCGCCGACCTGCTCACTCAGGGGACCCAGCGCCTCTCCGCCCAGCAGATGGCCCGGGCCATCGATGACCTGGGCGCCAGCCTCGATGCGTCCGCCGGATGGGACTCCGTGACCGTCTCCGTGAGCGCCACCGCCCCCCAGTTCCCGAAGTCGATGGCGCTGATGGCGGAGTCGGTGCTCAGTCCTGCCTTTCGGCCCGAGGAGCTGGAGAGGCGCCGAACTCGCGCGCTGAGCGACCTGCAGGCGACCTACAGCGACCCGGACTCTCTGGCCTCTTTGGTCTTGGCACGGGTGATGTACGGCGCGCAACCCTACGGCCACCCGGCGGCCGGAACCCCAGCCTCCGTCCGGGCGATCACCCGTGACGATCTGGTGAGCTACCACACCACGCGCTTCATCCCCCAAGGTGCCACTCTCGTGCTGGGTGGCGACATCACTCCTAAGGCAGGTATCGCCCTAGCGTCGCGGCTCTTCGGGGGGTGGAAGGGGCAGGGGGCCGGACCGGCCCTGCCGGACGATGTCACGGCCAGCAAGGCCCCTCAGGCGAGGGTGGTCGTGATCGACAAGCCCGATGCCGGTCGCGCTGCCATCGCCCTGGGCCGGCCGGTCGTGGCCCGGCGCGACCCGCTGTTCTACTCCGGAATCCTGGCGAATGAGGTGCTGACCGGCTACTCCGGCCGGCTCAACTGGGAGATTCGGGTGAAACGGGGCTTGAGCTACGGCGCCGGCTCCGGTCTGGACGCGCGCCGCCTCCCGGGCCCGTTCCTGGCTTCCACGATGGTGGAGAACGCCAAGGCCCCGGAGGGCGTTCAGGTGATGCTCCAGACGGTGCAGAGCCTGGGTAAGCAGCCGGTTCCCGCCACGGAGCTGACGCCCCGCCGCGAACGCATCCTTGGCCGCTATGCCCGCCGCTTCGAGGAGACGGGCAGCCTGGTGGCTACCCTGGCAGGGCAAGCGCTCTACGGGCTACCGACGAGCGAGGTGATGCAGTACAGGCAGCGCCTTCTCAGCGTGACCGCCGAACAGGTCCAACGCTTCGCCGAGACCTACCTCAGTGGCGGAATGGAGGTGGTAGTCGTGGGCGACGCCAGCAAGTTCCTCCCCGCCCTGAAGCAGGCCCACCCAGATCTGGAGGTCATCAAGGACGCCGACCTGGACCTGGGAAGCCCTGGTCTCACCAAGGGAGGCGACTGAGGAGGTGAAGAGGTGAAGAGCCCCCGCCAAGTAACTCTAGCGAGCGCGGGCCTGGTGCTGAGGCCCCTTCACCTCCTCACCTCCTCACCTCTTCAGTCCATAGGCTGCCCTCCAACCTGGGGCCGGCGTGCCAGAAGGCCTTGAGCGCCAAGTAGGCCTCTGAGGGGTGGAACTGGTCGGGGGCATCTGGGCGGCGAAGGGCGCGCAGGAGTAGGTTCTTGGGGGTGTGCTCCGTCTCCACGAACTCCATGATGCGCGTGCTATACCCGGCCGACTCCAGCAGCTCGGCGCGCAGGCAGTCCGTGGCTAGTGAGGCCAGCCGTTCGCGCACGATGCCGTGGCGCAGCATCGCCTGTAGTGGCTCCGCCTGAATCCGGTCCTGGAGCTCGTGCTGGCAGCAGGGGACCGCCAGGATCACCTTCGCCTTCCACCGAACGGCTTGGGCCAGCGCGTCATCGGTGGCGGTGTCGCAGGCGTGTAGGCACACCACCAGGTCAACCGGCCCCTCGGCGGCCCAGTCCTCGATGCGCCCCTCGTGGAAGGACAGCCCCTCATAGCCCAGCTCCCGAGCGTGCTCCTCACACTCCCGAACCGTGTCCGCGCGCACGTCCAGGCCCGTCACGGTAGGCTCCAGCCCCAGGGTCTGCTTCAGGGCGTGGTACAGCGCGAAGGTGAGGGTGGAGCGCCCGCAGCCGAAGTCGACGACCCTGACGGGGCCCTGCTGGGGCAGGTGGCCCGCCACATCTTGAACCATCTCCAGGAAGCGGTTGACCTGGCGGTACTTGTCCTGGCGGGAGGCGACCACGCGGCCGTCCTGGGTCATGATGCCCAGCCGAACGAGGAAGTCGTGTGGCGTGCCCTCGGGCAGGGGCCGCGGCTTGGCGCGGTCGTGGGCGGCTTCCTTGGGCTGGTGCTGAGCGGCGGAGTGCTTTACGCGGGCCTCACCGTGGCGGTTCACGCGGACGGTGATGTCCGCGTCTGCGGTCTCCAGGCGCGCCTCGCGGAAGGCGTCCCGCAGGAGCGTCGTGACGACGGCGCGCGCCTCATCCGCCAGCAGGTTGCGGTGGGTGACGGACCGTTCCGCCTGGTAGGCGAGCTGGTACTGGTCCTTGCCCCGAAGGCGCACGGGCCGGATCGTGACCCTGCGCACCCCCTCGGGTGCCTTGGGGCGCGGCCCGCTGAGGACGCCCTGCACCAGGCCGCCGTCACTGAGAGCCTCGGCAACCACCTTCTCTAGTTCCGTCAAGCATATCCTCCTTCGCGGACTCGCCCCCGGTGAGGGCTGGGCCGCGCGCATACCTTGTGGCGCCTCCCCACCCTCGTCCTGGAACTGCTGCCACCCGGCCTGCGGTCTTCGCTGTGATGTCCGAGCGACGAGAAGGAGAGAGGTAGCATATGCCAGAGGAGGTAGAGGTTGACACGCAGGAGCTCAGGGAGACGCTGGAGGAGCTCCACGAAGAGCGCCGCGAGCGGGTGGAGTCGGAGAAGCGATCCTCCTGGACCCGGTACGTGGCCCTCACCACGGCGGTCCTGGCGGTCTTCGCCGCGTTGGGAGCTCTGCGTTCGGGGGCGCTGGTCAACGAAGCCATGATCGCACAGCTCAAGGCGTCCGACAAGTGGAACGAGTACCAGGCCGACCGGCAGAAGGAGCATCTGTACCTGCTGCAGGCCAACGCCCTGGTGGACGCGGGTGCACGCCTCCGGCCTCAGGATGCCGCCGCGCCGGCTGACAAGCCGCGCGGGGCGGCCCCGTCGTGGCGCCCTGCCGATCGCGATCAGCGGCTGGCCCAGTACACCGGGGAGGTCCAGCGGGAGGCCGGGAAGGAGAAGGGGCTGAAGGAGGAGGCTGAAGCGCTTGAGGCGGAGTCCGAACGCCAGATGCATCAGCACCACCAATTGGCGCAGTCTGTGGCGCTCATCCAAGTCGCCATCGCCGTCTCCGCGGTGGCGGTGATGACGAGGATGCGCTGGATCTGGGTTCTCAGCCTGCTGTCAGGATCGGCGGGACTGCTGCTCTTCGTCCTGGGCGCGGTGTCTCGCTGATGGCCCCTAGCCCGCATAATGCACGAGGCGCTTGCGCGTCGTGCATGGCGCGGGCTTCCACACGCTCTCGTGAACAATGCAGGCTAGCCTGCGTCGTGCACGGCGCTGGATTCCACACGCCCGGGTGAAAGGAGCTGGCTCGATCGATGCCCATCGTTCTGTCCCACTATCAGGCGAAGCCGCTCCTCGAGGCCTGGAGCCGAGGGGCTTCCCAGGCGGCGACCTCCGTGGATCTGAACAGGAGTGAGGTGGAGGCTGCGCTGGAGCCGGCGGGAGTCCGGTACACCGGTGGGGAGCTTCTGGGTTGGGACGACTTGAGGAGGGTGACGGAGGAGGCCTCCGTCTGTTTCGGGCTCACGGACGCGGGCCTGGTCAAGGTACAGGAGTACTCCGAGAGCGCCAGCCACCTGGTGAGCCTGATGCCCACGCCTCGGGCGCCCACGATGCTGCTTTCCGGCATCCCCATGCACCGCATCAAGGGGATCGACCCCTGGGAGGACACCCAGCGGAAGATCCGCGCTGTCGCCCCGGTGGTGGGCAAGGTGCTGGACACCACGATGGGCCTGGGCTACAGCGCGCTCCAGGCGGCTGAGTCCGGTGGGGAGGTGACGACCATCGAGGTCGACCCCACGGTCGTCAGGATCGCGCGGCGGAACCCCTGGTCCGCGCCCCTCTTCACGCATCCTCGAGTGACGATGCTGGAGGGCAGCAGCCTGGACCTGGCGCCGGAGCTCCCCACCGGGGCGTTCAGCCGCATCCTGCATGATCCCCCTACCTTCAGCCTTGCGGGGGAGCTCTACTCCGGCGCCTTCTACCGCGAGCTGTACCGGGTACTGAGCCGGAGCGGGCGGCTCTTCCACTACATCGGCGACCTGGAGAGCATCTCCGGTCGCGTAGTCGCGAAGGGGGCCACACGGCGCCTCCTGGAGGCCGGCTTCGAGAAGGTGCAGCGCCGGCCCGAAGCCTTCGCCCTGGTTGCCTATAAGGGTGGCCCCTAGCCCGGGAAGTCGGTCACAGGCTCCCGGGGCATCGGCGCAGCCTGGCGACTCGCACTACTGCGCTGCTGGGCGGGGGGGCGTCATAGGGGCTCGGAAGGGCGGTGGGGCACGCGGCGTGGGCGTCCCTGCCGCGCGCCGTCGCGCTTCATCACTGCGGCGCCGGCAGCGCCCGCGGCGTATAATGGAGCCATGTGCTCCCCCCAGCCCCCAAGCGCTCAAGTGACTTCCGACGCCGGCCCCCTGGAGATCCTGCGCTCGACCTTTGGCTACGAGGGGTTTCGACCTCATCAGGAGCAGGTCATCCGCGACGTGCTCTCGGGCCGCGACGTGCTGGCCATGCTCCCCACCGGGTCCGGCAAGTCGCTCTGTTTCCAGTTGCCCTCGCTCATGCTGCCCCGCCCCACCGTCGTGGTCTCACCGCTCATCGCGCTGATGAAGGACCAGGTGGATGGCCTGCCGCCCGCGCTGTACCCCAAGGCCACGCTCATCAACAGCAGCCTGGACTCCGACGAGGTGGGGCGGCGGTGCGCCGGGATGGAGGCGGGCGACTACCGCCTCGTGTACGTAGCCCCCGAGCGTCTTCGCCAGCAGTCCTTCCTGCGACTGCTGGAGCGCGTGAACCCGTCGATGGTGGTCGTCGATGAGGCCCACTGCGTCGCGCTGTGGGGCCATGACTTCCGGCCGGACTACCTGTTCATCCGACGCGCCCTGAACCAGCTCTCGGAGGCCGGGAGCAACCCCCGTGTCCTTGCGCTAACGGCGACGGCGACCCAGCGAACTCGGGAGGAGATACGGCTCCAGCTTGGCCGGCCACTGGACGTAGTGGCAGCCTCTACCTTCCGGCCCAACCTACGCTTCGAGGTGTCGCCTTGCGCCGGGGTGGACGCCAAGGCTCGGCGTCTGGTGGAGGTGTGCCGGGAGACCCCCGGCGCGGCTATCGTCTACGCGGGCTCACGGGAGCGGTGCGAGAAGCTCTCCGTGTTTCTGAGGGGCCAGGGCCTCCAGGCAGCCTACTACCACGCCGGGATGACGGCGGAGGCGCGGCGCCAGACGCAAGAGCGCTTCATGCTGGACAGGGTTCGCGTCATGGTGGCGACCATCGCCTTCGGCATGGGCGTGGACAAGCCGAACGTGCGGCTGGTGGCCCACTTCAGCCTGCCCGAGTCCCTGGAGTCCTACACCCAGGAGGCCGGAAGGGCCGGGCGCGACGGCAGGCTCTCCCGATGCGTGCTCCTCTTCTCGAAGGCGGACAAGGCCAACCGAGAGCGCTGGCAGCGGCAGGAGGAGTTGAAGGTGGAGACCGTCCGGGACGTCTATCGTGCCCTGCGCACCCGTCTGGGGTGCGGCAGCGGACGGGTGTCCGCCGACGAACTCCAGCGCGAGGTGTTCGGGCAGCAGACGGAGCCCCAGGATGCCACGCTGCTCCGCGTAGCCATCAGTGCCCTGGAGCGCTGTGGCATGGTGTCTCGGAATCCGGACGCGGGTTGGGACCTGATGGTGGAGATCCTGAATCCCCCCGCCAACGCTAGGGCGGAGCTGGAGCACCTGCTGGAGGAGCGGCGGGCGGAGGCCAAACGCCGCCTGGCCGCCATGGTTGCCTACGCCGAAGGCGGTGACTGCCGGCACTCCGCCATCGCTCGGCACTTTGGGCAGGCGCTGGAGGCCTGTGGGGACGCCTGTGACTGCTGCCGGGGCACCCGTCAGGCGGCAACGGAGGTCGAGAAGGCCGTGGCCCCGGGCGTCGACGAAGTGCCGGACGTCGGGAGGGTGATCCTTCGGACCGTGGCCGACCTGCCCTTCGGCGTGGGCAGAACCGGGCTGGCGAAGGTGCTCCTGGGGGCGACGGACAGCCCCATCTCCCGTGATAGGTGCGCGACGGCCGGTTCCCTCGCCGGCTTCACCCGGAAGCTGCTGCTGACGCTGATGGGGGAACTGATGGAGCGGGAGCTTCTCGCCGCCATCCCCGGGGACGAGTACCACCGGATTCGCCTGACGCCGGAGGGCCTTGAGGCGTTGGGCTCCGATGCCCTCATCCTGCCGAACCCGATGAAGTCCGGCTCCGCCCGTGCCGCCACCCCAAAGCTAACGGCTGTCTCAGGCTTGACCCCCACCGCCGAGCCCACGCCCGACGAGGCGGACCTCTTCGAACGGCTCCGTGCCTGGCGCCGCCTGGAGGCTCAGAGGGCCCAGCTTCCCCCCTACACCATCCTGCAAGACGCCACGCTCCACGCCCTCTCGCGCATGACCCCCGGCACGATTCCGGAGCTAGGCCGAGTCCCCGGCATCGGCCCTGCCAAGCTGGAACGCTACGGCGAGGCCCTCCTCTCCCTCGTCCGCGGAGAGGAATCGGAGTAGGCAAGGAACCGCTTCACCACAGAGACACAGAGGGCACAGAGGAACACAGAGAGGACCAAGTCTGGGGCTTCTTGGCCCCTTGGTGGCGGCAGTTCTCGCTGTTGCCCTGCTCTTCTCTGTGTTTCTCTGTGCCCTCTGTGTCTCTGTGGTGAAGCGGTTCCTTGCCGCCAACTGAGCTAGGCCTTGGCCCACTGGTCGCGGAGGAACTTGACGGACTTCGGGATCTCCACTTCCTTGTCGCCAACCACGCCGCACTCCAGGCTGCAGAAGTCCTGGTAGCCGATCATCTTCAGGCCCTTGAAGCCGTTGGTGTAGTCTCGCCCGTCCTGGCCGGGCAGGTTGCGCTTGATGGAGGCCAGGTGAACGTGGTGTAGGTAGTCCCGTGCAGAGATGAAGGCGCCCATGTCGTTGGGCTCCTCGATATACATGTGGTAGAAGTCGCCCATCACGCAGGCGCCGGGGTTCTTGGCGTCGCGACAGATGGCTGCGGCATCCGCGAGCTGCCGTACCATCCAGGCCTCGCCGCGGTTCAGCGGCTCCAGGAGCAGCCGGGTCTTGTGGTCGACGGCCCACTGCGCAAGCTCCGGCAGCTGGTCCAAGAGGACCTTGCGGGCCTCCACGTGGTTGAGCTTGGTCTGGCCGTTGAAGGCAGGGACGTAGATCATGCCGGTAGAGCCCAGTTCGCCCGCCGCCTCGACGATTCGCTTAGTGTCGTCATAGGCCTTCTTGCGCTCAGACTCCTGGTCGGACGACAGGGCGCCTCCGAAGCCGGCGCAGATGGCGGAGATCTGGATCTTGCGACCCCTCAGGGCATCCTGGATCTCGCTCACGCGGTCCCACAGCCCGCCTCCCCAGAACTCGATGCCATCGAAGCCCCAGGCTTCCATCTTGTCGAGCTTCTCCTTGAGGGGGCCGCCGGGGATGATGCCCTCCTGGCTGGAGATCTTCAGGACGGCCTTGGGGGTCTTCTCGGCGGCCTTCACGCTAGAGCTCACGGCGATACCCAACCCGGCCGCGGCGCCGCTCAGCAGCATATCTCGACGATTCATCTCGTTGCCTCTCTGTTGGGAGGGAGCCTTCCACCCGGGCCGCCTCGCGATGACGGCGGCAGAGGCCCTGGGGCCGCGCGGACGGCAGGCTTCCCGGAACGAAGCCGAGCCCCGCCGGGCACGAAGCGCGGCGGGGCTCGGTTTGACACACTAGGCACGGTCCCGAAGCTTCTCCGGAAATGAGCCTATACTTCCTTGGAGATCTGGGAGCGGCCTCAGCCCTGCAAGAGCGTCGTGTCCCAGGCATGGGTGGAAGCTCCATCGGGGCCGGCGAGCGCCGAGTCTGACCTATACGAACTGGGTCTTTCCGGGCACGGCGACCTCGGCCACGGCCATAGGACCAAACTTCAGGTCCTTCGGCATGAGGTCGAGCTTGCTGTTCATCGCCATATCCCAGGTCACGGCCTTGCCGGTGTAAGCCGACATGCGGCCCATGATGGCGACCATGGTGCTGTGGGCGATGCGCTCACCCTCGTTCAGCGGCTGGCCGCTGCGGATGCTGGCGATCAGGTCCGTGTGCTCCTGGACATAGGCGTCCTTGCCGCCGCCGGGGGCGTTGTAGGTGGTCTCACCCCAGATGCTGCCGCCGCAGTTCGAGCCACCCTTGGTGCCCTCGATCCGCTCGGAGACGTTGTTCTCGCAGCCATCGATCTGGCGGCACATGCTCATCACGTGGGCGCCGTTGGGGTACTCGATGTCCAGCGCGAAGTGATCGAAGATGTGGCCGTAGACCGGCTGAACGCGCGACTGGCGGCCGCCCATGCCGACCACGCGGGTCGGGGGAACGTCCTTCATCGCCCACTGGATCACGTCCAGGTTGTGGACGTGCTGCTCGACGATGTGGTCGCCGGAGAGCCAGGCGAAGTAGAGCCAGTTGCGGATCTGCCACTCAACATCGGTCTCGTCCTGGCCGCGCTCGTGCGCCCACAGGCCGCCCTGGTTCCAGTAGCACTGGCCGCTGACGATATCGCCGATGGCGCCGTCGTTGACCCGCTTCATCACCTCAACGTAGCCCAGCTGGTGGCGTCGCTGGGTGCCAGCCACAAGGCCGAGGCCCTTCTGCTTGGCCTTCTGGGCGGAGGCGATGACGCTGCGAATCCCGGTGGGGTCCACCGCGACCGGCTTCTCCATGAAGACGTGCTTGCCGGCCTCGATGGCGGCGGCCAGGTGGATGGGCCGGAAGCCAGGAGGGGTGGCTAGAATGACCATGTCGACGTCAGCCGCCAGAACCTTCTTGTAGGCGTCGAAACCGGTGAAGCACTTGTCCGGAGTGACCTTGTAGCCTGCGCCGAGGCCCTTCAGGTTGTCCCGGGCGCCGTTGACTCGATCCTCGAACAGGTCGCCCAGGGCGACCAGCTCAATGTTCTGAGACGAGGCAAGGCAGTTGCCGGCGGCGCCTGACCCACGGCCGCCGCAGCCGATGAGGCCTACGCGGATCGTGTCGGTGGAAGCAGCGAAAGCAAAGTTGGTGCTGGTGAGCGATGCGGCCAGGGCGGTGGCCCCCAGAGCCGCCGTAGAGGTTAGGAACTCCCTACGCGTGATCTCGGACTTGGTCTCTTTAGGCATGGGTTTGGTCCTCAGGCGCCGGACAGGCACCTGCGAGAGGCCTCGAGGGGCCTGCAGCGCTCTCGGGGCAGTGAGGATAGGGATAATACTGCTGGTTGACGGAGGCTTGTCGCGATGGTCCTGCTGTGACCCACTTCGGCGCGCGCTCTGCGCCTCCTCCGTGGCCCTCCCCAGCAAGCCCTGCGCTGGCCCTGACGACGAACAGGTGGGCTGGTCCGGCGTCTCGCGGCCGGTCCCGAGGAGGCTGGGGCCTGAGGGATCGGTCGGTGGTGGCGATCGCGCACCCCGTAGGGCGATGGGTCCAGAATGACGGACCGGCGGCCGCGACCGCCCACCCCATAGGGCGATGGGCCCAGAAGGACAGGCAGGTGGTCACAATAGCCCACGCCGTGACGGGAGGCGGTTGGGAGGGATGGGCCGGCGGCGCCGATCGATCGCCCACACCGTGACGAAGATGGGTCCAGAGGGACCGGCCGGTGGTCGCGATCGCCCACCCCGTAAAGGGGTGGGCTGGCTTGGCGCTCCGCGCGGAGCTGCCGCCGGACAGCGTCGCAGCGCGTTACCGACCACCGGTGGAGACGCGACGTTCCCACCCAGGACCGTTACGGCCCCTTGGTGCAGTGCGATGAATCCCAAGGGCGGGTGGATCGGAAGGCCCGCCGTAGGCTCCGGGCTCCGCGCTGCCCCTCCAGTGCCACGACATCCCCCTTGTGAGAGCGCCTGGTCCAGCGTGCCGCGGCCCCACCGACGAACGGTAACGTGCTGCGACGCTGTCCGGCGGCAGCTCCGCGCGGAGCGCCAAGCCAGCCCACCCCTTTACGGGGTGGGCGATCGCGACCACCGGCCGGTCCCTCTGGACCCATCCTCGTCACGGCCTGGGCGATCGATCGGCGCCACCGGTCTGTCCCTCTCAACCGTCTCCCGTCACGAGGCGGGTGATCGTGACCACCGGCCGGTCCCTCTGGCCCCATCCTCGGCATGGGTTGGGCGATTGCCACCGGCCCATCCATGCGGAGGCCTTGACTTCACTGGGTGGGCGGTCGGTCCCACCGAGCCGCTCACCGGGCCGCCGCCAGCCACTTCTCTCTCTCCAGCCGTCGCCAGATGCGACTGAGCCCTCCCCCATGCGGGGAAGGGCTCGGTCCGGATGCTGCTCTCTGAGACGCCCGGGTGATCAGGGCTCGCAGATGACTCTGAGGCCGACGAAGGGGCCATCGGACAGCCACCAGCGGCTCTTGGGGAACTGAGGGTCCTGCATCTGCCAGTCGATGGAGTAGGGGGCTCGTGTCTCAGGGCCCACCTTCTCCGCCGGATCGGCATAGGTGCCGCCTCGCAGAACGGGCTTGCCGTCCACGCCGACGCACCACTCACCGGCATTGCCCAGCATATCGTAGATGCCCCAGGCGTTCGGCTTCTTGGTGGCGACGGGGTGGGTCTTGTCCCCAGCGTTCTCCTGAACCCAGGCCTGGTCCAGCACGGCGCTCTTGTCCGGCCCGGTGGCGGGGCCGCCGGCGCGGCAAGCGTATTCCCACTCGAACTCCGTGGGCAGTCGGTACTTCTTGCCGGTCTTCTTGGAGAGCCAATCGCAGAAGACCTCGGCGCTGTGAGAAGCGATGGAGACCGCGGCGTAGCCCTGATGCCCGAAACCACGGTCAGGTGCGCCGTAGGGCTTGCTGGGGCGCGAGAGGCCGTTGGGGCCGCCCGGGTCCCGCGACACCGGCTTGCTGGCGTCCTCGGGCCGGAAGGCGTAGGGGTCGAACAGGTCCCAGGTCACCTCGGTCTTGCCGATGTAGAAGGGTTTCACGGTGACCGTGGAACTGGCCCCACCCTTGGAGGGGTCCGCGAAGCTGAAGCTGCCGCCCGGTACGGCGATCATGCTGAACTTCACCAGGGAGTCGGGCAGCTTCTCCTCGAAGGACTGTAGCTTGCCTGGGGCCGCCTTCACGGCGCCTGCCGGCTTGACAGCGGCGGGCTTGACGACGGGCTTCGCGGCAACCTTCTTGGCGGCGGCCGCCGGCTTCTTCTTCGCGGGCGTCTTGGGCTTGGCGGCATTGGCGAACTGGGCAAGGACCAGCGACAGGCCCAGGAACAGGGCTGCAGTAGAATAGGCTAGGAGCTTCTGCGTAGACACGGGCCGGGGGCATGAGATAGCTCGACTCTGGGCGCCGACCGGTCTGTAGGTGGTTGGAAAGAGAGAACGCATTTCTGTCATGGGCAACCGATACCTCTTGCTGATGGGCCTGGCGGCGCTGTTGGTGGGCGGAGGGGCCGAGAGCGCGACACCCCCGCGACCCCCCGCGAAGCAGCTCCGAAGCTTTGAGTACACTGAAGTCCACATGGGCGGGCAGGCCCGGCTGGTGGTCTATGCGCCCAGTCAAGCCGTCGCCGAGGACGCCTGCAGGGCAGCCTACAAACGGATCGCCGACCTGGAGGATGTAATGAGCGACTACCGTCCGACGAGCGAGCTCATGCGCCTCTGCGCTCAGTCAGGCGGACCTCCTATTCATGTTATGGACGATCTCTTCCGGGTCCTGCAACGGGCTCAGCGGCTCGCCAAGCTTAGCAACGGAGCGTTCGACGTTACCGTGGGACCCTACGTGGCCCTCTGGCGCGAGGCGCGCAAGACAGGCGTCCTTCCGAGCCCGGAGGCCCTGGCGTCCGCCGCGAAGTTCGTTGGCTGGCGGAAGGTGAGCCTGTATCCGGCCACCCACACCGTGCGGCTCAGCGTCCCGGGCATGAGGCTGGATCTGGGTGGTATCGCCAAGGGCTACGCGGGAGACGAGGCCCTGAAGGTCCTTCGCCGCCACGGGGTGACCCGTGCCATGTATGAGGCGGGCGGCGACATTGTGGTGGGTGACCCTCCCCCTGGGCGCAAGGGCTGGAGCATCGAGGTCCTGAGCCTGCGGCGGGGCTCCAAGCCGCGCTTCACACTGCTTCGCAACGCCGCCATCTCCACCTCTGGAGACACCGAGCAGTTCGTGGAGGTTTCAGGAAAGCACTACTCGCACGTGGTTGATCCCCACACAGGCATTGGCCTGGTAGACCGATGGGCGGCCACGGTGACTGGGAAACTGGGGATGGATACGGACAGCGTCTCCACGGCGCTGTGCGTCCTCGGCGAGCCGAGGGCTAAGGAGCTGCTGCGCAAGCTGCCGGGGATGAGCGCCTTCCTGCGTAAGGCGACGGTGAGGTAGTCGCGAGGCCGGCTGTCGGGCCCCCGGTCATCGGCTGATACAAGCCAACGATTATACGGTGGCTGTGTTGGCATCCCTTCCCCCGGCGATATACAATACTTACTGAGGGCAGTAGCAGACGGCCGTGGGGTACCCGACCGCTTGTTGGCGAGTGGACCTCGGCCGCGCGGCGCGCCCAAGTATGCTACGGGCGCGGCAAGGGTCAGGCCTGCCGCCGGAGGACCCTTCAATAGGTTCGTCATTGATAGCTAGAGGCTTGCCATCCCAAGGTGCCCCAGCCTTGCTTGCTGGGATCGCCCTGGGGCCGGGTTTGCGGGCCGCCGCGCGGTATAGCGAGCGGTACGCGGCAACACGGGGGCGGGCTTGGGGTCTTGGCTCCGCCTGGAGCCACGGGTCCGAGCCAGACGCTTGAGCTGCGTGGGTAAGGGCTGTATGGACAGCCCCCATGCCCAGTGCGGCCTGGAGCAGCGCCTGACCGCCATTCACACCACATCCCTAAGTCAGGAGATCGTACTTTGGTGACAACGGAGAACGCCACGAGTTCCGTCGAGCGTTGGGTTCAGGAGATCCAGGGGATCACCCAGCCCGACCAGGTCGTGTGGCTCCACGGAGGGGCGGAGGAGTACAGCCGCCTCATGGAGCAGGCGTTGAAGGACGGGGTCTTCCAGAAACTGAACGAGGAGACCTTCCCCAACTGCTACCTTCACCGCAGCCACGCGAACGACGTCGCTCGAGCAGAGCACCTCACCTTCATCTGCAGCCGGACGGAAGACCAGGCCGGCCCCACCAACAACTGGTGGGATCCCAAAGAGGCACGGGAGAAGGTGGGAGGTCTCTTCAAAGGCTGCATGAAGGGCCGAACCCTCTACGTGATCCCCTATCTGATGGGGGTTGAGGGCTCCTCCTTCAGCCAGGTCGGAGTGGAGCTGAGTGACTCCATCTACGTGGCGATCTCCATGACCATCATGACGCGCGTCGGCGACGTTGCCCTGAAGCATCTGGAGACCACCGGAACCTTCGTGAAGGGTCTCCACTCTACCGGTGAGCTGGATCCGGAGCGCCGCTACATCCTCCACTTCCCTGAGGACCGCGAGATCTGGAGCTTCGGGTCGGGCTACGGCGGGAACGCGCTGCTGGGCAAGAAGTGCCACTCGCTTCGCATCGCCAGCGCCCAGGCGCGGGACGAGGGCTGGATGGCGGAGCACATGCTCATCCTGGGCCTCCAGCGGCCCGGCGCCGAGGAGATCACCTACATCGCGGCGGCCTTCCCCAGCGCCTGCGGCAAGACCAACCTTGCCATGATGAAGTCGCCCTTGGAGAAGCTGGGCTACAAGGTGTGGACCGTGGGCGACGACATCGCCTGGCTCCGAATCGGCGAGGATGGCCGGCTGTGGGCCGTGAACCCCGAGGCCGGCACCTTCGGCGTGGCTCCCGGCACCAGCTTTGAGTCCAACCCGAACGCCATGGCGATGACCAACCACGATAGCCTCCATACGAACGTCGCGGTCAGCCCTAGTGGCGAGCCCTGGTGGGAGGGCATCGGGCACGACGCCCCGGAGGGCCTCATCGACTGGCATGGCAACGTGTGGGATGGCAAGGCTCCGGCCGCGCACCCCAACTCCCGCTTCACCTGCCCCATCGCCACCTGTCCCAGCCTGTCACCGGAGTACAACAACCCGCAGGGCGTGCCGATCTCGGCCATTCTCTTCGGCGGCCGGCGAGCCAAGCTGGCCCCGCTGGTGTACCAGACCTATGGTTGGGATCACGGCGTTTTCGTGGGAGCCAGCATGGGCTCCGAGATGACCGCTGCGGCGGCCGGACAGGTGGGAGCCACTCGCCGCGACCCGATGGCGATGCTGCCCTTCTGTGGGTACCACGTGGGGGACTACCTGTCCCACTGGATCGAGGTCGGCAAGAGGGCCAGTAGTCCGCCGCTTGTCTTCAACGTGAACTGGTTCCGCAAGGGCGATGACGGCAAGTTCCTGTGGCCCGGTTACGGGGACAACGTCCGAGTGCTGAAGTGGATCGCGGAGCGCGTTGAGGGCACGGCTGACGCCGAGGAGACGCCCATCGGATACGTCCCGAAGGCTGACGCGCTCTACCTGGACGGCCTGAACCTGGACCCTGAGACGCTGAAGCAGCTTCTGAGCGTGAACTCCGATGCCTGGAAGGCCGAGTTGGAGGGGATCGACACCTTCTTCGCCAAGATCGGCGACCGACTCCCGAAGGCCCTGTTGGAGGAGCGCGAGAAGCTGGCCAAGCGCCTGGGCTAGCCCGCGCCACGCGGAGCGGAACCCCAATCCGCGAGCGATGGACAGCCAAAGACCTACCGGCATTGGGCGGCACCGTTTTGGCCCGCCTGGCTGGGAAAGAAGGGGGGGTGGTCGGTGCGACCACCCCCCCGCTGCGTGTCTGGGTTCGACCCGCCCGGCGTTCTGGCCTGGCCCGCATAAGGCACGAGGCGCTCGCGCGTCGTGCATGGCGCGGGCTTCCACGCACTCTCGTCAACAACGCAGGCAAGGCGCCTTCGCGGACCTGGCGTCGGGGCGCGCTGCCCCTCGCGTCAGACGTCTGAGCCTCTGCACGCTTGACGGCAGACGCCGGCCATCGGTATCATGCGGGTGTCTTCCACAGGAGAACCCCCCTTGCGCACCGCGACCCGAGCTTTCTGGCTGCCCGCCCTCCGCTACTACCGCACCGTCAGCCACGCGCTGGACGGCTTCTTCACCACCGTAGGTGAGATCTTCATCCTGCTCGGCCAGTCGCTGTGGCACCTCTGTACCTTCACGGTGGACTTCGGTGAGGTGCTGAAGCAGATGTCCATCATCGGCGTGAACGCCGTGCCGGTGGTGCTGCTCACCGTCACCTTCGCCGGCATGGTGCTGGCCTTTTACACGGCGCAGATCCTCGTTGAGTTCAACATGGGGAACTACGTGGGGATGATGGCGGCCGTCACCGTAGCCCGGGAGGGGGCGCCGGTTCTTAGCGCCATCGTGGTGGCGGCGCGAGCTGGGTCCGCCATCGCCGCCGAGCTGGGGTCGATGGTCGTCACCGAGCAGATCGACGCCATGCGCGCTCTGGCCGTGAACCCCATCCAGTACCTGGTGGTGCCGCGCCTTGTTAGCCTGGTGCTGATGCTGCCGGTGATCACCATGCTGGCCATCATCGTGGGCGTCTTCGGGGGTTACCTCGTGGCGGCGCCGGCGGGGGTCTCCAGCGGCACCTTTGTCTCCAGCATCCGCAGGATGGGCGAGTCCGGACTCTACGAGGTGAACACCGGACTCCTGAAGACGGTCTTCTTCGGGGCCGTGATCGCCCTGGTAAGCTGCCAGCAGGGGCTGAAGACCACCGGCGGCGCGGCTGGCGTGGGTCGTGCCACCACCCGCGCCGTGGTCCTCTCCATCGTGCTGATCTACATGGTGGACTTCATCCTGGTGCAGTTCCTCTTCCCCAACGGCGGTTCGCCGGTGAAGCAGTAGCCGCTGCCTTCTGGGCGAGCGGCGCGGGCCCGAGCGGCGTGGATACGAGCGGCTGAAGCCGCTCGCTGCGCGGCGGCTCCTACGACGCCGCCGACGCCCCGCCTCCGCAGGCCGAACCGCGGGGGGTGCCACCGATTGCTTGAGGCCGCCGACCGCGCCCGTGAAGGCGGGCGCCCGGCCGAAGGCCGCGCAGCGAGCGGGTTCAGCCGCTCGTACCCCCGCTGCTCGTGCCTACGCCGCTCGCGGCCGCGTCGCCCCCGCACATCCCTGGCAGCCTGGCCTCCACCTTGCCCCAGTCGTGCGTCTCAAGGAAGCTGCCCTCCACGTTGCCCTCCATCTCCTGGAACAGGCGGTAGGGCATGCTGAAGGTGAGTAGATGCGGCTCCACCAGCGGCCTGGCGGTGATGTCGAACATCCCAAGAACGGCACGGGGAACCTCTCGCCGCGCCTCCGCCAGAGCGTAGAGGCAGAAGGTGTGGCATCCGGCACCCATGGGGCTGATCACGTTCTCCACGCCCCTTCGCCCGTAGTTGGCAAGCACCACCAGCGCGGAGATCTGGTCCGCGTTGGCGTAGAAGGTAACCACCTGCGGCATCTCCGAAGCCTCGTCAACCTCGGAGAGGGGCTTGAAGAGCACGAACTCGCAGGGCACGTCCACCTGCGGCATGGTGTCGATGAAGGCCTGCGCCAGCTCAGGCGTCTTCCAGTAGTGCTCCCCGGCCCGCTCGGGAGTGCCCGTGGACAGGAACTCCGCCATCCCCGGCCGGGCCAGGTTCCCGAAGCCCAGCCCCGTGTAGCCGCCCGGGCAGCCGAAGGTCTTACGGTCAAAGGCGGCTGACCGGCCCCTGGACGCCGCGACGTGCAGCGCCGCCACGCACCCCCACTTACCCTCCACGAACCCCAGCGCGCCCTCCGGCTTACTGTCCGCGAACACGATGGCGACCGGTTCCCGCTCCAGACGAAGCCTGTCAGCAATCTTGCTCTTCATAGCACGTGCCTCCCTTCACCCCCCAGTTCGGCGGTCCCTGTAGGGGGCCTTTGTGTGGGGAGTAGCTCATCGGTCCCCTATGTTACCTCCGCCAGGTCCGGAGCCTTCGTCCATGGAACCAATGCACCGTTTGGGTAGTGTCACCCGTGCCCTAGCCAGCGTGGCTCACGAGAGTGTGTGGGAGCCCCCGCTCCGCACGACGCGCAGGGGCCTCGCGCAATGGGCGGGCTGGGTCCGCGAGTGAGGTAGCTGGGTTGCGGTCCGGAAAGGACTCCGATGTGTGACGAGAGCTTAGCGCGGTTGTCGGATGTGACGAAGCGGTTCGGCGGTACCGTGGCTCTGGATGGCTTCAGCCTGGACGTGCGGCCCGGCGAGCTTCTGGCCGTGCTGGGCCCCAACGGCGCGGGGAAGACCACGGCCATCTCCCTTCTGCTGGGCCTGCTGCAGCCCGACGCGGGGAGCGCCTCCCTGTTCGGCCGACCGCCGCTGGAGGTGGCGACACGCCGCAGGGTGGGAGTGATGACCCAGGAGGTCACCCTCGACCCCCTTCTCCGGGCCAAGGAGCACATCGACCTGGTGTCCAGCTACTACCCAGCGCCGCTCCCCCTCGCCGAGGTGCTGGAGCTCACGCACACGACGGAGCTGGCGAACCGGCCCTACGGCGCCCTGTCTTCCGGGCAGAAGCGGCAGGTGCAGTTCGCCATGGCGGTCTGCGGGCGCCCGCAGCTCCTCTTTCTAGATGAGCCGACTGTCGGGCTGGACGTGCAGGCCAGAGAGGCTCTGTGGCGGACCGTGCGCGGGCTCATGGCGGAGGGTCGCTCCATCGTGCTGACCACCCACTACCTGGAGGAGGCGGAGGCCCTGGCCGACAGGGTCGCGGTGCTGGCCAAGGGCCGGCTCATCACCTCTGGGACCGTGGAAGAGATGCGTTCCCTGGTCTCCCGCAAGCGCATCGTCTGCCGAACCTCACTCGCCGCCGAGGAGGTGGGCGCCTGGCCGGACGTACTGGCCGTGAACGGCGAGGACCATCATCTGCACATCACCGCGAGCAACGCGGAGACCGTCGTTCGAAGGCTTCTGGCAGCCGATGAGGGCCTCGCGGACTTGGAGGTCCAGCGGGCCGGGCTGCAGGAGGCCTTCACGGAGCTGACTCAGGAGGGTGCGGAATGAGCGTTGCCGTCGGTACCACTCAGGTTGTGCTGCCCACCGGCGGCGACATGCCCCTGCGCCGCCTGGTGCGCGCCTACCTGATGGAGGCCAAGTACGAGTCACTCCGGATGCTGCGCTCCCCCGCCTTCACGGTGCCCTTCATCGGGCTGCCCCTGCTGCTCTACCTGTTCTTCGGCGTCTTCCTGGCCCGAAGCATGGGTGGCACCAGCCGGGTGGTGATGGCGGTGACCCTGGTGAACTGGAGCGTCTACGGCATGATGGGCCCCGGTCTGTTCGGCTTCGGGATCACCGTGGCGATGGAGCGCGACCAGAAGCTGGTGACCCTGAAGCGGGCGCTGCCGGCCCCCCCGGGCTGCTACCTGCTGGGTAAGATGATGATGACGCTGCTCTTCGGCGCCATCGTCCTGGCGTTGCTGGTCCCCGCCGCGGTGTTCTACGGGCATCCGGGATTCACCGCCGGGCAGTATCTGGCGCTATTGGTCGTGGACATCCTGGGCGGACTTCCCTTCTGCGCCCTGGGCCTCTTCATCGGAACGCGCTGCTCCGGACAGGCGGCTCCTGGAGTTGCCAATCTGGTCTTTCTGCCCATGATGTTCCTTGCGGGCATCTTCTTCCCGATGCCGGCGTCCGTCCAGTGGACGGCGTACCTGTCTCCCGCCTACTACCTGGCCCAGCTTGCCCTTGGGGCCGCCGGCCTCCACGCCAAGGGCCCCACACTCCTCCACGTCACCGTCCTCGTCGTCTTCACACTCGTGCTGACCCTGTCGTCGGTGAGGCGGCTGGCGCGGGCGGGGTAGGCATCGCTGCAAGCCGGGAGGACAGGAGCCGCGCGGGTGCCGTGAGGCAGGCCAATGGCGCCATGGGCTGCGCCGTGGTCAGTGTCACCATCGCAGCCGCCAGCGCCCAGACGGTGCACCGGTGGCCGACTGCGGGGCGCCTGAACAGGCTGTGGGGGCATTCCGGAACGGTAGGCAGGTGGACGCATTGACTGGCCTCAACGCTGGTGGCTGCGAGGCTCAGATGGAGGCGCTACTCGTCTACCGAGCGCGGGGCCCTGGCCGTTCCCTTGCGGCGATACCCGCAACCGGGTGTGGTGGATGGCAGGCACGCACTGGGGCCTCCATGGCCCCCCACTCGGGGGGCATGGAGGACGTCTCAGGGAATCTGGTAGAGGCGCGGTAGACAAAAGCAGGCGATCCCAGAGTCCGCGAGGCTAGCGAACCCGTGGGTAGGCTACAGGGATGATGGGGAAGGGGTGTAGCAAGGCTCCCCTGCCGGGGTGCGGCTGGCAGCGGCATACAACGACCTGAGTGATGCCGCACGGTTGCGAGGCCGGGCACGGG
>DASXUI010000022.1:0-1665 GCA_036504955.1 Armatimonadota bacterium
CCGCCATGCTGGTTCCGCCAGGTCGCGCCGCCATCCGGCGACCAGATCAGCTTGGCGCCCACGAACCGCGCCCCCGGCTCATCGAAGAAGTGGTTGGGCGTGCTGAGGTAGTGGTAGATCGCTCCCCCGAAGGACGTGATGCCGAAGCCGTAGTAGCGGTTCACCTCCGGCTTGGCGGCCGAGATCAGCTCCGGGTACCCCTCCAGGAACTCAAAGCGAATCCACGGCGGGTCCCCCACCAGCCTCCACAGCCGCGAGTTGTAGTGCAGCCCATCGCACTGCAGGGCGTACTGATGCCCATCGTCCGCCCAGGTAGTATGCCAGTTGTCCCCCTCGATGGGGACGCGAATGGTGGTCTCGTCCAAACGGCGTAAGCTGAGCATGGCTGTTGGCCTCCGGCCAGGGTCGTTGGGCTGTAAGGTCGTATGGTCGTATGGTCGTATGGTCGTAGGGTCGTAGGGTCGTAGGGGAAGGGCCTCTGCGTGTGGGATGCCTCAGATCCGGTGTTAGGTTGCGCCCAGCGGCGGTCCGCCCGGCGGTGAATCGCCGGGCTCCGAGGCTCAATCCTCCTAAAGGAGGGTTCTGACCCGAAGGTGTACCTGAGCGACCTATCCATGGTCTGTACCGATACGGTGGTCGGACCCCAAGGTGCAGTTCTGGTTCAGAACCCCGCTTCAGCGGGATTAAGCCCCGGAGCCCGGCGATTCACCGCCGGGCGGACCACCGCCGGGCACGCACTCCCAGCTTCGCCGCGGCGCCGTCCCCAGGGCCCTCACCGTCAGACCGGTCCGACCCGTCCGACAGGTCCCCAACCTTCCACCCTCCGAGGCCCCTCCCATACGACCCAACGACCCTACAACCCTACGACCCGCTCTTACCCCCAGGCACCCACGCGTCCTGCCACTTCAGCCCCAACTCCTTCACCATGCGGAAGCAGTAGCTCAGGTCGCCGACCTCTGAGTTGACGTTGTTGGTGCCAAAGGTGAACTTGCAGCCGGCCGCCTTGGCCAGCTTCAGGAAGGCTGGGCTGGGGAGGCGCGCCGGCCCGTTGATCTCGATGGCGATTCCCCGTCCCACGGCGGCGTCGACGACGCGCTTCATCCGCTCCGGGGTCCAGAGCTGGTCGTACTCGGCGGAGATCTGCTCCGGCAGGTAGGTGGGGTTCACGTAGAGGTTGATGGGCTCCGTGCTGAGGATCTTCACGGTGCGGTCCACCAGCATGTCCATCCAGGCCTGCTTGTCCGTGATCTCGGGCACCTCGTCGCGGATCCAGAGGCGCATCCGGCGGCCGGAGTCATCCACGATGGTCATGGCGTCCGTGAAGACGTAGTCGAACTCCTTCAGCGCGTCGCGAGAGAACATGTTGACCCACTCTCGGCCCTCCGCCTGCATCCCGACGAAGATCGGCTTGCCCTTCACGCGCTTCAGGTACTCGCGAATCCCGGCGTCATCGGTGACGGGGAAGTTGAGGCCGCAGTTGACCGCGATGCCGTAGAAGACGCCCGTCTTGCGGGAGAGCGCCAAAGCCTTGTCCAGCGTGAGGTCGCCCTTCAGGTGAACGTGGTAGTTCACGACCGGGTAGTTGGCGGTCCCCAGAGCGACGACCTCCTTCTCCAAGTCGGTTGGCGCGGGGGAGGGCACGGGAGACGCGGGCGGATCCAGGGG
>DASXUI010000023.1:0-2887 GCA_036504955.1 Armatimonadota bacterium
GGGGGAAGCCCCAGGCTCAGAGCATAGGCCGAGCAGAGCAGGACCTCCAGAGGCTGGAAGGCAGCGATGCGGGCCGCCAGGTCGCGGCACTCAGCCAGCTCCTCCGATGTCGCGCCGGCTGTCCGCGGCAACCCCGGGTCCAGCGCGACTCCTGGGAACCGCAGGCTCAGGTTGGCGCTGACCTCGCCGACTTGCCTGCCCGCCTCCTGGACCCTGGGGGTGCGGAGCAGAGGCAGCAGCTTGCGCCAGGAGTACTCGAGGTAGCCGGGCCAGGGTGCCAGGGCCCTGAGCAGAGCCACCGGCACGGGCGCGCCAAGGGCCTTCTCCGCCTCCACCACCAAGGGGGGCGTGTCTGGCGACTCGGCCCAGTCCTCAGATTCCTCAAGAGTCAGTTCAGCAGTGGCTGGGGGGATGGACCTGGGGTCGTGACCGGACGGCAAGCCACCGAGGAGTGCCCTCAGTGCGACTTGGGTCAGCAGGGCCTGCCTGGGGGCGGCGCGCTCCTGCTCGGCGACCGATTCCATGATGGCTTCGGTCTCATCCGCCAGGCTTAGGCGCACCAGGTTGGCGATGTGGTCCGGCAGGAAGCAGGCCTGGGTCAACAGGTCCCGTGACTCGCGCCCGAGCTGCCCAGCCCGCTGACGGAACTCCTCGGAGGCGGCACCAGCCCTGAGGGACTCCCAGAGCGGCTTCGACACTCTTGGGTGGCGGGCAAGGGCCGTGAACAGGGGCCCGGCCCCGGAGGAGCCCAGCGTACCCGCCACCTCCAGAAGCATCGCCTGGGAAGCCTTGTCCACCGCGCACTCCTGGGGTCCATGGACGCCATACTAGTTCGCGCCGCCAGGCACTTGGCTTGGGGCTGCCGCCCGGCCTGGCCCGCTAGGCTGGGACGGGGGCGGGCTCTCGGTGCTGCTGGAACGCGCGGAGGGCGAAGATGAGGCACACGACCATCAGCGCGGCCCCGCCCAGCAGCGGCGCGCCCGGACCGTATCGGTCATACAGCAGGCCTCCAGCGACGGGGCCCAGGATTCGGCCGAGGCTCGATAGGCCCTGGCTCAGACCGAGGGTGGCCCCCTGCTCATCGTCGTGGGCCGCCTTGGAGACCAGGGAGTTCACGCTCGGCGTGTAGATACCGTTCCCCAGCGCCATGGGAAGACCTGCCAGCAGCAGTAGTGGCACCGTGGGCGCCAGGGGGATCAGCAGCAGCCCCAGACCTGTCATCACAACCCCGGCGAGTACCAGCCTGGCCTCACCGTGGCGCTTCACCAGACGGCCGATGAGGCCCCCCTGGATGATGGCCATCGTCACTCCGATGCCGGCGAAGAGGTAGCCGTTGTGGGTCTGGTCGAAGCCGAAGCGGTCCTTGGTGAGGAGACCAATGGTGTTCTCCAGGGCGGCGAAGGCGATCATGTTCAGCAGAACCACAGTGAGCACGTTGCCCAGCACGGGATGCCGCAGA
The DNA here is from genome assembly GCA_036504955.1 of Armatimonadota bacterium. Classification (GTDB taxonomy): domain Bacteria; phylum Armatimonadota; class DTGP01; order DTGP01; family DASXUI01; genus DASXUI01. The sequence continues at coordinate 1,460 of DASXUI010000023.1, forward strand.
CCGGCCAGCAGCCGGCCCACGCTGGAGGTCCGCTTTCCCGTGGCGGGGGTGGCCGTCGGCAGGGTTCGAGACTCGGGCAGCACCAGTGCTACGAGCAGGCTGTTCACCGCGGCGAGTCCGCAGGCCGCGAAGGCCGGAACTCCGAGTCCATAGCGGCCCAGGAGACCCCCGATGGCGGGGCCCAGGATGAAGCCCATGCCGAAGGCCGCGCCGATGATCCCCATGCCCCGCGCGCGGTTCTCCTTGGTGGTGACATCCGCGATGTAGGCCTGGGCCGTGGCGATGTTGCCGCCGGAGATGCCGTCCGCGATCCGGGACACGAAGAGCAGCCACACGGATTGCGCCGCGCCAAAGAGATAGAAGGCGATGGAGGAGCCTATCAGACTGTACAGCAGAACTGGCTTCCGGCCCACACGGTCGGAGAGGCGGCCCAGAATCGGGGCGAAGATGAATTGCGCCAGCGAGTAGCAGGTGCTGAGCAGAGTGACCTGCAGGCCGGTCATCCGGAAATGAACCTTGTACTCCGGGTACAAGGGGATCACGAAGCTGAACCCCAGCAGGTCCAGGAACACGATGAGGAAGAGGATGCCCAGCGGGCCGCGGGGTTGGGAGGCGGCTGGGCCTCCGCTGTGTCTGGATCGCACTAGGGGCATATCCTTCTGGTCTAGGGCTGCGGCGCGCCACGCGTGACGCGCTTGCGCGCGTACTCAAGCGGGCCTCCGCGGGCCTCTCATGAGCAGTCCAGGCTGAGGCCATGGAGCGAGGTGGGGACCTCCCCCGGGCCGCGCGCCGGCTTCGCGGGTCCAGTGCGCCCTTGGGGTCGGCCCCGCCGCACGCTGGACGGACGGGAGGCGCGACGTCAGTCTCGCATAGGGAATGTAGCGTGCCGAGTGGGCCTTCTGGAAGAGATGATAGCTACAAATAACAGACCGTGTGCTTGTGGCGTCAGAGCGAGTTAGGTGTCCGTGCTACATCGGGGCGTAGAGGGGGGTACAACTGGAAACGGGGACAGTGGCACGATATCGGCCTGGGGAAGCGGCTCACCAATCGGGAGCCGCCAGTTCCCCAGACCGACGGTAGCCGATTGGCTACTTCTTGGCAGGCGCCTTCGGTGCGGCCTTCATGCCGGCCTTCATCTTCATGCCCTTGGCCATCTTCTTGGACTTCTTGACCTTCTTGGTCTTCTTGGTGGCCTTGGTGGCCTTAGGGGCCTTCGCCATCGTCGTGGACTTGGCGGTGGTGGTGGTCGGAGCCTTGGGGGTCTTGGCGGCGGCCTTGTCAGCGGCGAAAGCAGCCGGCAGCAGCGACAGCGCCAAGCCAGCGATCAGACCAGCGGAAATCAGCTTCTTCATCCAGATGTTCTCCCTTCGAAGCGTGCCCAGTAGATTCCGAGCCAGGCTACACGTCCGGCTCTGCCGATCGCGCTCC
>DASXUI010000024.1:0-13166 GCA_036504955.1 Armatimonadota bacterium
AACCGGGGTTCTGAACCACCGTGGCACCCTGGGGTCAGAACCCTCCTTTCAGGAGGATTGAGCCCCTGAGCCCGGCGATTCACGGCCGGGCGGACGGCCGCTGGGCACCGGTGCCCGGGAATGCCGGCGCGTCGTCACCGAAGCCCTCATCGTCCGACCTGTCCGATTGGTCCGACCGGTCCTCGCCCTTCACCTACTGAGGTCCTTCCCTGCGACCTCATGACCCATGGTCAGGTGGCCGCCGTACCCCAGAGCACCTCCCCCGCACACAGCCGCTGCCCCCGGGCGAACTCAGGACCGGAGATGCGCCCCTTACCTGAGGGTTGCACCTCCCTCATGGCCAGCAGACCATCCGCGCTTCGCACCCATAGGTCGCGCTTGCCTACGAAGGCAACCGTGCCCGGGCAGCCCTCAGCGAGGGGCGTGCCCGACCTCGCCTGGTCCACCTCGCTCACCAGGTCAGCCGACCACAGCTTCACTTCACGGCCGGCGTGGGTGAAGACGGCGCCGGGCTTCGGGTTGAGGCCGCGCACGCGGTCTCGCAGCTTCCTAGCAGGCCAACTCCAGTCCAGACGACAGTGCGCTGCCTCGATGGGTGGGGCGTGGGTGGCGTGGGAGGCGTCTTGGGGTTGGTAGCGGGCCTCGCCGGCTTCGATCAGGTCCAGGGCCTCCAGCATCATCCTGCCGCCTAGCGACGCCAGGCGGTCGAATAGGGTTCCTGCGGTATCGTCATCGCGGATGGGCTCCGCTCGCTGGAGCAGGACGGGGCCGGTGTCCAGGCCGGCTTCCGCGCGCATGATGGAGACGCCCGTCTCGGCCTCCCCGTTCATGATGGCCCACTGGATGGGCGCGGCGCCTCGGTAGAGGGGAAGGAGGGAGGCGTGGATGTTCAGGCAGCCCTCCGGAGGGATGTCCAGGAAGCTCTGAGGCAGGATCTTGCCGTAGGCGGCGTAGACGACGGCCCGGGGGGCGAGCTCTCGTACCCGGGCCTGGAAGCTCCGGCTCCGCGCGGTGGTGGGCTGTAGCACGGGCAGGCCGTGCGCCAGGGCGGCGACCTTCATGGGTGGCGGGGTTAGCTCCCGTTTTCTCCCCACGGGCTTGTCAGGCTGGCAAACGACGGCAGCCACCTCGTGCCCTCGCTCCAGCAGCCCCTCCAGCAGCGGCACCGCGAAGTCCGGGGTACCCATGCACACCACACGCATCCGCACTCTCCTCTGGGCCTCGGGCCCGCTTCCGACGACGCTACCCGTTCACCTTTCCCGACGCACTGTGTGGTTCCCCTCCTGCGGGGCAGGTCATCGGGAGGGGCGGCGGCACCCCTCGCGAACATGAGACGGAACGCCAGGCGGCTACCTCTGAGCCCCCGCCCTTCGCGTCAGCCTGCGGGTGCTGGGTCACGTCGCGCCATCAGGAGGAGAACCAGGCATGGATAGTCACAATGTCTCGCGGATGCCCCATCTCCATCGGGAGGGAGATCGGATCCGGCTCATCGTGGATGGGGAGCCCCGGGTGCTGCTGGCGGGGGAGGTCCACAACTCCAGCTCCTCAAGCCTCACCTACATGGAGCGGTCCTGGGATCGTATGGTGGAGATAGGCTGCGACACCGCGCTGGTGCCGGTCTCGTGGGAGCAGATTGAGCCCGAGGAGGGGCGGTTCGACTTCGTCGTGCTCGATGGGCTGCTGGCCGGCGCGCGAGAGCACGGACTGCGGCTGGTGCTGCTCTGGTTCGGCACCTGGAAGAACGCGTCGTCCTCGTACGCCCCAGCCTGGGTCAAACGAAACCTCGCCAGGTTCCCTCGTGCGCAGGTCGAGCCCGGGGTGAACAAAGACGCAATCACCTGTCTCTCTAGGGATGCAAGGGAAGCGGACGCGCGAGCCTTCGCCGCCCTGATGGGGCACCTCCGAGCAGTAGACGAGGGGACCCACACCGTCCTTGCGGTGCAGGTGGAGAACGAGACCGGCCTGCTGGGCGGCGCCCGCGACCGGTGCGCGCTGGCTGAGGCTGCCTACCGCGCCCCCGTCGACTTGGCGCTCTCCGCTCACCTACTCCAGCACAGGGAGGACCTGGTGCCGGAGTTGATGACGGCCTGGACCTCCTCGGGCGCGCGAGCCGAGGGGACATGGCCGGAGGTCTTTGGGGAGATCGCCGCCGAAGCCTTCATGGCGTGGCAAGTGGGCAGCTTCGTTGGAGCGGTCGCGGCGGCGGGCAAGGCGGAGTACGCGCTGCCGATGTACGCCAACGCCTGGCTTCGCGGGCCGGGGCAGGCGCCCGGCGTGTACCCCAGCGGCGGCCCGCTGCCGTGGGTGAGGGATCTCTGGCAGGCGGCCGCGCCCAGCATCGACTTCCTGGCGCCGGACATCTACCTGCCCGCTTTCCGCGACATCTGCGCGGAGTACCGGTGGCCCGGCAACCCACTCTTCATCCCGGAGGCAGCTATCGCGGTAGCCCCCGCGACTGTGTTCCACGCGCTGGCGGGAGCTGACGCGCTCTGCTTCGCGCCTTTCGGCATCGACGGCGAGTTCGACTGGGGCCCGCTGCAGGAGACCTACCGCTTCCTGCGCGGCATGCTCCCGGTCATCTTGGAGTATCAGGGAACCGGGCGTATGGTGGGGCTGCTTCAGGAGCGGGAGGCCTTCCAGTCCTTTGAGCTTGGCGGATACCGCCTCACGGCCCGGTTTCACCGGTCACCTGAGGCCCCGGGGCTGCCCGGGCGGGGCCTCGTCGTGGCGCTGGGGGAGGGGAATTTCCTGGTCGCGGGCGCCGACCTGGATCTCAGCCTGGAGCCGAGGTCGGCGGCCGTGGGGCAAGTGGAGTTCTTGAGGATTGAGGAGGGGACGTACGAGGACGGGCGTTGGGTTCCGGGTCGGTGGCTGAATGGCGATGAGCTGCACCTGAGGCTGGGGCCCGAACTGTGCGCGCGCAGGTTCTCGGTCTTCCTGCGGTGAGGGCCGGCCGGTGGCGAGGGACCCACCACCGGCCGACTTTTGGCCCTTCGCCTCAGACTCGGGGCGCGATGGCGCGGCCGACAGCCACATAGCAGAGCACAGCCTGCAGGCCCGCCGAAGCGACGCCAAGGGTCGGCGCCTGGGCCGAGAGGGATGGGCCCGCGGCCTGGAGGAGCGCGACCGTGGGCAACGCGAGGAGTAGGATCAAGCGCCGGCTGGGCGCCTTGGCGACGGTATGCTTGAGCCCCATCGCTGGGGCAGAGGTGCGTAGGTTCAGGGCGCCGCTAGGGGGCGCGGGCAGGGCTAGGTCCTCCGCCACTGGGGGCATCTTGGGGGTCCTTTCCACTGGGTGGGCCGCCGGATATGCTGGGTCACAGTGACCCACCGTACGGCTCTTGTGTCTGGGCGTTGGCCCGGGTCGCCCGGCCTGAGCTGGGTGCGCTCCCGGTAGAACGCTCTAGCCCCTGATCGGTACAACGGGGCCCGGTCTTCACCCATGTAGCACGGCATCTCCCCACAGCCCAGCGATAGGCACCAATTGGCACGATCGTGCAGCAACCCTCTGCTCGCGGCCGGCCGTCGGTCACGCCTCGCGCGCTGCTCACGCGCTACTCTGCGCGCTTCCGGGGCGCTTGGCTGAGCCCCAGGAACTCAAAGGCAGGCCGAGGCCGCAAGGCGAGATGGCGTCCCGCCTGCGCTTCGGCGCCTGGCGACCCCGCCTCCTGCGAGGGGGGCGGCGCCGTGCATGGCGCTCCGCAGGGAAGCGGGGGCAGCCGAAGCGGCAGTCTGGCTGTTATGTAGGCAGCCGGGGGAGGGAGAGGGGCGCGGATGGGCGTATCGGTATGGTAACAGGCTGTGGTAGGCTAGCCGAAGCGGGCGCCGGAACCGACGAAGGAGGCCGAGCGTCCAACCAGTGTCTGTGCATCCCCTGGAGGGCGGCCGCTTCGGGGCAGCCCCCCTGCCTCAGCCTTGCTTCCGCCGTCTCCTGGCCCGTCCCGAGGGGGGCCGCCCACGGTGGGCCAGGTGTTGCGGTCGTGATCCTCCCTAACAGATGGTTAGAAAGCGACGCGTCTTGCAGGTCATGGGCTCCTGTGCTATACTCGTGACTGACCCAAGGATGGGGTCCGCGCCGGCAAGGCTCGCAGTGACGCAGTATCGGGGCCCCCACAGCACTGAGGGGGTAGAGGCTGCTGAAGGAGCCGGTGTTCGCGGCATGAGCGGATCCCGCAGATGATCGGGGCGTGGCTCAGCTTGGTAGAGCGCTCGTTTCGGGTGCGAGAGGTCGGCAGTTCAAATCTGCCCGCCCCGACCATATCCCTCGGGTTCCCCCTTTCCCCTTGCCGCAACGCCTCTTCGCGTATCCCTTCGTATGTCTCTGTAAGGTTGCCTCGTCCACGCCGGTCCACTCAGGGTTTCACGCTGATCGAGCTGTTGGTCGTCATTGCCATTATCGCCATCCTGGCCGCCCTTCTGTTCCCGGTCCTCGCGAAGGCTCGAGAGAAGGCCCGGGAGACGAGTTGCGCCAGCAACCTGAAGCAGCTTGGCCACGCCTTCAGCCTCTACACCGAGCAGTGGGACGAGACCTACCCCTGGGCCATCAACAACAGCGACTACACCAGGCCCAAGAGCGCGCCGGAGAACAGCCCCACCAACCCGGACAAGCTGAAGGCCAAGCTCCAGCGCACCGTTGGCTCTGAAGCGGTGTTCCGCTGCCCCAGCGACTCGGGCTCCTTGCTGGGCCCCTCCGACGCCACCGGCGAGCCGATGTATGAGACCGTGGGGAATAGCTATTGGTACCCGGCGCTGGACGGCAATGGCAATCCGGTGAGGGCCGGCAAGACCGAGGCAGACTTCCCGGACCCCTCAAGCAGAGGGTTGCTCTCCGACTCCTGGGCGTGGCATCAGGAGCAGAAGGGGCCTGGCGGACTGGGTAAGGGGGCTGGCCTCGTGACCCTCTACGTTGACAGCCACGTGAAGCTGACTCGGCTGGATGACTGGGACAAGTGTATGAAATGAAGGCACCCGCCCCCCACTGCTCCCGACTCTCTAGCTCCACGCGCCTCGTTGGGCGCTCGCGACAGATCTCAAGGAGGCCATCTGATGCTGAATGAACCCGCGCGCTCCCGACAGTCACGTCTGGCCCACGCGTTGGCTTGTGCCTTGGTTGCCGCGTCGCTGGCCTCCGGTACCCTCGCGCGCGCGGCCGACTGGCCCATGCATCGTCGAGACCCTCAGCGGTCCGGCCGGTCGCCAGAAACGCTGAAGCTCCCGCTGACCCAGGCGTGGACGGCCAAGACGGGTGAGATGGGCATCTTCGCCTCGCCGGTGGTCTCCGACGGGGTAGTCTATGTAGGCAGCCGCGAGAAGGGCATCTATTCGGCCGATGGCAAGGTGTTCATCCGGCCGGGCGCACTCTTCGCCTTCGACGCCAAGACCGGCGACCAGAAGTGGAAGCTGGACAGCTACGAGGGACAGCGGCTTCAGTGGTTCTGGTCCGGGCCAACGGTCACGAAGGATGCCATCTTCTTCACCAACCAGGACGGCAACCTCTACAAGGTGTCCAAGGCCGGGAAGGTGCTCTGGCGCTTCAAGACCGGCGGCACGGACACCTCGTCGCCCCTGGTCTTCGACGGCCTCGTTTACTTCGGTTCGGCTTGGCCAAACACGTCCGTCTATGCGGTGAACGCCGATACGGGCAAGCTGAAGTGGAAGACACCTACCACGCCGGAGGGCAGCACCGGGGACCAGAACTCCAGCTACGTCTACTCCTCCCCCGCGCTGGCCGGCGAGTTGGTCATCGTGGGCGCCAACAACGGCATCTTCTTCGGCATGGACCGGAAGACCGGCGACATCCGGTGGCGCTTTGATATCAAGAACAAGGCGTACTTCTTCACCCCCACCGTGGTGGATGGCCGGGTGATCCTGGCCTCCGGCGACTACGACCGCACCGTGAATGCCGTCTCCATCACGAATGGCAAGCAGGAAGGTGTCGGCTGGAAGTACACGGCAGACCTTCCCAAACTGGGCCACATCTACATCTCCTCCACGGCCACGGACGGCAAGAGCGTGTTCATCGTGATGGGCTATCCGGAGAGCTTCCTCATCGCCCTGGATGCCCAGAAGGGGACCTTCAAGTGGCGGGTTTCTCTGGGTTACGCCGGCTTCAACGACGTCAGCTCCTCGCCCGCCGTGGCCGGGGACTTCATCTTCGTGGGCGGTGGCGCGGAGATGGCGAAGCAGGATACCAAGTCGGGACGCCTTCTGGTGATTAACCGCGACAAGGGAACCGTGGCCAAGGCCATCGACCTGCCGGCGAACGTGGTAGCCTCCCCGACGGTCGCGGAGGGGATGGTCTACATCGGCGCGCTGGACGGCACCTTCTACGCCTTCAAGGCGGCTAGCTTCTCGGAGTCGGGCGTTACCCCGACACGAGTGACTCCTGTCGCCAAGACCAAGAAGCCCGCGAAGTAGGCGTCTGGGATGCCAAGGCTTCGTATAGGGGCTCGGGGGCCGGACTCGCTCCGGTGACCGGGCCTCAGGCGTTTCCGTGGACCCCCTGAGCCAACAAGTGGGTGCGTTAGCCGGGACTTCGGCATCCCGTAGGGTAGGGTGGGGCCGTGGCGACGGCGCGGGGGGGGCAAACACTCGCATCGCCCGCAGCTCCCGGGACCGGCGCCTGGCTCCAGCAGACCACGACTCCTGGCCCGCTTGTATGCTGGCCGAGGCCCTCTGCCGGCGGCAGACAGCGGCAGCTTGCCGGCTTGGGTGGGAAGCTCCGGACACGCAACCGCGAAGCCCCATCGGTGGTCAGATGGATTGAGGTTGCGGGGTCCGGGGCAATAGGCAAAGGTAGCTCAGTTGGCTGTAACCCAGAGCCTAGCTCACCCGTCCTAGAGTCGCCCCGGCCACCTCCGGTGTAACGGAATGCTTGGTTGAAGCTTGTTACTAGGAGCCGCGCCGGCCGGAGTAGGCCTTGGGATACGCCGCCAGCGTATCGCGAGGGGTGTAGGGGTTGTGCGCGGACCGGCTAGCCGGCCTCGAAAGGAGGCATACAGATGAAGCCATACCTAAGAGTTACGGCGCCTCTACTGGGGGTATCGCTGGTGGCTCTCACTCTAGCGGGTCCCCCGGCCAGGGCTGAAGACAACTCCCGGAAGAAGCAGGAGGGAGACAGAGCAAGTCAGTCCGTGCCTGCCAGGGTTGAGACCGCGAGACCTGGTTTCTCTGGCCTCTCGAACCGCGGCAGGAGCTCCAGCCCCGCCACCGGATCGCCCGTCACCGGAACGCTGCGGCCTCAGTCGCAGATCGGCGGCTCGCGGACCATCACGAGCTTCCCACCGGTGCGCGTTCAGGACCGCCAGCCAGGCGTCCGGAGCAGCGAGGGCTTCCCTCGAGGCGGAAGCGTGGTCGTGCCCAGCCGTCAGAGCACGGGACGGGACAACCCCTTTGGCGGGCTTCGGCCCAGCCGTACCGAGAGCGCCTTCCCCGGTCTTGTGAGTCCGTCCAGCCCCGGCAGCGTTCTGGGGTCCTCCAGGGGCGGCACGCAATCCAGCACTCCGGTGCTGGTGGGCCCCCTTGTCGGCAACGAGCCTAGAAGCTCCTTCAACGACAGTCGGGGAGCGAATGACCAGGGGCGGGGCCGGACCGGTAGAAACCCGATTGGGCGCGGCGCGTCTTCCGGCGGGACGGTGGTGGTCTCCCCTGGCGCTTCGACCAGCGGGCGCGATAGGGGCACCTCGTCGACGCCCGGCTCAGTCCTAGGGTCTCGGCGAGGCAACGGCGACGGCCTGGATGCACGCGGTAGCCGCGACAACCAGGACCTGCGCGGAAGCCGACCGGATGTGACCGTCAATGGCCAGGGGCGAGGGAACGGTGGGCGATCAGGCCAGCGGTCGCCGGGTAGTGTGTTTGGATCGGGCCAGTACAACGGAAGTAACGACCGTTTCCCAGGTATGCGGCCGGTGGACATTGGTCCCGTGGGTCGTGCCTTGGGCCATGGAGACCGGCGGCCTACGTTCCACTTCCCGACCCGCAACCCCAGGATCTACGTCGACAACGTCTACTATCGCCACTACTGCCCGGATCCCGGTCCCTTCTACGGGTCCTCGGTGGTGTTCCCTTCCCTCTACACCTTCTACGTGGGCGTGCCGACTTACATCTACTCCCAGGACGTGGTGGTGGTGGACCGGCGCTCGCCCCGAGTGGTGGAGATCGATGACGACGACGTTGACTACTACTACCTCTCGCCTTCCTCCAAGGGCTCCTTGAAGGACGCTCAGGAGGACCTGCGCCAGGCTTGGGTTCTTGGCGATGTGGACCTGATCCTGAAGCATCTGCGCAGCGATCGCAAGGTGGACGTCTTCCTGCGCGGCAAGTACTCGTACTCCATCGAGGCCGAGGACTACCGGGACATGACCAAGGACGCGCTGGAGACGATCCGCACCGTCAGCTTCGAGTGGGTGAGGTCCGACCGGCGATCCGACACGGAGGTCGCCCTCATGGCGAGGCACACCTTCGAGGATAAGGATGGCGAGCGCCGCAGTGTGTACGTCAGCTACACGCTGGAGAAGTATCACGGAAGCTGGTGGGTGACGGAGGTCGGCAGCGCGCAGTCCGTGGACGAGATCGAGCGCGGTGACTGACCGCCGTGACTAGCCCGCGCTACTGACCAGAGTGTGTGGAGACGCGCATGATGCACGACGCGCGAGCGCCTCGTGCATCATGCGGGCTAGGTGCGGACGCGGGCTCGGACCGCGCGCATAGGGTATAGCAAGATGGGGTCCGTTCGCTCTGAGAGGGAACGGGCCCCATGCTTTTGTCTACTAACAAGTAGGAGCACGAAGTGACCGCGGTTGGGAGGGCTTCAGGACGTAGGCTCGAGCGGCTGCTCCGTGCAGGGGGCGACATAACAAGTGGATGCTTGGTATTCGTTGACCGCTGGAGGGGCCGATGTTATAATGCACCAGGGGTCCCCGAGTGGCGCCTTGCCCCCTAAGTAGCGCCACCAGTCGCGCCTCGTCACCTTGCCACTTTCCTCTTCACACATCCACACGGAGACTTAATGTCCGTCGCTATGCCCGAGCCTGAGGACTGGAGTTCCCAGTACGAGCGGCTTCAAAGCCAAGTGGCCACCCTCAAGGCCAAACTTGGCTTCGTAGAGACTGAGTGTTCCCGCCTACAGCAGGAGAATCGCCGCCTCACGGACGACGATCTCTCCCGCCTGCAGAAGGAAAACCAGGAGCTACGCCGCAGGCTAGACGAGGCGGCCAACACCGCCGCCCCCCAGCCGGTTACCAGTGCCTCTGAGTTCGATGAGACTCTACGTCGTCTGGTCGCCCGGGTGGCCATGATCGTGCAGGCCGAGAAGTGCGTGTTCCTACTCCTGAACAGGGAGGACGGCCACCTCTACGCCATGCCCCCCGCCTTTGGGTTCAAGGACGAGGAGCTGCACCGCTTCAAGGTGCGCTCTACCGAGGGTGTGTCCGGCCTGGTGTTTCGCACCGGGCGGCCGGAGACCCGGTCGCTGGAGTCCACGCCGGAGCTGGGCCAGGAGTTCCCCGAGGCCGCGGGCGTGCGCAACCTGCTGACCGTGCCCCTCATCATCGAGAAACGCGACGACCAGGGCCACGTGACGGACCGCATGACCATTGGCGTACTTCACGTCATCAACAAACGCTACGGCGCCAGCTTCACGGAGGAGGACTCCAAGCTGCTGGCGGTGCTCTCTCGGAACGCCGCCGCCGTGATCGCCCAGGCTCAGCTCTTCCAGCAGGTTGAGGAGCGTGTCCGCGAGGTCGAGGCCACCATCGAGAGCAGCCCCTTCGGTGTGCTCATGGTTAACATGAACGGGGCCATCACCCAGATGAATGCCTCGGTGCGCCACATGCTGCAGCTTGGTCACAACACCCTTGGTCAACCCTATGAGAGGGTGATCAAGGATGAGACCATCCGCGAGGCCCTCACCGCGGCTCTCAGAGAGAGTGAGGAGAGCCAGCACGACGTGCGTTTCGTGGTGGACGTGAACGGCACCCAGATGGAGCACTTCCACCAGATGCAGATCGCCCTGGTGAAGGGAGAGTCGCAGGAGACGCTGGGCGCCCTGGCTGCCTTCCATGATATCACCGAGGTGAAGCGCATTGAGCAGATGAAGAGCGCCTTCGTCTCCAGCGTAAGCCACGAGCTGCGTACGCCGATGACCGCCATTCAGGGCTTCGTGCAGACGCTACTGGACGATCCTGACGAGGAGTTCTACGACAGGGATATGCGGCAGGAATTCCTGACCATCATTGGCCAGGAGTGCCAGCGGCTGCTGCGGATGATCAGCAACCTGCTGAATGTGAGCCGCATCGAGACCGGCCGTCCGGTGGAGTACAACTTCCAGCCCGGTGTAGACCTGGGGCAGCTCGTAACCAAGACGATCGCCTTCCAGCAGCCCTATGCCACCCGGCACACGCTGGTGCCCGACGTGCCGGAGGATCTGCCCACCATCACGGCGGACGTTGACAAGGTGGACCAGGTACTCACCAACTTGATGAGCAACGCGATCAAGTACGCTCCCGATGGTGGAGAGGTACGCCTAACCGTCCGGGACGTGCCGGAGAAGAGGCTCCTCCGCGTGTCCGTGAAGGATCAGGGGCTTGGCATTCCGCCCGATCAGCTCCACAAGGTGTTTGCCAAGTACCAACGTGTGGAGAGCGCGGGCCACAAGTCTATCGCCGGAACAGGCCTTGGCCTCTTCATCGTGAAAGAGTACGTGGAGAAGCACGGCGGGAAGATCTGGGTGGAGAGCGAAGTGGGTAAGGGTTCCGACTTCATCTTCGAGCTTCCCTATGAGCCACCGACCATTCAGGAGCCCGCAGGCTAGCTAGGCCTGACGGGAGCCCTTCGAACCGAAGGAGCGGAGTGCCGCGAAGAGGGAAGGACTCCCGCTTCCCGCAGACGGACCGCTAGAGGTCCTGTTCCCTTCCGAAAGCATCTTCAGGAGTTGCCCCTAATGCCGAAAAAGATCCTGGCCGTTGACGACCAAGTGCATATCGTGCGGTTGGTGCAGATCAACCTGGAGCGCCATGGCTACCAGGTGGCTACCGCCTACGACGGTGAAGAGGCGCTGCAGAAGGTGAAGCAGGAGCGCCCTGACCTTATCGTGTGCGACGTCATGATGCCGCGCAAGGACGGCTTTGAAGTGCTGAGAGAGCTCAAGGCCGATCCCACCACGCGAGACATCCCGGTGATCATGCTCACGGCCAAGGCCCAGGACGCCGATGTCTTCAAAGGATGGGCCTCCGGCGTGGACTGCTATTTGACCAAGCCCTTCAATCCCGGCGAGCTTATCTCGTTCGTCAAGCGCGTCCTGGAGTCTCAGGACACCGACGAGGGGTCTGGGAGCCACGTCTACAAACTGTAGTACGACGGCATTGGTTCTGTTCGAGGGCCGCGCCCCCGCCCTATGGGATAGCACTTTGGCGGCGGGTGCAAGGCACCATTTCGCATATCCGGTTCAGGCTGGCATTTGGGGCAGGAATGAGCTCTACGACGAAGTGGGTAGTGGCGGGGTGCACCGCGGCAGGCGTCGCGGCGGCAGTGGTGGTGGGACTAAGGGCTAGGGCCACGGCTAGCAGCGAGACGGCCATGTCTCGGGCAGAGAGGCTTGTAAGACAGGCTCACTACCGAGTCACCGAGATGCAGACCAATCTTGACAAGTTCCGGCAGGTGATCTCCGCTGCTTCGCCTGAGGCGGCTGGATAGAGCGCCAAACCCGGGCCGCGGCGACCTCTTGCCGGGCCGTGGGGCTTGGGCAGGGGAGTTTGCCGCCATCGGCTCTGGCGGATGTGGCTCCCGGTTCCTGGAACTGGGTCCGCGGCGGTTCTTGCGACGGCCCTTTGACAGGTTACCCCCGATGGTGGTATAGATTCACTGAGGTGCGGCGCGACGCCCGCCTCTTGATGTGCATCCCATTAGTTCTCCTCTAGACTTCCTGACCCGAAGTGCGTATGCGGAACTCCTGCGCGAGAGACCCTCGCCGCAAGGGTTCCGGCAGGTGGGGAGAGAGGGCCCCGGTCTCTGCCCCTCACTCCCACTCGGTCCCGGCGCTGGGCGCCCGAGTTCTCTAGGCCTGCCCAATCCACCACGACTCCGTGGAAGCCCGAAGCTCCCGGCCCAGGGCGCCTCATCAATATGCGGGTCTTCCTGCTTCCCTCTCGCCGTTCCCTCGGAGCCTGCGCCTTCCAGATGAGAGCGTGCCAGCGAGGGTCGCGGGCCGGGGGGTGAACCGCGCCTTCCTGCCGCCGAAGGGCCTGGGCTGCGTCAGCCGTCACCAGGCAGCCCTCACCGGCTCCGCCGATCCACCTTCCTTTCCTCTCCTATGACGAGCAACATCGAGACGGTCCTCTTTGCCGAGCAGGAGATAGCCTGCCGGGTTAGGGAGCTGGGCCAGCAGATCTCACGAGACTACGACGGCCTGCGGCCCGCCCTGGTCTGTGTCCTTCAGGGCGCCGTGGTCTTTGCGGCGGATCTGATGCGGGCCATCTCTGTCCCCTTCACCGTCGATTTCATGGCCGTATCCAGTTACGGCGAGGGGACTGCCTCTTCCGGCGTGGTGCGGATCATCAAGGACCTGGATGAGTCCGTTCAGGGGCGGCACGTGATCGTGGTGGAGGACATTGTTGACAGCGGGCGGACTCTGGAGTACTTGCTCCGAGTCCTCAGGCAGCGGAATCCCGAGAGCCTGAAGGTCTGCGCCCTGCTGGACAAACCGGAGTGCCGGGTGGTTGAGGTCGCCGCGGACTACGTGGGTTTCCACGCGCCGGATGCCTTCCTGGTGGGCTACGGACTTGACTATGCACAGGAATACCGAGGGCTGCCCTACCTGGGGGCCCTCAAGCCCCGGCAGTAGGTACTCCCGCCCTTGGGCGGTGCCAACCAATGGAGTAGCTGAACTTGGAGACTAAGACCCTGGACGAGCCAAAGAGAAAAGAAGACACCAGCAGCATGCAGCGTGCGGGCGGTGTTCTGGAGATCCTGCCGGAGGGACAAGGGTTCCTTAGGAGGGACAACTTCAGCCCTGGGCACGACGATATCTACGTCTCGCCGTCCCAGATCAAGCGCTTCGGGCTGAAGACTGGCGAGTACCTGGTCGGCCTGGTCAGACCTCCGAAGGACAACGAGAAGTACTACGGGCTCCTCCGCGTCGAGACCGTCAACGGCCTTCCGCCCGAGGAGGC
>DASXUI010000025.1:0-2773 GCA_036504955.1 Armatimonadota bacterium
GGGGGTGGCGAAGTAGAGGAGGAAACCCAGGGTGACGACCACCAGGGCAGGGTTCACCTCGCGGGCTTTGCCGGCGACTAGCTTGAGCAGCGTGTAGCTGACCACGCCGAAGCCGATGCCCGCGGAGATGCTGTTGGTGAAGGCCATGCCGGTGAGCGTTACGAAGGCGGGGAAGGCTTCGGTGGAGTCGCTCCAACGGACGCCGGCAACGGCGCCGACCATCAGGAAGCCAACCACGATGAGCGCGGGCGCCACCGCTTGGGCGGGTACTACCGCTGCTAGGGGGTTGAGGAACACGCTGAACAGGAATAGAAGCCCGGTCACCACGGCGGTCAGCCCGGTGCGGCCACCGGCGCCGACTCCTGAGGCGCTCTCTATGTAGGTGGTGACGGAGCTGGCGCCCGAGGCGCCCCCCACGGCCGCCGCCAGGGAGTCAACCAGCAGGATCCGGTCCAGCCTCGGCATTTGGCCCTTCTCGTTCACCAGCCCGGCCTGCTCTCCCACCGCGATCACGGTGCCCATGGTGTCGAAGAAGTCGGACAGCATGATGGAGAAGATGGTGAGTGCGGCGAACAGGACCCCCAACCTGCTGACCGCCGAGAGGTCGAACTGCCCCAGTGTGCTCACGTCGGGTGAGGCGAACCAGTGGTGAGGCAGGATGGCCCCCGGCGCCGCGAATAGGTGGCCGCCCTGGTGGGCGTTGAGGGCGAAAGCCGTGCCCGTGGCGGCCAGGATTCCGACCAGCAGGGCCTCCGGCCGGCTTCGCTGCTCCAGAGCCAGGGTGATCAGCAGCCCCACCAACGCTACGGCGGCCGGTCCCCAGAAGGTCCCCAGGGTCAGAGGCGTGCCGTCGCCCCGCACCACGAACCCCGCTTCCAGGAACCCGATGAGGGCGATGAACAGCCCGATGCCCGCCCCGATGGCGCGCTTCAGCGACATGGGGATGCAGTGCATCACGGCTTCACGCACTCCCGTGAGCACCAGCAGCGTGATCAGCAGGCCCTCCAGCACGATCACGCCCATGGCCGCGGGCCAGGGCAGGCCGAGGACTCTCACCAGCTGCACGGCTACCACGGCGTTGAGCCCCATTCCGGGCGCCAGGGCGAGGGGCATGTTGGCGTAGAGACCCATCAGCAGGCACATCAAGCCTGCGGAGATGGCCGTGGCGGTCATCACGCCGGGAACCGAGAGGGACGCTCCCGTGGAGTCTGGGTGCCCTCCCAGGATCAGCGGATTGACGAAGAGGATGTAACACATCGTCAGGTAGGTGGTGGCCCCGGCGGTCAGCTCGCGCCTCACGGTGCTGCCCCGCGCCTTCAGGCCGAACATCCTCTCCAGCATCGCGCCTCCCTTGGCTTACACGGCCTGGCACAGACAGGAGTGACCCACGAAGGGGTCAGGCAACCGGGCTAGAGCAGCCCCAGGCGTCTGGCGCTCTCCAGATATCGCGCCAGCCCCTCCCGATCATCGGCTGTTAGGCGGTGACGGATCACCTGCGACAGGTAGGTTCTGCACAGCGGCAGCCCGATCGCCCTTGGGTGTGCCTCCTTCTGAACGATCTCCTCGATATGCCGCGACCCGTAGCGCTCCGCCTCCTCAAGCCGCCTGCCGAGTCCGCTGCCGAAGACGCCCGGCCGGCCCGCCCAGATCGCGTACACGAAGGGAAGGCCTGTGTGCTCCAGCCACTCCGACCCTAAGTCGTGGCGCTGGATGTCCGACTCGATGCGAAGCGCCGGGTCGCCAATAAGGAGGGCCGCGTCGCACCGAGAGAGCATAGCATTCAGGTCCGGCGGGCTGCTGACGAACTCCGGGTCGCCCCCCCAGCGCTCCGCGAAGAGGATGCGCGTAAGCGCGGCGGCCGTGCGGCTGCTGGTGTCCAGTGCGACGGTCTGCACGCGATCCAGAGGGGCGCGGGCGAAGAGCTTCACGCTGAGAACCGCTCCGGTGCAGGCGATGCCCAGCGTCTCCAGGTGCTCCAGCTCCGGGTGCCGGAAGCACTCGATGGAAGAGATGATGCCGGCGTCCAGCTCCCCCGCCACAAGCTGGTCGGTCAGCCGCGACGGCACGTCCTCCACAAGCTGGAGGTCCGGCCGTGGGTTCTCCTGGAACTGGTAGATGAGACAACGGGCGTTCAGATAGGCCACGACGCCCAAACGGTAGGGACTGCTCAAGATTGGGTACTCCTCCTTACCGAGCCATTCGCCAAGAGGATAGCGGAGAACCTCCTATCTCCTCCGGCTCCTCTTCCCGTCTCGGGAAGAGGAGGGGCGTGGTGACAACGGGGAGGCCACGGCGAAGCGCTAAGAAGCGCCGCAGGGCTGCCCCTGGCAGCAAGAGACGAAGCTGCGCCAGTCCGGAGCCCTCTTCCCGCCCCGGGAAGAGGGTTGGGAGATAGGTCCCCGCCCACCTATCTCCGCCGATCGGACTCGCGGGGGAGGTGCCCTGCACTTGTCAGGGCCTTTAGGCACGTGCCATGCAGCGACGGCTGAGCGGTCGCCTGTGCTCCGCGCATCGATACCGTGAACCGGTGTTGGGCGGGGTAGGGAGCAGGCCTCCTCCAGCGAAGATCAGATCACGTGCGTCCCCGGCGTGGAGCTGCCGCGCCTGCGGACAGCGCACCGCTATCCTCGAAGCTTGGGGCAAGGTGAAGGAGATACAGCGTGGACAGCTTTCCTAGAACAGTTGTGGGGGGCGTATCCGTCTCCAGGATGATCATCGGAACCAACTGGTTCCTCGGCTTCAGCCACTGCACGCCCTCCAAGGACCGGCTGAT
>DASXUI010000026.1:0-5062 GCA_036504955.1 Armatimonadota bacterium
CGTCCAGGTCCGCCGGGAGGCCCTTCACCAAGTGTTTCCAGTCGTCCACAAAGAAGTCAGGGTAGCTCATATCCCTTGTCTAGCCCCCAGAGCCAGACTCTACACCTGGGGCTGAGCCGCAAAGTCAACGCCTATGGGATGCCATCCCCGGCTGACGTAGAGGCGCCCCTCCGGGGCTGAGGCGGGCCGGCGTAAGCACAAGGATGTGGATGCACGGAGCGCGGCAAGCCCCGGAGGGGCGACTCTACGTCAGCCAGGGGTAACACCCCTGGCGCCCGGCCACGCCGCCAGACCGTCTGGAGGCCCTTACCGTCCGACCGGTCTGACTCGTCCGACAGGTCCCCACCCTCTGAGGCCCTTCCCCTACGACCCTACGACCCTACGACCTTACGACCCAAGAAGTCGAAAGCTCTCCTCCGTGTCCGCGCGCAGCGTGAGGGTGAGTGTGGCCTCGCCCTGATCATCTGCAGAGACTGCCCCTAGATCCCTCAGACCGCTGTACAAGCGGTAGGTCTCCCTCGGCGCAAGGCCATGCACCGTCACCGTGACCACTTGAGCGCGCCCCTGTGACGATAGGCGCCACTGCCGCTCCCCCGTGGTTGAGTCCGGCCAGGAGGCCACCCTCAGCATCAGTCGGGCTCCGCTCTTCGGGCGATGAATCTCCAAGGCGGGCGATGGGCTGTCTCCGGCGAAGTAGCGGGCGGCAAGGCCGTCCACGTCGACACCGCAGGGGCGGTCTGAGCGGAAGGTCATTCCCTGGGAAGTGATGCTGTAGTCACCCTCGCGCAAACGAAGGTCGTACTTCAGGCCTCGCAGATCGTAGGACAGCCGTGTGCCCCGCAGTTCCGAGGGCAGGTGCGGCTCCAGGTACAGGCGGTTGTAGCGAGGCCGCACGCCGTAGAGGTCCCTGTAGAGGCCGACCACCGGGCTGCAGTTGTTCGCGAGGATGTCGTCTCCGGCACCTGCCTGGGTGCGCCGCAGGTAACGCTGGAAGGCCAACCCATCCTTCCTGTACTGGGCCAGAACACCCTTCACAACCCGAAGGGCCACCTCCGGATCATAGGAGGCGTAGCAGCGGATGCCCAGCTCGCCCCAGGCCAGGAAAAGGTCGCCGTTCTCGTAGGAGGGGAAGGGCCAGTTGACGCCCTCGACCTCCTCTCGCCGGTAGGAGTCGAAGCACAAGGGCCAGAAGAAGAGGCGCTCCCCCAGCATCCTGCGCTCGATCTGGTCCAGGACCGCCTTCCGGCGCGCCGGGTCGTCACAGATACCATACCCTATGGCGGAGAAGTTCACGGGGATGACGAGGTTGTCGCCATGGATGGAGCCGTCGGGCTCTCGCCAGTAGACGTAGCGCTGGGTGGCCGCGTCCCAGAAACCGCCCTGGCTCACCTCGCGGTTGAAAGCCCGCTTCAGCCGAGCCGCCAGGTCGCGGTAACGGGCCGCGCGGTCGGGGTCCCCCAGATGCCCCTCCAGCCCTGCCCAGAGGGTGAGGGCCTGGTAGAGCTGGGCGTTCACCAGAGCGTTCTCGTGGGAGGCCCAGACGACGTCGATCCAGTCGCTGCCGCGGGCGGCCTTGTGTGAGGACTCCGGCATCTCCACCAGGCCATCGCCATCGGAGTCGCGGCGCAGCAGGTGATCCAGCGTGGCTTCACAGGCGGACTTCTGCCTCAGAAGCCAGTTCCGGTCGCCGGTGAGGTCGTAGAGCTCCGCCACGTTGGTGGGCCAGCTCGTCTGAGAGTCCATCAGCAGGCCCCACTGCGCCTCGTAGAAGCCCTCGGAGTCGTAGGTGCCGGGGATCGCATCGCCGCTGAAGTAGGCCCAGCGCGACTTCACCCGGCCGTCCGTCCCTAGGGCGTGCTCACGCTGGTAGTCCAGTGTATCCGCCAGGTTCTGGCTGTAGCCCGAGTCGTCCAGCGCCAGCCCCATCTGGGCGAACCAGGGCTCGTGCAGGACCACGTAGCCGCTGTACCACCCGTTGCTGCCGACCAGCTTCTGGTCCACCACCCCCAGCCGGCCAATGGTGTGGAGGATCTCCTTCACGGCCCCGGCGTCGATCCCCGGCAGCGTACCGGGGGACCGGAACGCCTTGTAGCTTCTACCCCTCAACACGTACTCGATGCTGACGCGCTGACCCGCGGCCACCGGGTAGGGCGCCCACAGGGGCCGGCCGTCCCGCAGAAAGCGGTAGTGCGGGGTGCTCACGGCGCGTTCGCCTGGCGCCACCGACCACGCGGCCTCCAGGGCCCCCGCCTCGGATCGAGTGAAGCGCAAAGCCGTCTCCGGGCCCCCCTCCTTGGGTAGCGCTCCCTTAGGCCGCCCCGAGGGCGACACCTCCAGGCAGGCGTCCGTTCCAGGGTTCCAGAAGGTCGCCGAGCCGGTATGGATGCCGTAGGTAGCGCCGTTCTGCCCAAAGAAGCGGAACCAGGCCACGCCGCCGGTCCCCAACAGCGCGCCCGTCCAGGCGTCCGGGCCAGCGAAGCCCCAGGAGGGCGTGGCGTCGTCCTCCACCTGGGCAGCAGCGAGATAGGTACGGTCGATGCGCCAGGTGATCCGGTCAGCGAGGGCGCGAAAGGTCCAGGTCTCCTCCACACCCCCGTACCGGATGCCGGAGACCTCGACCGCATCGCCAGAGATCAGCACCCGCGGCGACGCAGCACCGTCTTGGGAGGTACGCCACCGCCCCTCAACGCGGACGCCCGTAGCAATGCCCTCGGGCGCCAGCGGGACCTCCTTGCCCCGCACGCGGAGCTGGTCCAACACGCAGCGGCCGTCAGTCCTTAGGCGTATTGATACCCCTCCGCGGCCGTCACGAAGGGTCAATCCGCCCCCGAGGGCGTCGCCGGTGATGCGTTCACGCGCGCAGGCCATGGGGGTTGCTCCCAGGAGCGATAGGGTGAGGAACAGGAGGATGGCGAAGGATCGCGGGCAGAGACCGGGGGTACGAAGCTCGGGGGTATGGAACCCCCGCCTATCGGCCTTCGGCCGGGCGTCCCTCCGGGGCGCCAAGGTGACCACCTCGTGCCGTGGCCCTGGTGCCATGGTGCCGATGGGCGGAACCCAAGGTAAGGGGCTCATGAGTGTCCTCTCCGCGCGTCCCGGTGGGACGCCGGGGTGCGCCTCGCAGCACATCAGATTGGTCCTGCAGCCACATCTACCGTTTCGACCAAGGGCGCGCCCGCGCATCCCCGAGGGCCCCGTGGTGGTCCGGCCGGACCCCTGCCAGACGGCGGGAGCCGAGGGCCCGTACGATGCCTACGGCAAGCTGGTCGCCCACTCCAGCCGTGTCCCCGTCTTGGAACTCTGGGGCTGCCTCGCCCAGCGGGGCTTCTACCCAGACAACGGGACTGGGGTGAATCTGTGCCCCTCCCGCAACTACGAGCGGGGACGAGCTAGCGCGTGCCTAGAGGGAAGCCCACTGGCTGACTGAGACCCCTTGGGCTGCGGGGGCGGCGCCAACCCTTACGGCTACGCGGATGGCGACCCTGTCGGCGGCGCGGACCCGCTGGGGCTGGAAGCTGGCCCAGGAGGTCCCCCGACTCGCCAGAAGTGCCTGAAGACGATCACCAAGGGTGTCGGGCCGGCCTCTGGACGCACCTGGAAGCGGGTTATCGGGTACCTACCGGTACCGTCCGACTCCTCAGCAACACATGGCATCCAGGCCTTCGTCGAAGGTCGCGACAGCAAACGTACCAGGCTCTGCGCCGGGAACACTCCGACTTCGAGGAGTGCATCATGGTGGACTTCCGCTGCCCGAACCTACTCCGCGACCTGATAGCCGGTTTTCATACCCTATGGGAGTCCGAAGGGGTGATGCGCGACAACATGGATGGGCTCTAGCTCCTGGAGCTTCGCTGCGGGGATTGCCAAGGAGTGCTGTCCACCGGCGATCTGGCTGAAGGGGTACGCGAAGAGCCAGATAGGGCGAACAGGGGCCGGAGGGAGTTCGCTGACCTGGCGATAGAGCCCCTAGGCCAGAACTCCCATTAGGCCGCCGCCCGTGCCCGCGCGTCTCGAGTTCCCCGCCTCTAGCCCGCCAGCACCCCCAGCGCAGCCTCCAGCGACTCCATGCTGTCGACGTTCAGGGCGGTGGCGTTGGGGAAGCCGCGCTTGGCGAGGTTGGACAGCACCTTGCCAGGGCCTAGCTCGATGAAGTGAGTGATGCCCTCCGCTGCCAGGCGCTGCATGGTCTCGTGCCAGCGGACGCTGCTGGTGACCTGTTGGGCCAGCAGTTCGGGGATGGCGGAGGCGTCGGGGATGGGCTCCGCCGTCACGTTGGCGATGACGGTCGTCCGGAGGGGCTGGAAGGCGACTTCCTTGAGGGCGGCGCGGAGGCCCTGGGCAGCCGGCTCCATCAGCGGGCTGTGGAAACCGCCGCTCACGGCCAGGGGCAGCACGCGCTTGGCTCCCGCGGCCTTCGCGGTGGCCCCCACGCGCTCCACCGCCGCCTGGGTGCCGGAGATGATGATTTGCTCCGGGGAGTTCAGGTTGGCGAGGGTGACCGGCTCCACTTCCTCCTGGCACAGGGCGGCTAGGTCCTCGGCGCTCATGCCCATCACGGCCGCCATCGCGCCCGGAGGGGAGACGGCGGCCTCCTCCATCAGCTCGCCACGACGGCGCACCAGCTTCAGTGCGTCCATCGGCCCCAGCGCGCCCGCCGCCACCAGCGCGGAGTACTCGCCCAGAGAGTGCCCGGCTACGGCCGCCGGCTGAAGGTCGCTCTTCTCTCGGAAGGCGGCCAGGGCGCACAGGCTCACCAGCAGGATGGCCGGCTGGGAGTTAACCGTGCGCTTCAGCGCCTCCTCCGGCCCCTCCAGGCACAGGGAGGTGAGGCTGAAGCCCAGCGTCTCGTCGGCCTCCTGAGCCAGCTTGCGGGCCGCTTCGGAGCCCTCGATGAAGGAGCGGCCCATGCCCACGCTCTGAGACCCCTGCCCGGGGAAGAGGAAGGCGGCTTTCACCATCGCAGCAGAGAGGAGGCCCAGGTCAGGCCAGCGCCAAATCCCACCATCAGCACCAGGTCACCCCGGCGGAGCCGTCCGTCCGCCTCGGCCTCCGCCAGCACGAT
>DASXUI010000027.1:0-1682 GCA_036504955.1 Armatimonadota bacterium
CTTGGCGCCGTGGGAGGCCGCGACCTCGCGGGGGCCGGCGCTGCGGTTGTACGCCACCACTTCGTGCCCGGCCTGGAGCAGCCGTATGGCCATGTTGAGCCCCATGCGGCCCAGGCCGTAGATGCCAATCTGCATTCCGCGCTTCTCCTTCGCCCCAGTCCGCGCCCTGAACGGGAGTCCCGGGCTCGTTCTCAGCGCGCGTCGCCGCCAGTGCGCGGTGCTTCCTTGGGGCTAGTGGCCGGAGCGCCCTGCCCCGGCGGTTGCTTTGCTCTCTTTCACTCACCACCAGCAGACTTCGCCCGCCAACTCTCTCGGCCCTGCGAGTGGAGGGGCTCTGACGCTGGGTCCGTGAGACGGGCGGCCAGGTTTGACGGTCCGCTCCCACCCCTCTTATAATGGCGCGGAACCCCCCACCCGCGAAACGCCTTCCGCCCCTCACCCCAGGAGGTCCTCCACTACATGAATGTTGGCATCATCGGTCTCAAGAGCTCCGGCAAGACCTCCCTCTTCAACGCCCTCACCCGAGGGACCGCGGAGACCTCCGCCTACGGCGGCCGCTCCAAGGACGTCAATCTCGGCATGATCTCCGTTCCCGACCAGCGCTTCGACTGGTTGGTGGAGCACTACCATCCCCGCAAGAACGTGCCCGCCACAATCGAGTTCGTGGACGGCATGGCGGAGCTGGACCACGGGGGGCACAAGGGGCAGCTTGGCAAGGACTTCTTCAGCACGGTTCGCAGCTCGGATGTCCTCGTGGCCGTGGTGCGAGCCTTCGAGGACCCCACCGTTCCGCACCCTCTGGAGACCGTCAACCCTGAGCGAGACGCTCGGACCATCGCCTCTGAGATCCTGCTGGCCGACCTCCAGTTGGTGGAGCGCAGGCTTGAGCGGCTGGAGAAGGGCCTGAAGGGCGGCAGGGGCAAGGCGCCGGCCGAGGTGGCCCGGCAGGCGGAGCTGCTGACGCGTATCCAGGCGGCGCTGGAGGAGGAGAAGCCGGTCAGCCGTCTGGGCCTGACGCCGGAGGAGAAGGCCGACCTGGTGGAGCTTCAGTTCCTCTCCGACAAGACGCTGGTGCTGGTGGCCAACATCGGTGAAGGGGCCCTGGGCACTCCGGGGGCGACCGCCGGCCTGGAACCCTTCGCGAAGGAGGGGGGCTACCCGCTCGTCTCGCTCTGCGCGAAGGCGGAGATGGAGGTTGCCCAGCTTCCCGAGGATGAGGAGGCGGAGTTCCTGGCGGCCCTGGGCATCGACGAACCCGGCCGCAACCACCTGCTGCGCCTCTGCTACCAGGAGCTAGGTCTCATCTCCTTCTTCACCGTCGGCGAGGATGAGGTGAAGGCCTGGACCCTGCGTCGCGGCCAGAACGCCGTAGAAGCAGCCGGCAAGATCCACTCCGACCTTGCCCGTGGCTTCATCCGCGCGGAGGTCATCGCCTACGACGCCCTAAAGGAGTCCGGCAACTGGAACGCCGCCAAGGAGAAGGGCCACTTCCGCCTGGAGGGCAAGGAGTACATCGTCCAAGACGGTGACTGCCTCAACATCCGCTTCAGCGTGTAGGCTCTTCAACCGCCTCACCACAGGAACACAGAGAAGGGCAGGGGCAAGGGGCTCAGGGGACTGAAGGGGCTCAGGGGAAAGACCCGACGGTGCTCATCTGAGGCCCTTCCCCTAAGCCCCTTCAA
>DASXUI010000028.1:0-20208 GCA_036504955.1 Armatimonadota bacterium
GGCTTCCGAGGCCAGCCAGGTCGGCGCGCTGATGCCGAACCAGGAGCCGATGCTGCCCCTCCAGGCCGCGTTGATGAGGCCGTACTCTGGGTTCAGCAGCCAGATCCAGAGGATACCGGACGCCACCACCGGCACGATTGAGGGCAGATAGTAGGCCGTTCGGTAGGAGGACATGCCCTTCGTCTTGGCATTGAGGAGCATGGCGATGCTGAGGCCGGTCACCATCCCTAGCGGGATGCCTACGACGGAGAGGAAGGCCACGTTGGTGATCGACCGCATCACCAGGGGTCTGTCGCCGGCCGGTGAGAGGATCTGTCCGAAGTTCGCCAGGCCCACGAACCGTGCGGGGTGGAGCACGTCGTAGTCGCAGAAGCTGAGGACTATGGACGCCAAGATGGGCCCGAGGGTGAAGAGCAGGAAGCCCAGCAGCCAGGGCGAGGCGAAGAGGTAACCCGCGAAGGCCTCAGCGCGCATGAGCTGCCCGATGCGCCCCGACTTCCGCACGATGAAGACGATGTAGGCAATCAGTCCCAGAACCGCTAGAAGCCCGACCGCGAGGGGAACCAGGGGACTCAGGAGTGGGTACTGTCCGCGCTGGAAGACCTTGTCCAGCTCCTTCTGCACCACCCGCTGGCCCTCGGCCAGGGCTTCCTCCGAAGTCGCTTTGTGCCGGATGGCCAGGTCGAAGGCCCTCACGTGCTCGTCCCAGAGCCGCTGACCCACGAAGGTGACGGGGCGGAAGCGGGCGGCGGGCATCATGTCGATGAACAGACGCAGGGCCTTGGAGAGCCGTTCACTTCTGGGGGCGTAGGCGGCGAAGACCGCGTTGTTGATCCGCTGGCTGGCGCTGAGGTTGGGGACGTAGGTGCGCCCCTTCATCTCATTGTAGGCCTTCTGCGCCTTGGACATGATCAACCACGCGTCTGTGGAGTTCATCCACTTGACGAACTCCCAGGACTCCTTGGGGTGCTTCACGCCGCGCGGGATTGCCAGGGAGAAGCCGCCGGCCCAGGTAACGAACTGGGGGTCCTTCGCGCTGAAGGGGTGGCGGCGGAAGTAGCGGTCGTCGGGAACGGGAGCGGGGGCTACGGCGAAGTCCAGACCCGGGGCGAAACGCGCGATGTTGGCAAGCTGCCAGTTGCCGTTAGTGCACATCGCTACCTTGCCGATGAAAAACGGGTCCAGCTCGGCCGTTTGGAAGCTGGCCTCGAAGGCCTTCACCCTCTCGGTGCCGCCCATGGCATCGTACATGTGCGTCATGAAGTCCAGCGCCTTCACGGCGGCGGGGGTGTTCATGGTGCACTTGCGGCCCGAGGGGTCCATGAACTCGGCGTTCATCTGCCAAGCGTAGAGGTAGAGCCACGAGTTGCCGTAGTTGGGGATGAATCCGATACGCCGGAAACTGCCGTCGGGGGCCTTCTTGGTGAGCCTGAGCGCCATCTGCTCCAGCTCGCTCCAGGTTCGCGGCGGGCGGTCGGGGTCCAGGCCGACCTCACGGAAGGCGGTCCGGTTGTAGTACAGCGCCCGGTCATCCGTGCCATAGGGGATGGCGAAGAGCTGGCCCTTGTAGACGGCCTCCTGCCAGCAGGCGTTGTAGTAGTCCTTCTGGCGGATCTGGCCCGGGTCGGCCTTCAGGAGGTCATCCAGCGGCATGAAGGCGTCGCGCGAAGCCCAGTCGCCGATGGTGAAGCGGTCCTGGTAGATGACATCCGGTGGAGCGCCACCCGCGATGGCCGTCATCAGCTTCTGCGGGTCCATGCCTCCGCCCATGGATAGGAGGGAGACGCGGATGTTGGGGTGACGACGGTTGAACTCAGCGATTGCGGCGTTCTGTCCCTGAGTCTCTTCCGTAGACTGCATGCCCCAAAGGGCGATCTTCACCGGGGGACTGGCGTCTGCACCGGCGGGGAGGAGGAAGAGGAAGCCCAGAGAGGCGATGAGGAGAGAGCGGAATAGATGCATAGGGTAGGGGATCCTGGCGGCAGCCGGGTGATTATAACACGCGGCGCGGGGGGCGGGAAAGCGAACTGGGGTTCGACTGCACCCCCCTGCCTCGGTTGATCGGGCTCGCCGCTTATGATAGAATGACCCCGAGGGCAGCGCTTGGCTGCCGGACTTCGCACACCGTTCATCCTAGGTCGGCTGGGTGGCCGCGATCCCGACGCCCCTTGGGCGTCTTGTCGGGACAACGCGGCCTGTTTTGTGCCGGTTCCCACGGCCCCGCCGCCGAACGGTGGAGGAGAACCTCAGGAAGGAGACCAACCGTGGCATCCGTCACGATGAAGGAGCTGCTGGAGGCTGGAGTCCACTTCGGGCACCAGACCCGCCGGTGGAACCCCAAGATGAAGCGGTACATCTATGGGGGGCGCAACAAGATCTACATCATCGACCTCCACCAGACTCTGAAGCTTTTTGATGAGGCCCAGAAGTTCCTCTACGATGTGGCCGTGGATGGCGGACCGATCCTTTTCGTTGGAACGAAGAAGCAGGCGCAGGACGCCCTTCGCGACGCGGCCCATCGCTGCGGCCAGTACTTTGTGAATAAGCGCTGGCTCGGCGGGATGCTTACCAACTTCCAGACCATCCGCCAGCGCATTAATCGGCTTCGCGACCTTGAGCGTATGCAGGACGATGGGACGATGGCGCGGCTTCCCAAGAAGGAAGCCCTCCTCCTGATCGACGAGAAGGACAAGCTGGAGAAGATCTTCCAGGGAATCAAGGATATGCCGGGCCTGCCTTCCGCGGTCTTCATCGTGGACCTCAAGAAGGAGCACATCGCCCTGGCGGAAGCCCGGAAGCTCGGGATCCCCGTGGTCGCCATCGTGGACACCAACTGCGACCCCGACGACGTGGACTACGTGATCCCCGGCAACGACGACGCGATCCGCTCCATCAAGCTCATCACCAACCGGCTCGCGGACGCGATCATCGAGGCCAGGCCGGTCGAAGAGAAGCCTGAAGAGCAGCCGGCCCCGGAAGAGGCCCAACTGAAGTCCGAGGCCGAGATCCTGGCCGTGAAGATGGGCGATCAGGCCGCTGAGGCCACTGACGACCTGGGACTGGGCGAGGTAGCCGCCGAGTAGGCCTGGCCGCATCTAGAACTGGCGCCGCGCGGGAGAGCCGCCCGCGAGGTGGCCCCAGGCTCTGGGGACCCCGCGCGACGCCGTAACTGCAGCTTTGTATCTGAAGTAAGGGAGCAGACCTTTCCGATGGCAATCACAGCGGAGATGGTGAAGCAGCTTCGGGAGAAGACCGGAGCAGCTATGATGGACTGCAAGAAGGCCCTGCAGGACGCCAGCGGCGACGAGCAGAAGGCCGTGCAGCTTCTGCGTGAGAAGGGCATGGCGGTCGCCGCCAAGCGCGAGGGCAAGACGGCCTCCGAGGGCCTCGTTGAGCAGTATATCCACACCGGCGGCAAGATTGGCGTGCTGGTGGAGCTGAACTGCGAGACGGACTTCGTGGCGCGCACGGACGACTTCAAGGAGCTCGCGAAAGAGCTTGCCATGCACATCTCTTGGACGAAGCCCGAGTACATCAGCCGGGCGGAGATTCCGGCCGAGGTGATCGAGCGCGAGAA
This sequence comes from Armatimonadota bacterium, assembly GCA_036504955.1. Taxonomy (GTDB): domain Bacteria; phylum Armatimonadota; class DTGP01; order DTGP01; family DASXUI01; genus DASXUI01. The sequence goes on from DASXUI010000028.1 coordinate 3,578, forward strand.
GGCGATCCACATGCAGTGGGCCCAGAACGAGGGCAAGCCGGAGGCGGCGCTCCCCAAGATCGTCGAGGGGCGCATGGAGAAGCTCTTCTTCCAGGTGGTGTGCCTCCTGGACCAGCCCTTCATTAAAGATCAGGACCGCAGCATAGGCGACGTCATCAGTGAGAAGGTGGGGAAGCTCGGCGAGAAGATCGTCGTCAAGCGCTTCGTACGCCTTCGGGTTGGTGAGGACGCCTGATGACTGCCGCCCCAAGATGGCATCGGGTGCTCGTGAAGTTGAGCGGCGAGGCCTTCTCCGGGAAGCAGGAGTCCGGCATAGACCCGGATATGGTGGACTTCCTGGCCAAGGAGGTACAGGAGCTCGCCAACACCGGGACACAGGTGGCCGCCGTGGTGGGTGGGGGCAACATCCTCCGCGGCGCCTCCTTTGCTACGGGCGCCATTGACCGAGCCACTGCCGACTACATGGGCATGCTGGCGACCGTCCTCAACGCTCTGGCGCTCCGTGACAGCCTCGAGAAGATCGGCGTGACCACTCGCGTGCAGACGGCCATCTCCATGCCGGAGGTTGCCGAGCCCTTCATCCGCCTCCGCGCCATCAACCACCTCAACCGGGGCCGCGTGGTCATCTTCGCCGCCGGCACCGGCAACCCGTATTTCACCACCGATACGGCCGCCGCGCTCCGCGCTTCCGAGATCGGGGCGGAAGTGCTCCTGATGGCCAAGAACAAGGTGGACGGCGTCTATGACAAGGACCCCAACAAGTTCGCGGACGCGGTTCGCTTTGACAGCCTGGGATACGACGAGATCTACTCGCGCAAGTTAAGGGTCCTTGACCTCACCGCCCTGTCCCTCAGCATGGAGAACAACCTACCTCTCTATGTGTTTGACATCGCCCAGGCTGGCAACATGCGCCGGGCCGTGCTCGGGGACCCGGTGGGCACCTTTATCGGGAGGGATCAGTGATGGGTGACGAGATCATTGGCAAAGTAGAGCAGCGCATGGACAAGGCGGTGGAGGACCTGCGCCACGAGCTGGCCACCATCCGCACGGGGCGGGCGAGTCCGGCCCTTCTGGACAAGCTCACCGTCGAGTACTATGGCAGTTCCCTCCCCATCAACCAGGTTGCCAGCATCTCGGTGCCTGAGCCCCGCAGCCTGCTGATCACCCCCTTCGACCGCAACGCCATGGGGCCCATCGAGAAGTCGATCCAGAAGTCGGACCTGGGCCTCACCCCCAACAACGACGGCGTGAGCATTCGCCTGAACATCCCACCGCTGACCGAGGAGCGACGCAAGGAGTTCATTAAGCGCTGTCACAAGATCGTGGAGGATCACCGGGTAGCCGTTCGCAACATCCGTCGGGACGCCAACGAGGATCTGAAGAAGCACGAGAAGGCCCACGAGGTCTCGGAAGATGACGCCCGTCGCCTGCAGGAGAAGGTCCAGAAGCTCACCGACAAGTACATCGTGGACATGGACAAGATCCAGCACGTGAAGGAGCAGGAGCTGCTGGAGGTCTAGCCCTTAGTGTCCGTTCCCCCATCCGAAGCATCTGCCTCCCCCCCCGAAGCCTCGGGCACCCTGGACGAGTTGGTCGCCCAACTCATCCCCGATCGCTTGCCGCGTCACATCGCCCTCATCATGGATGGCAATGGCCGGTGGGCCCGGCTACGATCGCAGCCCCGTATCGCCGGCCACCACCAGGGGCACCTGACGGTTAGGCGAGTCGTGGAGCTGTGCCGCGACCTCGGCGTCGAGATGGTTACGCTCTACGCTTTCTCCTCCGAGAACTGGAGCCGTCCGGACGATGAGGTCGAGGGGCTGATGTCCCTCATCGAGGGCGTAGCCCGCCTCGAGACCCCAGGCCTTCACGAGGACGACGTGCGTCTGCGCATCCTGGGCCGTATGCACGAGCTGCCGGACTCGCTGCAGGATGAGCTCAACCGTGGAATGGAGCTTACGCGGAGCAACACAGGTCTGGCGCTCAACCTGGCCGTCAACTACAGCGGCCGGGCTGAGATCGTGGACGCCGTTCGCAAGATCGTGAGCGACGGCATCGACTCCTCCCTGGTAGATGAGTCCACCATCTCCGACGCCCTCTACACGGCGGGATTGCCGGACCCGGACCTCCTCATCCGCACCGCTGGTGAGATGCGAGTAAGCAACTTCCTGCTTTGGCAGATTGCCTACGCCGAGCTCTACGTGACGGAAACCCTCTGGCCCGATTTCAGCAAGGAGGAGATGTGCAGGGCTCTGCTAAGCTACCAGAAGCGGGTGCGCCGCTTCGGAGGGGTGGTGAGCCCGTGAGGCGCCGCATCTCCCTCCTGGGCTCCACCGGCTCCATCGGGACGCAAGCGCTGGACGTGGTGCGCCAGCTCCGCGAGGAGTTCGAGGTCGTCGCGCTGGCGGCCGGCAACAACCACGAGCTGCTGCTGGAGCAGGTGCGGGAGTTCCGCCCCCGGCTGGTCTCCGTGGCCGCCGAGGCTTCAGTCCCCATCGTTCGGTCAGCGCTGGCGGGCAGCGGCATCCAGGTCCTCAGCGGCGCCGAGGGAGCGGCTGCGGCCGCCCAGGTGGACTGCGAGCTGGTGCTCCTCGCCATAACGGGGGACGCCGGCATCGCGCCCGCCTTCGCTTCTCTGGGGCCGGGGCGGGTGCTGGCCCTGGCGAACAAGGAAGTCGTCGTTGCCGCGGGGGACCTCCTGCGCGAGGCCGCGCGGAAACAGGGCACCACCATTCTGCCCGTGGATTCCGAACACTCGGCCGTCTTCCAGTGCCTGGTGGGGGAGAGCACCCGCGAGGTCCGTCGCGTGCTCCTCACTGCCTCAGGCGGCGCCTTCCGCGACTGGCCCGCAGATCAGCTCGCGGACGTGACGCCGGAGGCCGCCCTGGCCCACCCCACCTGGAAGATGGGCAAGAAGATCACCATCGACTCCGCCACCTTAATGAATAAGGGCCTTGAGGTGATCGAGGCGTGGCGCCTTTTCGATGTCCCCATCGACCGCGTGGACACCGTTCTACATCGACAGTCGATCCTCCATGCCCTGGTGGAGTTCCAGGATGGCTCCGTCAAGGCGCAGATGGGCCCGCCGGACATGCGGATCCCCATCCACTACTCTCTCACCTACCCGGCAAGACCACTTTGGGACGCTCCACTGCTGGATTGGCAGACTCTGGGCACCCTGACCCTGGAACCGCTGGACCTGAACCGCTATCCTTGTCTTAGGCTGGCCTATGAAGCCGCAAGGCAGGGGGGCACGGCTCCAGCCGTCCTCAGCGCGGCTAACGAGGTGGCGGTCGATGCCTTCCTTCAGGGGAGGATCCGGTTCACCGAGATCCCAGCGGTGGTCGAGCAGGTTCTGGGCCGCCATCGGGTGAGCCCTACCGAGTCGCTGGAGACCGTACTGGCCGTCTCTGAGTGGGCCCGGCGATCCGCCTCGGAGTATCTGGCAGCCCAGTAGCCCGGCTCGCTCTTTCACCAGGGCCACTGGCCCGCCGCGCCCCTCGCAAGCGTGAGGCTGCGGGGAGCACCAGGCCAACCCTGGCATGTGTCTGAGTAGCAGATGGGCCCCGGCCCTCGGAGGTGTGGATGTACCAAGCTCTCGTCAGCGTCCTTTGGCACGTCGTGCCCTTCCTGTTGGTTCTTGGGCTGATCGTCTTCTGCCATGAGCTCGGGCATTTCGTGGCCGCGAAGCGGTCGGGGATGCGCGTCTTCGAGTTCGCCCTGGGTTTCGGTCCGGTGGCCAAGTCCTGGGAGAGCAAGGGCACGGTCTACTCCCTCAGAGTGGTCCCCATCGGCGGCTTCGTGCGCATCGCCGGCATGGAGCCGGGCGAGGACCCCGACATGGAGGGGAGCTTCAGTACCAAGCCCTTCCTCCCGAGGCTGCTGACGCTCTCGGCCGGCTGCATCATGAACTTCGTGCTGGCCGTGGTGATCTACATCGGCATCGGCATGGTGATCGGGCTTCCCGATGGGACCGACACCAACCAGGTGGCCCAGGTCATCTCTGGCGGTGTGGCTGAGAAGGCCGGCCTGAAGGCCGGTGATCGCCTGATGGCCATCAACGATGAGCGCACCTCCGACTCAAAGCGACTGCGAGAGCGCATCTACTCCTCGCCCAGCAAGCCGGTGGTCCTAACAGTGGAGCGTGACGGCCGGCTCATCAGGCTGTCAGCCGTGCCCAAGCCCACGCAGGTGCCAGACGACAAGAAGAGCAGCGGCACCAAGACGGTGGGCACCATCGGCTTCTACTTCCAGCCGGTTCTGAAGCGGGTGGGTCCCTTCACGGCTGTCTGGGCAGGGACCAGGCACGCGTGGCTCACAACCAAAGACATGGTCCTGACGCTGGCGGACATGGTTAGGGGGAGGGCAGAGGGAGGTCTGGGTGGCCCCGTGGCCGTGATGCGCGTTACCGGCGAGACGGCCCAGTCGCAGGGCGCGCACGGCGTGTTCCTGCTGGCGGCGATGCTGAGCTTGAACATCGGACTGCTGAACCTGCTTCCGCTGCCCGCGCTTGATGGCGGTTGGATCTTCTTCCTCATCTTCGAGGCGTTGCGCGGCCGGAAGCTGAATCCGGCTAAGCAGGCGATGGTTCAGTACGTGGGTCTCGTGGTGATCCTGATCCTAATGCTCATGGTGACCTTCAAGGACATCAGCAACTGGGTCATGGGACAGGGGCCGCGATAGCATGAGTCGTTACCACAGCCCCAGGGGCACCAGGGACATCCTGCCAACAGAGACGCCCACGTGGCGGTGGCTCGAGGCCAAGTTCCGCTCTCTCTGCTCCGTGTACGGCTACGAAGAGATCCGGACGCCGCTGTTCGAGCACACCGAGCTCTTCACTCGATCCTCGGGAGAGACCTCCGAGATCGTCTCGAAGCAGATGTACACCTTCCAGGACCGTGGTGATGAGTCGCTGACACTCCGTCCGGAGGGCACGGCGCCGATCGGGCGCGCCTATCTGGAGCACGGCCTGGGCTCGCCCGGCCAGCTTACGAAGCTGTGCTATCTGGCGCCCAACTTCCGCTACGAGCGGCCCCAGGCCGGGCGGTATCGGCAGCACCACCAGGTTGGCCTGGAGGCACTGGGGAGCCAGGATCCCGCCCTGGACGCGGAGGTGCTCTGCCTGGCGGACCAGCTCTTCCAGGACCTTGGCATCCCAGCGTACGAGTTGGTGCTGAACAGCGTCGGCTGCCCCCAGTGCCGGCCCGCCTATAGGGACGCGCTTCGAGCCTACTTCGAGCCGCATCTATCGGTGCTGGGCGAAGATGACCGCCGTCGGCTTGAGGTGAATCCCCTGCGAATCCTAGATAGCAAGGATCCGGAGTGCGTTCGACTTGGCGATGGGGCCCCTGGGGTGGTGCCCTACCTCTGCCAGGAGTGCGCCGACCACTTCTCTCAGGTTCAAGGCCACCTGAACCGCCTGGGAATCGCGTTCATCCTAGATAAGCGCCTGGTGCGCGGTCTGGACTACTACACCAAGACGGCCTTTGAGTTCCGGACCGCCTCGGGTCTGGGGAGCCAGAACTCCTTCGGCGGAGGCGGGCGCTACGACGGGCTGGTCGAGAGCCTTGGCGGCCCGCCAACCCCCGGTGTCGGCTTCGGCAGCGGCATCGAGCGTCTACTGCTTGTGTTGGAGGCCGTGGGTGTGGAGCCTCAGACCACGCCGTCGCCCATCGCCTTCGTGGCGCCCCTGGGCGACGGCAGCCGCGACCGCGCCGTCGAGCTGCTGGCCGAGCTGCGGCGCCAGGGCGTTGCCTCCGAGATGGGCTACGGGGGCCGGAGCCTGAAGTCCCAGATGAAGCAGGCGGACAAGTCCGGCGCGCGATACGCCTTGCTGCTGGGTGAGGATGAGCTGGCCAAGGGCGAGGTCGCCGTTCGAGACCTCAAGAGCAGCACTCAGGAGTCCTGGCCGCTGAACGAGGTAACCCGGCGCCTGGCGTCGATGTCCCTCTAGCCGTCAGCCGCCCTGACGCGACGCACTGAGGTTTGGCGTTGGCGCATCAGATGCGGCGCAGACAGGCTCAGCCCAATGCCTGGGGATTGCCAACGCTAGCCTCTAGTCACCCGCCCCCGGAGACCCCATGCGGCCCTTCCGAAACACCCTGGTGTATCGGCTGCGCTCGCGACTCAGGCGGTTCCTGTCCGGCCACGCCGCCTTCAGGCGATGGCGCCGTTCCCATGGGCCCGTGGGTCTGGAGTGTCGTAGCGTCGAACGGGGCGACCTGCCGCTGTTGGCGAACCTCTACCTTGAGATGCGCCCCCGCTCCTCCCCGGAAGCGGCCCAGCAGGCCGCCGAGGAGGAGTGGCGAGAGGCGTCGCGCCAAGGGGCGCTGCTGTTGGCGCTACGTTCGGGGCGGCCGGGTGGGTACTTGCGGGGGTCGCGGGACGGCAGCGGCACCTGGACGATCGATGGCCTCTACGTGGCCCGTACGGAGCGCGCCTCCGGTGTTGCCGCCGCACTTCTGAGCGCCCTGGAAGCTCGCGCCCGAGGCGATGGAGCAGGGGCTCTCCGGACGCACGTGTTCGAGCGTAATGCCCCCGCCGCGGCGTTCTTCCGGAGTCAGGGATTCCTGGGCGGCCCCGGCAGTGGGTCTGAGGCCGGGTACCTGGTCCTCACGCGGCCTGTCGGTCGCGGCGGTTGGGCGGAGTCACCGACCGGCAAGCGGCGGGAGTAGGGGACGCCCCGTGGCAGCGATACCTTGGCAGAGCGTGCGTGAAGACCTCGCGCAGGGAGAAGGTCTGGATGTCGGTTGCCGCCAGAAGCCGTCACGGCGACGGACGCAAGCCCAAGCTGGAGCTCTCGATGACGGAAGAGGCGCCCGCGGAACGCGTGTCGGCCGGCTCCTGGATCACCCTGCATCGGGGCCTGCTGGCCGCGATGCTGCCGTCGGTGTGCCTGAACCTCTGTCTCCTCGGCCTCGTGGGCGTCGTGCTGGGTGCAAGTTCAGGTCGCAAGACGCCTGACTTGGTGGAGGTCGACCTCGGGACGCCTGCGCCCGTGGCGACCAGCCAAGGGCCTAGCGGTCCGGGCGCGGGCACTTCCGTCGACAGACAGGCCCCCGAGGCCGCCCCGTCGGCTGGCCGCCCGATCGGGCCCGCATCAGCGGGGCTCGCTCAGGGCGCACCGGCAGGACGCGTTTCTGCTTCTCGAACTGGCATGCCAGCACCGGCGGTGACAACCAGCGGCGCCCAAGGACCCATTCCGGTCCCGCCAGACCGAGGGGCTGTGACGGTGGGGAGCGATAAGATGGCCCCTGCCGGCTCCGGGGGTGGAGCGCCAGGAGGCCCGAGCCCCGGCGAGGGCCTGGGCTCGGGTGTCGCCGCAGGCGCGAACGCCGGCACGGGCGGTGGCGCCCAGGCTGGGAGCAGTGGAACTGGAAGTGGAAACGGTGCCGGCGGTGGAGCAAGCACGCCCGCCCCGCCGGTGGTGGCCGTTGCTCCCCGCGTGACCCCGGCGGCGCCAACCAGAAGCGACCCGCCAGAGCCGGCTCCCAAGCCTATCGCGGTCCCCAAACCTGTTCACGTAGAGCCGCCCACCGTGGCCGCATTGCCGGCCTCGCCCCCCAAGCCCTCTAGAGCAGCCCGACTCGTGCGCGACGTTCAGCCGAGCTACCCCGCTTCCGCCAGGGAGGATGGGGCCGAAGGGCAGGTTACGGTCGGGTACCAGATCAGTGAGGAGGGTAGGGTGGACCAGGTTCGGATCACCCGCTCCTCCGGCGACAGTCGGTTGGACTCCGCCGCCGTTCAGGCCGCGGAGCGTCTGCGCTATGAGCCCGAGCTCCAGGAGGGCAGGGCGATCCGTTCCCGGGCACGCCGAACCTTCCTGTTCAAGCTCGGCGAGTGAGGGAATGGGCAGAGCTCGCATGCCCAAGGAGAGATGCCAAGATGACCTGCGGTACCTGTGGAAGGGAGACCTCCATGGTCTCCCGAGTAGTGATCGACGCGGGCTACAACCGCGCGGACGACAAGCCCCTGTGGAACTGCCGGGAGTGCTTCGAGAAGAAGGATAAGGAGCGCCTGAGCGGGCAAACTAGCCGACCGACGCTGCAGACCCGGCAGGCCTAGCCAGGAGGGGCAAGCAAGGCCCTACCACAGAGAGCCCAAAGGCACACAGCGAGGAACTTAGCGTAGGTTCTCTTGGTGTCTTGGTGTCTTGGTGGTGAGGTGGTTAGTGGTCGCTGCCCTAGCCTTCGGCGTCCTGCCTGCCGCGCCTTGGGCGCAGGAGTATCGCGGCCGCGGCCAGGGCGATCACGAGCTGCGCCCCGTCGTGCTCTGGGTCGTCCCCGTGCTCCAGGTGGAGGGGGCCGCCGTGGGTGGGGTAGAACTTGCCCTCCTCCCCCTTCAGGCCCGCGAGGGTGGGGATGTGTTCGATATCGGGGCTGATGCCCCCCAACGCCCCGAGGACCTCGGGTGAACCCAGGCCGAAGCGGTAGACGAGCAGGGCCAGCAGCGCGGAGGTCAGGGCGCCGTCCGCCGCGACGGGGAGCTCGCGGTGGGGCAAGACGTCTCCGAGGGCGTGCGACGCCATCCCTGCCGCGAAGGCCGCCGGCCGGGAGCCGAAGAGGCTGCCCAGGGCGCTGCCAAGCAGCGCGTGAACGACGCCCGTCATAGGCGGGGTCCGCTGTTGGTGCGCGTTGAGTGGCGGGGAGCGTGCGGGCACAAGCTCATTGGGCGTCCGCCAGCCTATGCACCTCCCAAACCTTAAGGTAGACGCGCCCCGTCGCCGTTCGACGAACGATACCCTCCACCCGAAGCCGCATGCCCAGGTCGCGAGTGGGATCCATCATCAGGCCCCCGTCGCCGTTGGCCCAGATGCCGCCCGAGGCGTCCTCCAGGACCCAATCCTTGCGGCTGAGAGGCTGCCCTCCCCGGAGCAGGGGGTCGCGACTGCTGCCCTCCTGGCCCTGGAAGCTGCCTTCGAGGGTAACGACGCGGTTCGTGAAGGTGCGGCTTCGAGCGGCGATGTCATCGATGTTCGTAACCGGCGAAGTGGGCGCCTGCGCGGCAGGGGCTGGGGCCCTAGGACGCGTTGCCCTTGGTGGCGTGCTCGCCTTCGCCCCTCGAATCTGGATCTCCGCCGAGCTCTGGGTGAGGGCGAGCTGCCCGGTGGCGTTGAGCCAGCCCTGGACCTCATAGGTGCCGGGTTGTACGGGCTCCCCGCTGGAGTCACGCTGGCCCCACACCTCACTGAAGGTGACGGTTTCGCCGGGGGCTATCTGGGTGGTGGAGAGCGCGGTTGTGAAGGCGCGGCCGGCGGACCACCGCCAGACCTCCCGTCCCTGGGCTCGGACGCTGAAGTCGTAGTGCTGGCCGGACGGATGGCTCAGCGTGACCGCGTCGCGTCCAACGTTGGTGACCGCCAGCAGAAGACGGATGGGCGTTCCGGTGGAGTACTCGGTGGCGTCAGTGCTGAGCTCCAGCCGCACCGATGAGGCAGCCTTGGGCCTCGGAGGCGAAAGGTTGGCGCGCTTCAGGTCTCGCAGCGTCCAGACCTTGCCGCCCTTGGGGCTGACGAGCGAGCCCTGAACCACATCGCCAGGGAGCAGGTAGTAAGCCTGGGCACCGGTGATGTTGTCCGGCACGGTGAAAACCCGGACTCTGCCCTGGGTACGGAGCAGGTAGGCGCGGGCGAGGATGCGCTCAGGAAGGGTCCCCTTCGGGATGGACTCGGTGCCCATCGGCTCCAGCACGAGCAGCGCCTCGGGGTAGGCTTCCCGTTGAACGGAGACCACCCTAGCCCTGACCGTCAGCGCGAGCCCCTTCTGAGCGGGCTTGGTGGCCTGAGCGTGAGCTAGCTGGCAGGCCAGGAGCAGTGGGATGCCGATGCGCAACGGGCGAAGCCACATGAGCGGGTACCTCCTACGGGAAAGCTTCGGTCCGGGCGCCTCTTCTACCTCTCCCCACCCTCCGCGCGGAGGATACGGCGCCGGCCGTGTCCAAGGGCACCAGGGAGCACCCAACGGGTATGACGATAGGCAGGAGGACTCAGTTTGAGCATGGATGGTGAAGGGCAGAGCCCGCCGATCGCGATTGCCACCTGGAACTTCGGGGTTACCGCCGTCAAGGCCGCGATACCCCTGCTGCTGGCGGGTCGCTCAGCGTTGGATGCCCTCGAGGTCGGAATCCGAGCCGTCGAGGATGACCCTGAGGTTGACACCGTCGGCTACGGCGGGAAGCCGAACCGCGAAGGCGTGGTGGAGTGTGACGCCGGCCTGCTTTGGGGCCCAACCCGGCGGGTGGGCGCTGTGGCCGGTCTGCGCGACATCCGAGAGGCGATCACCACGGCGCGGTGGGTGATGGAGCGCACCACGCACGCGCTGCTCGTGGGAGATGGCGCGAGGGAGTTCGCGGTCGCCCAGGGACTGGAGCCGATCTCGATGCTCACCGACCGAAGCCTCGAGGCGTGGCGGAAGTGGAAGGCCGAGCAGGGGCCCTCCGAGGGGCACGACACTGTAGGTATGGTGACCATCGACCGCAAGGGCGACGTGTGCGCAGGTACTTCGACCAGTGGCCTGCCCTGGAAGCTGCCGGGCCGGGTGGGGGACTCCCCGCTGGTGGGGTCGGGGTTCTACGCTGACAACGCCATTGGTGGGGCGGCTGCCACGGGCCAGGGCGAGGAGATCCTGCGCTACTGCGCCAGCTACGAGGCCGTTCGTCTGATGGGCCAGGGCAGGACGCCCCAGCAGGCCTGCGAAGAGGTTCTGGGCTGGGTCCTCCGCGAGAACCCAGGCTTCGCCGGGGAACTGATCGTCAGCGTCCTAGCGTGCGACAAGCAGGGCCGGGTGGGCGGAGCGTCCACGGGGCCGGGCTTCTCCGTCGCCGTGGCGAGGGAACGCTCCATCGAGGAGTGGAAGGACCCGTGGATACCCTCTGCCCCACAGGAGTCCGCGACCTGAGGCGCCCCGCGGCGCTCAGCAGGTGCCTGGTGGTGCTGACACTGCTCCTCTGCGCCGTACCCGAGCTTCTTGGCGCCGAGGAGTGGCAGGTGCGTCGGCAGGGCCACTTCATCATCCACACCGTTCCCCGGCCTCAAGACGAGCTGGAGCGGTTCATGGAGCAGTTCGAGGCCCAGTACCAACGGGTCTCCAACCTCCTTGGGTTCAGCCCTGTACAGCCTATCCCCATTTACCTATACAGCGACCGGTCGGCCTTCCTGAGGGACGTCCGAGGAATCGGCACCGAGGGCGTGGTGGGAGTCGCCTATGGGCACAACGGGGTGGTACGGCTAGACGCCACTGGGCTGTATGCCCCCCCAGCCGAGGTCCTCCGGCACGAGCTGCTGCATGCATTCCTGTTCAGCCGGCTGGGCGCGCGGACGGACGAGCTGCCCCTGTGGTTCAACGAGGGCCTTGCGCAGCACGCCGCTAACCCGGCGCCCTGGGACGTCGATGAGACCCTGGCTCGGGCCCTTGGTGAGGGGAGCATCACGAGCCTGGGCCAGCTCAAGGACCGCTTCCCCCCAGGGAAGGAGGGCGTAGCCTACGCGGAGAGCCAGAACGTGGTTGAGTTCCTACTCCCGCGCCTGGGCCCCAAGGGCCTGAACCGCCTTCTGCTCTCCGTGGCTTCCGGAGAGCCCTTCGCTCGCGCACTGAAGGCCACCAGTGGCCTCACCATCTTCGAGCTGGAGCGGCAGTGGAGCGCCAAGCTCAGCAGGGAGCATCGTTTGGACTGGATCAACACCCTCGTATGGCCAGGGGTGGGAGTGGCCTTCCTCGTGGCGGGCGCTCTCGCCTACGCCTCCGTGCAGCGCAAGCGCCGACGCATCGTCCAGGAGGACTGGGGTCCCGAGGACGAGCAGTTCGAGGAGCCCGATTAGGGAGGGGCAGGGGACTGAGGGGCTATGGGGCTGAGGGGACTGAGGGGACTGAGGGGGCTTAGGGGTGGAACCTCAGTTGCGGATCTGAGGCCCCTCCCCTAAGTCCCCTAAGTCCCCTCAGTCCCCTTCAGTCCCCTCGGCCCCTCTGTCCCGCAGCCTGGCGGGCTCTACGGCGCGGGAGCCGGTGCGGTCGGCGTAGAGGTCCGTCACTTCGGCTCCTAGCACCAGGATGGTGGCGGAGTAGTAGACCCAGGTCACGAGGATGATCAGGCTGCCGAGGGAGCCGTAGACGGCGTTGTAGTGGCCAAAATGGGCCAGGTACCACCCGAAGAGCTGCTTCGCGGCCTCGAAGGCGATTCCCGCGAAGACCGCGCCAACCAGGGCTGGCTTCCAGTGGACCTCGACCGGCGGAGTCAGTTTGTAGATCACCAGGAACAGACCCACGCTCGCTATCAGCCCAATCCCGTGGCCCAGGACGTCCCAGAAGTAGGGGAGGTCGCCGGGATGGATCCCGAACATAGTCAGGCGCATCCCCCGGATCAGGGCGAGCACGGCGGTGGCCCCGGCTGAGACCACCAGCATCAGGCCGGTCAGCAGCATCACGCCCAGGGCGGTCAGGTGAGACCTCAGCCAGCCGCGCCGCTCCTGGACATCCCACACGGCACCCAGAGCCGACTCCAGGTTGGTGAAGAGCTGGCTGCTTGTCCAGAGGAGTCCCGCCAGTGCTAGGCCGCCGGCCCGAGCGCGGCCCTCGACCAGCCCCTGCACCAGGTTATTGATATCCTTGGCCTGTGTCGGCAGCAGCGTCCCAATCGTGTGGAGGGTCTGCCTGCGCGCTCCCTCGTCGGACAGGATGAAGGCGAGGACCGACACCGCCATCGCCAGCAGCGGAATGAGCGATAGCAGGGTAAAGAAGCTGAGGGCCGCCGCCATCAGTGAGCCCTGGTCCTGGCCGTACCGCCGCCAGACCTCCTTCGCCGCGTCCCAAGCCCCCGCCATCCTCCCCATGCGCTCCTCCATCGGTCAGCCGGCGGACCACCCAGCTAGCGGTGACGCTCGCCTGGCACACATAGCCTCTTACCCGTTGGGGAGGGCCAGGTCCGAGGGAAGCGGCGCGGGTACGCCGAAGTTATCTACTGGCATCACCCCGCAAGCGAGTCCGAGGCGGTCGCTAGATGAAGCTACGAACGCCCTCGGCGTCACGCCGCCATCTTCCCGGGAGACCCCGTGCGCAATCCCACCACCGTTCCACCGAACAGGTTCTCGCTCGCCGCCCTGAAGGACATCGCCGCCAGGCTCGCGGCCCTTGCAGTGCTGATGGTTGGCCTCTCCTTCCTCTCCAAGGACTTCCTATCCTGGGACAACTTGCGGATCGTGGGGCTGCAGAACTCTGTCATCGGCATCTGCGCGGTGGGGGAGACCATCATCATCATCGCGGGCGGGATCGACCTCGCGGTGGGCTCGGTAATGGCGTTCTCCGGCATCCTGTGCGCCCAGGTGCTGGTGGCTGGCGGAAGTCCCATGCTGGCAGCGCTGGTGGGGGTCGGGGCTGGAGGCCTGTGGGGTCTGTTCAGCGGAGTGGCGACGGCGAAGGGCAAGCTGCCCGCCTTCATTGCCACGCTGGGGGCGATGGGGATGGCCAGGGGGCTCTCGCTGGTGCTGGCCAATGGCGAGGCCATCTACACCCAGGGGCGCTTCAGCAGCCTGGCGGCGGGCAAGTTCCTCGGGGTCCCCATTCCCGCGCTGCTGCTGGGAGTAGTGGCCGTCTCCGCGGGGATCCTGCTGACCCGCACCTCCTTCGGGCGACGGATCTACGCTCTCGGCGGTAACCCGGAGTCGGCTCGGCTGTCGGGCATCAACATCGACCGGATGACCATCATGGTCTTCGTGCTGAACGGTCTTCTGACGGGGCTGGCGGGGGTGGTGCTGACCTCGCGCACCGGGCTGGGGGACCCGCAGGCCGGCAAGTCGGCGGAACTGGACGCGATCGGCGCGGCCGTGGTCGGTGGCGCCAGCCTCCTCGGCGGCCAGGGCACGATCAGCGGGGCGATGATCGGCCTGGCCATCATCGCGGTGATCGGCAATGGCATCGACCTGCTTGCCAGCCGCATCTCCAACCCTGACTTCTGGCAGCCAGTCATCCTTGGAATCGTTATCGTGACCGCCGTCCTCTACGATACCAGACGGAGAAGGACACAGAAGTAGCCGGGCGGAGTGCTGCACCGCAGTGCCCCACCCCAGAGACACGGAGGAGCACAGAGGAGCACAGAGAAGGGCAAGGGCTCCGTCTGCCCCCGCTCACTCACTCCCGCGCTTCCGCCTCGCGGGCAAGGAGAAGGGCCTCCGCCTCCTCCACCCAGTCCTGGCCGGCCATCCAGAGGTCGCGGAGCTTCTTCCGGTCCTCGGGGGTCAGCGTCTCGACCATCCGCTTGAGGTCCGCGCCGCCGCCGGCCTTGCGAGCCACCTCGCCCTCGATCTCCAGCTCTCCCGCAGCCTCCACGAAGGGGTCCATCGCCTCGCCGCAGCAGAAGTAGCGGTCGTCATCGCCCAGGGGCCCGGCCGTCCATTCCCCACAGTGTGGGCACTTCTGGATCAGCACGCGGACACGGCCGCCCACCTCAACGTCATCGACGTCCACCGGGCAGTCAATCTCAATAACGGGGTTGTGGTCGCTAGCTCGCATCCGCGGTCTCCAGTCCAGTCATGGTCGAGGGCCTACGCGGGGCCGTATGCCCGAAGGATGTCAAGGCCATGGATTCCAGGGCCCGGCCCGGTATCTTAGCGAAGCTCGGGGCCACGGTCTGCCGGCGAATGGAAGCTCCCCGTGCCCGCCTACCGCGCTCGCGAAGGCGAGGGCAAGCCTCGGCCGCGAACGCGTTCAGCCGCTCGTGCCCCCTTGGCGCCCGCGGCCCATCGCCTCCCAGCCGTCCCTGCCCACCCCAAACTGCCATGTAGGGCAAGAAGGAGTCTTTTGGTAGACGGAGAAGGGAAGGCCAGCACCACCTTTGGGAGCCCGGGTGTCGGGGGAGCCTTACCACTTCGGCACTGTCCCAAGGGATTCGAATCCCCCGGGACGAGGACCCGCCACCACCTCGGGCTCCCAACCACCCCCCAGCACGCCCAGCGTCGCCCGAACCTCCCCGATTGTACCAACCCTGCCGCCCCTGTGCCACGACTGACCCCGCAACGGATCTGCTCGCAAAGGGAGCGGTTTGGCCTGCGGGCCCTCAGAGGGCTAGAATAGCAGGGATGAAACCTGTCGATCTACACGCGCATACCACCGCCTCCGATGGCTCTCTGAGCCCCACTGAGCTCGTACGGCACGCCGTTGGGGTTGGGCTGGGGGGGCTCGCCGTCACCGACCACGACACCACCGACGGCTTGGCCGAAGCCGCCGGGGCCGCCGAGGAGCTGGGGCTCCGCTTCCTGTCCGGAGTCGAGCTCAGCATGGTCTATTCTGGGCACTTCCACCTTCTCGGCTACGGTATCCAGGTGGGGCGCGGCAGCCTCTGCGAGCGTCTCGCGGAACTCCGGAGGCAGAGAGCCTCGCGGAACGAGGTGATGGTGGGCAAGCTCAACGACCTCGGCGTTCACGTGACCCTCAGGGAGGTTGAGGCAGAGGCGGGCGGCAAGGTGGTGGGCCGGCCGCACATGGCACTGGCTCTTCTGCGGAAGGGCTATGTCAGCTCCACGCAAGACGCCTTCAACCGCTTCCTGGCGAAGGGCGCCCTGGCCTACGTACCCAAGGCGCAACTGGAGCCCGAGGAGGGGTTCGCCCTCATCCGCGATGGGGGAGGCCTTCCCGTTCTGGCGCACCCGATGACGCTGAAGCTGGGCGAAGCGGAGCTGGAGGGCCGGCTGAGGGAGTGGAAGGCGCAGGGCCTCGGCGGGATCGAGTGCTACTACCAGCGCCACACCGAGGACCAGACCGAGATGTACTTGCGCCTGGCCGACCGCCTGGGCCTAGTTCCAACGGGTGGTTCCGACTTCCATGGCGAGGCCAAGCCAAAGGTGGCCCTGGGTGACGTGCGGGGCGGCCAGGCCCTCCCGATGGAGGTCATGGATCGCCTGGTTGAGGCCATCGAGGCAATCCGCGCCGCATCGGCCGCCGCCTGATGCGCTACCTCATCGACGGCAGCAACTGCCTGGGCCGTCTCCCCGGCTTCGAGATCAGCCAGCCCGACTCCGAAGGACGCTTCCTGGAGACCCTTCGCGCCTACGCCAGCAGCCACCGCTCCCACGAGTTCACGGTTTTCTTTGACGGCTACGGCGGCGTCCGGACGGCCGGCTCCGCCCTGCGGATCCGTCGCGCGGGCAGCGGACAGTCCGCCGACGACCTCATTGTGTCGGACCTGAAGCGCCACGCCAGGACCGGCAGCGCCCTCAGCATGGTCGTGACCGACGATCGGGACCTGGCACAGCGCTGCCGCCGCGCCGGAGGGCGGACGAGCAGCACCTCCTCCTTCTGGGAGGCTATCCAACGTTCCGTTGCCCGGAACGGGCGGAAGCCGGCCCAGCCGCAGCCCTCACGGGGGTCCGTCGAGGACGGCGGGCTCAGCCCCAGGGAGGTGAAGGAGTGGGAGGAGTTCTTCGCTGGCCCCAGGCAGATGTGAGGGCGGGTCGTTTGGGTCGCTGGGGGCGGGTCGTAGGGTCGTAAGGTCGTAGGGTCGTAGGGGAGGGGCCTCAGAGGGTGGGAGGTAGGAGACCTGTCGGACGGGTCGGACCAGTCGGACGGTGAGGGCCCTCGGGAGCGGACTGGTGGCATCGTGGGGCATCGGTGCCCGGAGGCCGTCCGCCCGGCGGTGAATCGCCGGGC
>DASXUI010000029.1:0-12171 GCA_036504955.1 Armatimonadota bacterium
ATCCCACTGAACGTGGTTACGAGTCCAAGCCGCACCCTGCGGCCAGTACCCTCCCTCAGGAGGACTGGTCGCGGAGCCTGGCGACTCACCGCCGGGCGGAGGACTGTCAGGCACCCATCCCGGGCATACCGCTACGCTGTCCCCAAGGCCCCTATCGTCAGACAGGTCCGACGAGTCCGACAGGTCCCCACCCTCCACCCTCCAAGTTCTCTCCCTACAACCCTACGGCCCGTCTCTCACTGCTCCGTGGTGTCCGGCATCTCCGCGATGGTGACGGTCACCTTTCGGGTGCGGCCATCGTGCATCACGTCCAAGGCGACCTTGTCCCCCACCTTGTGGCCGCGAACGGTCTGGCGCAGCACGTCCGCCCGGTCCACCCTCTTGCCATCGACGCCGCGAATCACGTCCGCCGGCCTCAGGCCGGCGCGGTCCGCGGGGCTGCCCGGCTGTACGCGGACCACCACGGCTCCCTCGCGGTCGGGGAGCTTCAGGCTCTCCTGGACCTGGGTGGTGACCTCCTGGAACAGCACGCCCACGTAGGGTCGGATCACCTTGCCATACCGGGCGAGCTGGTCGATGGACTGCTTGATCACGTCGACGGAGACCGCGAAGCCGATGCCCTGGGCGGAGGGGATGATGGCGGTGGTCATCCCCAGCACGTTGCCGTTCAGGTCCGCCAGTGGGCCGCCGGAGTTGCCGGGGTTGATGGCGGCGTCCGTCTGGATCAGGTCCTCGAGGTTCTTGCCGTTCGGGCTGTTGAGGTTGCGGCCCATAGCGCTAAGAACGCCCACCGTGACAGTGTTCTGAAAGAGGCCGAGGGGATTCCCGATGGCGATCACCCAGGAGCCGATGGGCTCGTCATGGGCGGTGCGGGCCAGCGTGGCCTGCGGCAGGTTTGAAGCCGGGATCTTCACCAGGGCCACGTCCGCCATGGTGTCGGCCCCCAGCACCTTGCCGGTGAACTGCCGCTTATCGGGGAGGGTGACCTGGATGGTATCGGCGCCGGAAACGACATGGGCATTTGTGACCACGTAGCCCTGCTTGCCGTCCACGATGAAGCCCGAACCGGCGCCATGCTGCTCCGGCTGAGCGTCCCCATCACCGAAGAGGTCGCCCAGCCCTCCCGGCAGGAACGTGCCACGGGCACGGGTCTCGGTGTCGATGCTTACCACCGCCGGTCCCAGCTTCCGAACAGCCAGGGTCACCGCCTGCTGAGAGCTGGCGTTGACTCCGATGGGCGTTGGCGCGGTATTACTCGCGACCTGCATCTGCACGGGCCCGCCGCCAGCTTCCCGCCAGTTGCGCAGGTACAGAGCCGCTCCGGCGCCCACCGCGGCTGCCAGCAAGAGGACCAGCAGGTTCGATCCCGCCGAGCCCCTCTCAGATCGTCGTGACTTCACAGCGTTGCCTCCCATGTTGGTTGCACTGCACTCCTGGTCTCTTACCCGTATGGCCGGCTGGGCCCGCGACCGTGGACGTGCACCGTTCCGGTTTCCTGGCTCGCGACCTTCGCCCCAGGTTTGGGGGGCTTCGCGCCGCGCGGCCCACCAGCGTCCTCTGGGCATCGCGGGCCGCGAGCCCCCATGTGCCTCCGGCTCCGATGTCCGCGCAGCGTCTAGCGGATCGGCGCTCCACGCCCCTTTACATATACCGTCGGGCCCGAGTTAGCGTTCCCCGTAGTTGCGTTGGACGGCCCACGGGGTCCTCGCGCCCGCCCTTGGCCCTCTTGCCAGCCGCACATACTGGAGCTACGCCCGCCCATCCGAAGGGGGCTACCGGTGGCGAATGACCTGGGCTCCAACTGGTGTTCGGTGGCCCTGCACCCGCCGTTGGGGCGCTGCCGGCCCCATCTGCAGCGCGGGACGGCCTGCGTGAGGCGCCGGGAGCCTGGTGCCCCCCGCACCCCTTGTCGGCCCCATCGACTCAAGTGAGCGCCCCGGGCCGAGGGCCCACCGGCGTCCCCTCGCCTCAAGGGGAAGCGCTCCTCGGTGAGGGCGCCAGCCAAGGTCCGAACGCGGGCCTGCCGGTAGCTCCAGGGCCGTGGAGGACACTGGGCCAAGGAACGCAGTCGCCGCTGCTCTGCTTGGGTTCCCAGGCACTTGCGTCTGGGCCGCTGTACCGGAGCCCATCCAACTTGAGCGGGAGGCCGCCGGTAGGGTTGAGGCCAACTACCATTAGAGGCAATCCGGGTTGGGGTCCTGGCGGGCCGCCTCCTCTACGGGGTGTCTGATGCCGAGTTCGGCTTTGCCATGACCTTCGGCTCCCTGACCCGAGGCGAGCTAGCAGGCGAGAGGGTCATCTCCAGTCGCCAGGCCACCCTCGGCGTCCCGAAGGCGCACGAGCGCCGCAAGCCAAGTGTGGTTCAGGGCGCCATGGGCTTCAACCATGGCAGCCTCGAGTTCCGTGTTTACGGCGGCTGGCCGTTCAGTCGTATAGGTCTAGGGGGGCGGCTACGGGCTTCGTCGACCGAGGCTACGACGGGGACTACGACGATCTCTCCCTGCCGTCCGGGCTGCCCCTCTGTATGACCCTCGCGGCCGCGCACGGCGCCCAGATCACCCTCTACATGCCGAACAGCACCCTGACCCGAGGCGAGCTGGTGGCCTGTGCCCTCACGACGCGCTATCGACAGCTCCCCACCATCGACCTGAGCCACATCGGCAAGGGCGACGTCACGGACCTGGTGGCGATTCGGCCTAGGGTCGTAGGGTCGTAGGGGAAGGGCCTCAGAGGGCGCTCTTTGGTCCCTTGCGTAGCCTAGGTACCTTCGGCCAAGGGACGAAAGGGACCCAAGGGACCAAAGAGCGCCCTCTGAGGCCCTTCCTCTACGACCCTGCGACCTTACGACCTTACGACCCTATGACCCTCCCCCACTGGAGCCACTATGAGCGATGATGTGAGTACCCACGGATTCACCCTCCCGGACAAACTCGTGGAGGCTGTCTCGGGGTTTCATGGCGGCCTGGGGCTGCCGTGGCTGGAGCGCCTGCCGGGGGTACTCGACGCCTGCGTTGGGCGGTGGGGGCTCAGCCTGGGGGCGCCTTACAGCTACCCCTCGCTCAGCTACGTGGCGCCGGTCCGCCGCTCGGATGGTTCTGAGGCCGTGCTGAAGGTCGGGTTCCTGTTGGACGAGCTCGCCTGTGAGATCGCCGCGCTGCGCCACTACGACGGACAGGGCAGCACACGGCTGCTGGACGCCGACCCCGAGCTAGGTGCCCTGCTTCTGGAGCGGGTGCTGCCGGGGGACAACCTCATAGGCCTTCCGGACTCGGATGCGGTGTCCGCGGCGGCCTCGGTGATGGGGCAGCTCTGGCGTCCCGCGCCGGAAAACCACGCGTTCCCGTCCGTTGAGACCTGGCATCGGGGGTTCACGCGCCTGCGAGAGCACTTTGGGGGGACTACCGGCCCCTTCCCCAAGGCACTGGTCGAGGAGGTAGAGGGGTTGTACCGCGATCTTCTAGCCTCCGCCGGGCCGCCGGTCCTGCTCCACGGAGACCTTCAGCACTTCAACGTGCTGTCCGCCCAGCGGTCGCCCTGGCTGGTCATCGATCCCAAGGGCGTGGTAGGAGAGCCGGCCTACGAGATAGGCGCCTACCTGCGGAACGAGTGGGAGGACGCGCGGAATCCTTCAGCCCTGACGGCGCGTCGCGTCGCGCAGTTCAGTGAGGAGTTGGGCCTAGACGAAGATCGAGTGAGGGGGTGGGGGCTCTACGGGGCCGTACTTTCCGCGTGGTGGAGCGTCGAGGACACTGGGGACGGGTGGAGGACCACCCTGCGCCTGGCGGAGTTGATGTGGGAGGGGCGGGTCGTAGGGCCGTAGGGTCGTGGGGTCGTAGGGGAGGGCCTCAGAGGACCCCCCTTGGGTCCCTTACGTCACTTAGGTCCCTTCAGCCAAGGGACGAAAGAGACCCAAGGGACCAAAGAGCACCCTCTGGGGCCCTTCCCCTACGACCCTACGACCCGCCTTCAGTAACTCAGTGGCAGGAGGAGCAGCCGCCTCCACCCTGGCCGTCTTCAGTCTGGAAGGAGCTGCCACAACCGCAGCTTCGGGTGGCGTTCGGGTTGTCGACCTTGAAGCCGCCGCCCATCACGTCATCCACGAAATCGACGTTGGCGCCCTGC
Source organism: Armatimonadota bacterium (assembly GCA_036504955.1). Taxonomy (GTDB): domain Bacteria; phylum Armatimonadota; class DTGP01; order DTGP01; family DASXUI01; genus DASXUI01. The sequence goes on from DASXUI010000029.1 coordinate 4,123, forward strand.
ACGTAGACGTAGCTGCGGGGATCCACCACTAGCTTGACGCCGAACTGCTCAAAGATCTGGTCGGTGGAGTCCGGAGACTCCTCAATGGCCAGACCGTACTGCAGGCCGGAGCAACCGCCCCCGGCAACGAATACACGAAGACTCGCAGCGGGCTTGCCCTGCTCCTCCAAGGTGGTCTTCACCTCCTGGGCTGCCCGTTCGGTCAGGGTTACCATTCTGATGCCTCCCATAACACCGGCGGGAAAGGAGGGCGGCCGCCCATGGGGACGCTGAGCACTTGCCCAACTATCCTACAGCCACCGCTGCCGGTACACCCCCTATTCTAGACAACCGAGGGTGCCACAGCAACGGCGAAGGAAACCAGAAAGGTGAGCGGCCGAGGACAGGGCTCTCTGAACCGCTCACCTCCGCCCGCTGGGATCAGCTCTGGACTCCGGTCTGGATACCGGTCTTGGTCTTCTCGCGCTTCTCCATGCGCTTCTCCTTCAGAGTCTTCGCGGGTTTCTTCTTGTCTGTTTTTTCGCCACCCTTACTCTTCTCACCCATCGGTCTACCTCCACGCACAGCGTCGCTTGCTCGGGAATGGGGAACGCGACCGTGCTGATTGGCTCCGCGCGATCACGAGCCGCGGTAAGGCTCCGGACAGCCCTAGCCTGCACTGCACACGACAAGCGTGCGGAACCCCGCGCTCTGCAAAGCGCGCAGTCGCCTCGCGCAGACACGCCGGTTGCTACGCGCAACCCGTGAGGCGCCTGTGCCTTGTGAGCAGCCCGGGTCTCCACAGAGCCGCCATACGTAGCGCGGGCTAGGGCATCAGGGGAGTCGCTTACCTAATACTATGCTACTGTACATATACCCTCGCCCGCTCGGGCGCACCGGCCCCGAAGAGGCCGAGCCGCGCGCCCGCGCCTCGCCCCTTGGGGCCCTGCCAGGCGATCTCAATTCGCCGGCTCCGCCTGCCGTGCTGGGTCTGCTAGCCTGGGCACCACAGGCACGCACAGCCGAAGGATGAGGGCAGGGGGTGCCAGAAGAACTCCCTAGACGGGTGCCGGGAGGCCCAACCCCAGTCCCTGGTTGTCCCTACAAGAATCGCTCACGATTCCAGGCGATCCCCGCCGGCGGACGGAACGGGCCTACCACTCTTCATGATACACCACAAGCACGTGATGACCCGTTTCGGCAGCCGGATGCCAGCGTTCGGCGGCGCCCCTCGGCTAAGGAGACCCAGCACAGCCTATGAAGTCACAGCGAGGTTCGGAGGCCCAGGAGGGCGTGGACGCCTTGATGCTGCCCACCCTGTTCACCGTGGAGAGCGCGAATGGGCTGCTGCCCCGGCTCCGCCCGTTGATGGAGTGGCTCGCCACGGCCTATGACGAGGTGCTGTGCAAGCGCGAGGAGATGGACGCGCTACTGGCTCAGGAGCGGGCGGGGGAGTCGGCGGAGCGCTCCATGGCTCAGCTCAGCCGGGAGTTGGGCCGCCTTGTGGCTCGCCTCGAGACACGCATCGAGGAGGTATCCAGCCTGGGCGTGGTCTTGAAGGACGCGCGCGAGGGCCAGGTGGACTTCCCCGCCACGCTGCAGGGTCAGCCCATCTATCTCTGCTGGCAGCTCGGCGAGGACCGCGTCGGCTTCTGGCACGGCTCCTTCGAGGGCTTCTGCCCCCGCAGACCCCTCGACCAGCTCCGCGTCTCCACGGTACACTAGATACCGCCAAGAGCCGGTGCGAGGAGCAAGGCGCTTAGCACGGAGACCCTGACCACCAAGACACCTAGCCTGCTTTATTCACGAGAGCGCGTGGAAGCCCGCGCCATGCACGACGCGCAAGCGCCTCGTGCATTATGCGGGCTAGATGCTCTTCTCTGTGTTCCTCTGTGCCCTCTGTGTCTCTGTGGTGGCGGCTGTTGGTAGGGAAGGTGGGCATCGATGAAGGTGAAGCGGGCGCTGATCAGCGTCTCTGACAAGGAAGGCGTGGTGGCCTTTGCTCAGGCGCTGAGCGAGGCTGGCGTGGAGATCATCTCGACCGGCGGCACCGCCGGCGCGCTCGCCGAGGCGGGCGTACCCGTACGCCAGATCGATGATCTCACCGGCTTCCCGGAGATGATGGACGGCCGGCTCAAGACCCTGCACCCCAAGGTCCACGGGGGCATCCTGGGCGACCGCTCCAAGGCGTCCCATCGCCAGGCGATGGAGGAGCACGGGATCGAGCCCATCGACCTGGTGGTCGTGAACCTCTACCCCTTCCGCGAGACGGTCGCTCGCCCGGGCGTCACGCTGGAGGAGGCTATCGAGAAGATCGATATCGGCGGCCCAGCGATGATCCGCTCCGCATCCAAGAACTTCCACCACGTGGGCGTGGTGGTGGACCCGAAGGACTACGCGGTCGTCGCGGAGCAGATTCGAGATGAGGGCGGTCTGGACGCCGACCTACGTCTGCGGCTGGCCACCAAGGCCTTCGCGCACACCGCCTCCTACGACGCCGCAATCAACCGCTACTTCGAGGACCGCGGCGAGGGGCTGCCCGAGACGGTGGTGCTGGACTTCCACCGAGCGCAGACGCTGCGCTACGGCGAGAACCCCCACCAACAGGCCGCCTTCTACCGCGAACTGGAGCGCCGCCCCGGCACCGTGGCCTGGTCCCATCGGCTTTCCGGGCTGGAGCTCTCCTTCAATAACCTGGTGGACCTGGATGCTGCTCTGCAGCTTGTGATGGAGTTCGATGAGCCGGCCGCGGCCGTTCTAAAGCACACGAACCCCTGCGGCTGCGCCGCCGGCGGCACGCTGGAGGCCAGCTTCCGCGCCGCACGCGAGGCTGACCGGATGTCCGCCTTCGGCGGGATCATTGCCGTCAATCGCGAGCTGGACCCGGATACCGCGCGCGCTATCACGGAGCCCAACAACTTCTTCGAGGCCATCATCGCGCCCGGCTTCACCGCGCCTGCCCTGGAGATGATCCAGGCCCGGAAGGGCTGGGGCGCCAACGTCCGGCTGCTGGACTGCGGAGCCCTGCCCGCCAGGGCCGACCGCCAGGCGAAGGGGGACTGGGACCTCAAGCGTCTGATGGGCGGGCTGCTGATCCAGGAGCGCGACCTGAAGGACGCGGGCCGCGCGGAGATGCGCGTCGTCACCCAGCGGCAGCCCTCCGAGGAGGAGTGGGAGGCCCTGCTCTTCTCCTGGAAGGTCGTGAAGCACGTGAAATCCAACGCCATCGCCATCGCCCGGGTGACCGAGGAGGGCGGGCAGAGGGTGGCGCGCCTTCTGGGGATGGGCGCGGGCCAGCCGAACCGGGTGTGGCCCGTTCAGCTTGCGGTGCAGAACGCCGGGGAGCTGGCCAAGGGTGCCGTGCTGGCCTCGGACGCCTTCTTCCCCAAGCCCGACGGCCCCCAGACGGCCGCGGAGGCCGGTCTGACGGCCATCATCCAGCCCGGCGGCTCCAAGGGCGACGCCGAGGTCATCGAGGTCGCCAACCGCCACAACCTGGCGATGGTCTTCACGGGGATCCGGCACTTCAAGCACTGACGGCTGATGGGCGAGCCGGCCGCGCTGGCTTCCCCACGTGGCGTGACGGGGCTGGCAGCCGCAGCCGGTGGTGTCACTGCCGGCCGATGGTTCTGAGGCCTTGGTAGCGCGAGCTTCTCGCCCGCGCCACGCTGGCCACCCTGTCTCAAAGGAGGTTCGGCGTCGCCCAAAGCCGCTGGCATCCCCCTATTGACAACCAGTCGAGGGGGGCTTATACTAGGGCTTGTGCGAGATGGGCGGTTCTGCCGCTTGTTGGACATAACCCGTTCGGTGCGGTGGGGTCAGGGCAAGGGTCAGCAACCCTTCTCCGCGATGCCGGCGCAGCAGGCGAAAAGGGGGTAGGCAAGAGGCACTCCTCACCAGTATCCTAAGCGGACTCGCGATAATGGATGCCCTTGCCCCTCCAGCGGAGGGGCTTTTCTTTTGTCCCCCGCTTGGGGCCCTGGGGCCTAGGGCATGCGGCCTTGGCGCCGCAGGCCAAGGCAACCCTCAGTGGCCGGTTCCCTGGGCCATCACAGTTTTCTAGAAGATGAAAGGTATCGCGGATGCCAACGATCAACCAGTTGATCCGAAAGGGCAGGAAGAGGCCGATCAAGAAGACTTCGGTCACGGCCTTCCACACCGAGTTCAACTCAGTGAAGCGCCGCAGCACGCCGACCGATGGAGCTCCCCAGAAGCGAGGAGTCTGCCTGGTGGTCCGCACCGTGAGTCCCAAGAAGCCGAACTCCGCGCTTCGGAAGATCGCCAGGGTGCGCCTCTCCAACGGCCAGGAAGTCACGGCTTACATCCCGGGCATCGGGCACAACCTGCAGGAGCACTCGGTCGTACTGGTTCGCGGCGGGCGCGTTAAGGATCTTCCTGGCGTTCGGTACCACATCGTCCGCGGCACCCTGGACACCGCCGGCACCAAGGACCGGAAGCAGGGTCGCTCCAAGTACGGAACCAAGAAGCCCAAGTAACCGGAGGAGTTAGAGGATGCCCAGAAAAGGACCTGCACCCAAGCGCGAGCTGCCGCTGGACCCCATCTACCATGACCTCATGGTGACCCGGTTCATCAACCGACTTTTCACCCGCGGCAAGAAGAGCGTGGCGGAGCGGATCTTCTACAAGGCCATGGAGACCGTTGGGTCTCGCAGCGGCAAGGAGCCCCTGGAAGTCTTCCAGCAGGCCATCAAGAACGTGATGCCCGTGCTGGAGGTCAAGCCCCGCCGTGTCGGTGGCGCCACCTACCAGGTGCCCGTGGAGGTGCGTCCCGAGCGCCGTCGCGCCCTGGCTATCCGCTGGATGATCAACAACTCCCGCAAGCGCCCCGGCCGGACCATGACCGAGCGCCTCGCCTCCGAGATTCTTGACGCCTCCAACGGCCAGGGAGCCTCCGTGAAGCGCCGCGAGGACACCCACCGCATGGCCGAGGCCAACAAGGCTTTCGCCCACTACCGCTGGTAGGGGGCCGCGCTGGGGCAGGGCTCTCCCGATAGGGTGAACCACTCCGGCGCTCAACCGCGCTGCCCTTAAGGCTGTGGGCAGCCGCGCGTTAGTGGTAGAGCAGTAGCTTCTGATAGACCTAATACCGTAGTGCTCTCAGCGTGACCCCTGCCTCGGTGGGGGCCACGCTGAGGCGCGATTATTACCCTAGAGGCCCGCCCGGCCCCGCAAGGCCGTGCGATGGAGCTTCTTACTGCGCTTGCCGGGAAAGGAATCCTGGGTGGCGCCTACCAGCTTTACAGCGCCACTATCCGCCCCGCGGTTCTAGTGTAAGAGCGCAGTGACGGACCTCGCTTCCATTGGGGGGTTCGACGGGTCGCGTGCCGCCATCACGGCCGTGCCCGTAGTCTCGCATCGTGGCCCCGCCGCTCGCGGCGTTGGTTTGGAGAATACCCTGTGGCAAAAGAAGTTAGCTTAGCCAATACGAGAAACATCGGCATCGCCGCTCATATAGACGCTGGCAAGACCACCACCACGGAGCGCATCCTCTTCTACACGGGGCGCCTCCACCGGATGGGTGAGGTCCATGAGGGCGCCGCTACCATGGACTGGATGGTCCAGGAGCAGGAGCGCGGAATCACCATTACCTCCGCCGCTACCACCTGCTCGTGGCGCGACACCCGCATCAACATCATTGACACCCCCGGCCACGTGGACTTCACCGTTGAGGTGGAGCGCTCGCTGCGCGTGCTGGACGGCATGGTGGCCGTCTTCTGCGCGGTGGGCGGCGTCCAGCCCCAGTCCGAGACCGTTTGGCGCCAGGCGAATAAGTACAAGGTTCCCCGCATCGCCTACGTGAACAAGATGGACCGCACGGGCGCGGATTTCTACAAGGTCATGGAGCGCATGCAGGACCGCTTGGGCGCCCGCATCGTCCCCCTCCAGATTCCCGTGGGCTCTGAGACCGAGTTCAAGGGCGTGGTGGACCTGATCACCATGCAGGCCCTCATCTACACGGATGATCTGGGCACCACCAGCGAGCAGTCGGAGATCCCCCAGGACCTTCAGGAGGCCGCACAGAGCTACCGCGACAAGATGCTGGAAGCCATCTCCGAAGTCGACGACGCGCTGATGGAGAAGTACCTGGAAGGTCAGCCCATCACCGTGGAGGAGATTCGAACGGCGATCCGCAAGGGAACCATCCACGGCGGACTGGTCCCAGTGCTCTGCGGCTCCTCCTTCAAGAACAAGGGTGTTCAGCCCATGCTGGATGCCGTGGTGGACTTCCTGCCCTCGCCCCTGGACGTTGACGCCGTTACCGGCATCGTTCCCAGGACCGACCAGGAAGAGGTCCGCATGGCCTCCGACAACGAGCCCTTCGCCGCGCTAGCCTTCAAGGTGATGTCCGATCCCTACGTGGGGCGCCTGACCTACTTCCGCGTCTACTCCGGCACTCTGAACAAGGGCTCCTACGTGTACAACAGCACGAAGGACCGCCGGGAGCGCATCAGCCGCATCTTGCGCATGCACGCCAACCATCGCGAGGAAGTGGACCAGGTTCACGCGGGCGACATCGCCGCCGCCGTCGGTTTGGGTGACACCACCACCGGCGATACGCTGTGCGACGAGAAGAAGGCGATCATCCTGGAGAACATCACCTTCCCGGAACCCGTCATCTCCATCGCCATCGAACCCAAGACGAAGGCCGACCAGGAGAAGATGTCCACCGCGCTTCAGCGGCTCTCCGCCGAGGACCCAACCTTCCGGATCCACACCGACGACGAGACCGGCCAGACCATCATCGCGGGTATGGGCGAGCTTCACCTGGAGATCATCCAGGACCGCCTGGTGCGCGAGTTCAAGGTAGAGGCCAACGTGGGCCGGCCGCAGGTCGCCTACAAGGAGACCGTCACCCAGAAGGCCAAGGCCAATGGGCGCTTCGTGCGGCAGACCGGTGGGCGCGGCCAGTTCGGCGACGTCTGGCTGGAGATCGAGCCGCTGCCCGCGGGCGAAGGCTTCGAGTTCCTCAACAAGACCATCGGCGGCTCGGTCCCGAAGGAGTACATCAACCCCACCGAGCAGGGCGTGAAGGAAGCGCTGGAGGGCGGCGTCGTGGCGGGTTACCCCGTGATCGACGTGCGCGTCTCCCTGGTGGACGGTTCCTACCACGAGGTCGACTCCTCCGAGATGGCCTTCAAGATCGCTGGTTCCATGGGCGTGAAGGAGGCGGTTCGGAAGGCCCGACCGGTGCTGAAGGAGCCCATCATGGCGGTGGAGGTTGTCACCCCGGAGAACTTCATGGGCGACGTCATCGGCGACCTCAACTCCCGCCGTGGCCGCATCGAGGGCATCGAGCCCGGCTCCGCTCAGAGCCAGGTCATCAAGGCCCAAGTACCGCTTTCCGAGATGTTCGGATACGCGACCGTGGTCCGCTCCATGACCCAGGGTCGTGCCAGCTACACCATGGAGCCTTCGCACTACGAGGAGGTTCCGAAGAGCGTTGCCGACGAGATCCTGGCCCGCACCGGCGGGCGACAGGAGTCTCGGTCCTAGCTATCCTTGGGCGGTCGGGACGAAGGTCCCGACTGCCTCTGGCTGTCTCCCGGCCCTCTGGGCCTGGGTGGAGTGGCCGACTAACCAGGCATCAAGGAGGTCCGTAGGATTCGTGGCTTGGAGCGCCTTCAAGGGCACGCTTCCGCTGATGGCGGAGGCCGGGGCCCGTTGGAGGGCCGACGAAGAGCCACACGGCACTACGAAAACGGTCCGGTTGTAGGGAGGCTGGCCTCTCCACGCGCTCCGGCGTGAACCGAGACCTATAGTTGCTATCGGGACACGATAAGCGCTGAACCGGGACGAGGCCCAGCCCTCGCCACGCACCATGAGCTCCAAGCTCTCGTGCGAAAGGCGGGCAAGCCTCCCATCAGCGCGAATCCAATATCCCCAGACCAAGGAGACTACTGAAGCCCCATGGCAAAAGCAAAGTTCGAGAGGACGAAGCCGCACGTCAACGTGGGAACGATCGGCCACGTAGACCACGGGAAGACGACGCTCACCAGCGCCATCACCCAGTACCTGGCGACCAAGGGCGGAGCGGAGTTCAAGAAGTAC